>CBDETP010000015.1:0-24187 GCA_965242995.1 Coxiellales bacterium
TTAAGAGAAACATCTTTTTTAAACCATGATTTATTATTACCATAAACAACAGATGCACGATCAATGCTTAAAATCACGCTAGATTTTTTATCGTTTTGAGCTTTCGTTGCTTTCAACGTTGGTGTGGCCATCAACAATCTTTTGCCATAATCACTTTGCGGGTTTTGAAAAAAACAATTCTTGTCCGTTATCTCTATTACTTTACCTTGCTGCATCAACACCACTTTATTTGCCATTTGTTTCACAATTGACAAATCATGACTAATAAATAAAATAGCCATTTTTCTGCTTTGCTGCAACTGTTGTAACAAAGTCATAATCATGGCTTGCAATGTGACGTCTAATGATGTGGTTGGCTCATCAGCAATTAATAATGACGGCTGGCCAATAAGGGCCATAGCAATCATTGCTCGCTGGCGCTGACCGCCCGATAACTGATGTGGGTAGCTTTTATAACAACGCTCAAGCTCTTTAATTCCAACCTCAGCCAATAAATCAAGCATTGCCTGCTTGGACTTTTTATTTGCTGGCAACCGATAACATTGTGCACTCTCACGCATTTGCTCGCCAATGGTCATCACCGGATTAAAAGCCGACATCGCATCCTGAAAAACAATGGCTATTTCTCGACCTCGAATATCGCGCATGTTTTTTTCACTGTGGTTTAATAAATCTTGGCCATTAAAAACAATTCGACTTTCTTCTGCTACACGCGCACTTTCCGGCAAAAGCTGCATAATTGACAATGCCGTTAATGACTTGCCGCTACCTGACTCTCCAACCACCGCAACACATTCTTGTGAATTAATACATAAGCTAACATTATCTAGCACCTGGCCTTGTTTATTTTCAATTGGAAAATAAACCGATAAATCAGTTATTTCTAATAAAGATTTATTATTTTCGTTCATCGATCACTATTCCTTAATCTAGGGTCAAATGCATCGCGAGTAATATCAGCAAACAAATTTGCAGATAAAACCAAAATAAACATCCAGATAAACGCAGCCACTAATGGCCACCACACAATTGGCTCGCGAGCAAACTCAAGTCTCGCGCTATTAATCATGTTCCCCCAACTCATTGTAGTGGGATCAACACCAACGCCCACATAAGAAAGAACCGCCTCGGCAAGAACCAAACCACTAAAATCTAAAACCAACGTAATAATAATAATATGTAATACGTTTGGCAAAATATGTCGGGATAATATTTTAAAGTGACTAACACCCTGACAGCGTGCTGCCTGAATGAACTCTTGTTGGTGCAACTTCAATGTTTCACCTCGCAACAACCGACACAAGGTTGTCCAACTAGTAATACCCAAAATAACACACAACGCCAACAACCTCGCGTCAGCTCGAGCCAATAAACTTGGGAAAAAGTTAGTGTGATTCGCCACGAAAACTTGCAGTGCTAAAATACTCGCTGCAATCAACAAAACTCCTGGAATTGAGCTTAGCGTGGTATAAACAAATTGAATAATATCATCGACCCAACCAGAAAAATACCCGGCTAACAAACCCAACACCAATGCAAAGGGGAGCATACACAAGGTTGTTAATGTGCCAATCAACACGCCCGTTCTAATACTTTTGATGCTTTGATAAAAAACATCTTGGCCAACTTTATCGGTCCCTAAAATATGATAACCGCTGGCTAAGCTCACCAACACAGCAATAACGACCATCGCGAGAAAAAAACTTATCATTCCTGCACGCCAGGCCAGAGTGGTTTTATTTTCAAAAACTTGCCGAATAATTTTACCATAAGATTTTCTATGCGTTCTTGACAAAATAGCCAGCCAAAAAGCAATAAAAATTATTGCCGTCAATGCGCCCAATAAAAAACCCCAAGCTATGCGCTTAATAATATCAAACGATTTTTGTTGGGGACTTTGCAAGGCGTGACCACCATAATTAAGGCGAGCATAACCTCTTTCTTCCTGACCTTTATCATTTATAGTCATACTTTTCGAATAAGAATGAATTGAAAAAGGGGCGGAATAACTTTTTTCTGTTGCTTGTGACAAATCACCAAAAGCTTTATCTAATAAACTACTCACGCCTAATATTTGTTGTGACTCAGAGCTGTCTACTCGATAATGAACCGAATCAAGAAAAGTAACCGCCACATAAAAAATTAAAATAATTAAGGTCACCATGCCTACTGGTCGAGACAAAATTGCTCGCGCTGATTGCCGAAACTGCGGCTGCTTTCTCAACAAAAAAATACTTAAAAATAAAACAAATAGTAAAACAAAAAACAGGCCGTCGCTCCACAAAATAACCCACTGACTCATGCCGACCTCCCTTTTAATCGAATTCTCGGGTCTGCCCAAACATAAGAAAAGTCAGTTAGAATAAGGCCGATGATATAAAGCAAGGTTCCCAAAAACACCATCACCCTTACAATACTAAAATCTTGTTGATGAATTGCATCAATGGTATAACTCCCCAACCCCGGTATACCAAAAAAAGATTCCATAATTAAACTGCCTAAAAATAAGCTGGGAATAATGACTACCACGCCTGTTAAAATTGGAATTAATCCATTTTTTAAAACATGCGTAAACAAAACTCGTCTTTCTGACAATCCTTTGGCTCGCGCTGTGCGAACATAGTCTTTTGGCATTTCTTCTAAAAATATGGTTCTATACCAACGTATTCCTGCACCAATACCACTAATAACACCAATGCCAATGGGCAAAATTAAAAAAGATATTGCCTGCAAGCCATTTTGATAGCCCGACAATGGCACCCACTTTAATACCTTTGCAAAAAGAAACTGGCCCAAAATAATATAAAACAATCCGGAAACTGACATCATCATGACACAAATAACCACCCCTATCGTATCCAATCTTGTTGCCCTAAACAGCACAAATAGCAAGGCAACACTAATGTTAACAATCATACCAACGATGAGAGAGGGGATAGCCAATGCTAAGCTTGGCCACATTCGCGTTTTTATATCTTGCCCTATTTGCCGGCCACGGTCTGACTGGCCAAAATCAAAACGCAACAAACTAATGGATTTAGTATAAAACAATGTGTCTGTCAGCTGATTAACACCTGTTTTATTATGATTAATAAATAATGGCTTGTCATAACCATGGCTGGCTTTCCAACGATCCACCACTTGTTGAGTAATGTGTTTTTGCCCCAACTGCATCCTAGCCATATCATCCGGGGAGTTCACTGAAAAAAACAACAAGAAGGTGATCACATTAACACAAAACAAAATAGGGATGGCATATAAAAACCGCCTTAACAAATAACTAAACATTATAATCCTTTTTTATTTAAACGCTTTATTCGCGGTTTGTTTTCACGACGATAATAAGCAAACAACAATGGGAGACACAAAATAATTAGGCTTACCAATAAAATCCAAAGCGGCCAAGTATTTGGCTTATTCCAAAGCGATTGCTTTTCATCACGCAGCTTGGTGTTTAGTCGCTGATATTTTAATGTGTTGTTTGCCATAGTATGTATTTTTGTCGGGCCATTCCACTGGTGAGATAGCGTGAAGCTCACCGAATGCATCCCCCAAACCCATGGGTTGTCGTGCTGTACAATTGCAATGGCCTGGTCAATTAATTTTTTTCTATCGGGTCCGTCTTCTAGTATTTTTATTTTTTCAAATAATCTGTCGAATTTGGGGTTTTGATAATTACCTGCGTTCTCGCCGCCATGGTTTTTTTTGCCATTTGGACCATACAATAAAAATAAAAAATTCTCCGGGTCAGGGTAGTCAGCCAGCCATCCCCATGAAAATAATTGCACTCCACCATTTCTTACTTTTTCTTGAAATCGATTATACAATGTTGAGCGAATGTCTAATTGTATTCCTAGCTTAGCAAACTGCTTGCGAAACCAAGCAAACTGCGCCTGATCGTCCGGACTTCCTGTGGATGCAACATCATAATGCAGAATTAATGGCTTTTGTGTTTTAGGATCAATGCCATTTTTATAGCCCGCCTTTGTTAATATGTTTTTTGCCTCTGCAATGGATTTTCTTTTTGCCTTATCATTTTGTTGTTGGTGCGTGTATTTGTTAGCATTCTCAGCTGATCGGTATCCTGCAATCCCTGGCGGGATGGGGCCATGTGCCGCAACACCTCGGCCATTCATGAAAATTGCAATAAATTCTTCATAATTTATAGCAATACTAATGGCCTGTCGCAACAATCGTGCACGCTCACCTTCGCCACCAACAACCGGGTCAAGCATATTAAAACCCACATAAAAAGTACTAGGAATAACTGCAGCTTGTAACTGAATCCCTTGCTGCTTCATCTCCTCTGTTAGCTGTGGTCGCCCTTGATCATCTAGCTGAATAGCTTGATCGAAACTGTCTGCGCCAATCCCTGAGCGATCATAATAACCCTGCAAAAATTTATTCCAACGCGGAATACTTTCTTTATCTAGGCTATAAATTACTTTATTAATAAAAGGTAACGACCTGCCTTTATCAAGCAAAAGTCCAACGGACTCATCTTTTTGCTCACCCTCACCAGGATAAAACTCTTGATGAAAATTTGGGTTTTTCTCGAGCACCATTTGCTTGTTGGGATTATTTTCTATTAATTGATATGGCCCGGTGCCAACTGGATACCAATCAAAACTTAGATTCTTCTGCTTCATCCCAGGCTGCGAATAAAAATCATCGGCCTCCCATGGAATGGGCGAAAAAAAAGTCATGGCCAACCAATAAATAAATTGTGGGTCAACGCCCTTGACTTTTATTTGATAATGAAATGGATCTATCACTTTTGCACCTGTCAACGGATACTGACGCAAGTCAAAAAAGCTATTGGCTAATTTTTTATTTTTCGGATCTTGATAAATGGCTTCTAATTTTTTGGCATACGCTTTAAGTCCAACAATATGATTTGCCATCACGCTTAAAATAGGGGAGTTTACCTTAGGGCTGGCTAAGCGTTTAATTTCATACACATAATCATTAGCCGTTAACTGCCTAGTACCTGTTTGTGTAAAGTCGGATATTTGATGAATATTTTCCAGCGTTTTAGCATTTATCTTTTGATAAACTCGCTCACCTTGTGCATTTTTAGCAAAAGCGGGGTGAGGCTGATAATAAATGTCAGGCTTAATTTGCACTGTATATAAGGTGTAATCGACCTTTTTAGGATCCGTTGTTTTCGGTAATAATTTATTATTTTTATCAAAATATTCAACCTTTGGCATTTGCACAGCTGTTAATGGCTCCAGCTTAAAGGGTCGCTTAAGATAATGGTATTGCACTATTGGCTCATAGATTTGTGCTAAAAATTGAATTTCATTAGACGAATAGGCCTTTGCTGGATCCAGTGTTTTTGGCGACTCTGCAAACGCGGTGTGCAACACATTGTCACTGGCTGCAACCACGTGAGGACTATTCCATGACTTGGCCTGTGCTGCATTAAAAATTAATAATAAAACAAAACAAGCCGCTGAAAAAACGCGCCGCATAAAATCCTTTTCATTCAGTTACGTTGAGAAAAATAATACTAGCACATAAGCCATTGAATATGCTATAAATTACTCATCATGAAAAAAAATTCTGCTGCGCTTGAAAATAAAAAGGGGCTTATTGCTTGGTGCCTATATGACTGGGCTAATTCTGTTTTCCCCGTTATTGTCACAACTTTTGTGTTTTCCACGTATTTTGCTAAAAACATTGCACCCAACCCTATTGTTGGCATGAGCCAATGGGGCAAGGCAATTGGTCTTGCTAGCTTTTTTGTTGCAATTTTAGGACCGATCTTGGGCTCCATTGCCGATTACGCGGGCTCCCGCAAACCCTGGCTTGGCATACTAACCATTGCCGCCATACTTTCTTGCGGACTACTTTGGTTTGCCAAACCTCACGTCTCTGCAACCTTCATCACGCTACTGGCTGTTGTGATTAGCACCACCTGCGTTGAACTGGGTAATGTTTTTTATAACGCGATGCTAGGTGATCTGGTGCCAAAAAAATACATTGGCCGACTATCTGGTTGGAGTTGGGGCGCGGGTTACTTTGGCGGCTTGACTGGTCTTGCCATTGCTTTATTTATTTTTATTGAAAATCACTTACACATTATTCCTAGTAACACCAGCGCACTTGGTGTGCGCTTATGCGGGCCGTTTATTGCAGTCTGGTTTGCCGCTTTTGCTTGGCCGCTTTTCATTTATACACCCGACAAGCCCCGCACAAACCTTAGCTTGTCTGCTGCCACAACCAAAGGCTTGAAATCTTTATTTACGTTATTAAAGACTCTTGGTAAACACCGTGAAATTTTTAAATTTTTAGTCGCCCGTATTTTTTATATTGATGGTCTTAATACCTTATTCGCTTTTGGTGGCATTTATGCCGCAGGTACTTTTGGCATGCCCATTAATGATGTTTTATTATTTGGTATCGCCTCTAATCTTGCTGCCGGTATCGGCGCGATTGCATTTGCCTGGTTCGATGACTGGATAGGCTCTAAGCCGACCATCTTAATTTCTATTGTTATTTTACTTACGGGCGGCATTGCTATTTTACTCGTTCACCAAGTTAAATATTTCTGGGCCTTTGGCTTATTATTGAGTATTGCTGTCGGCCCCTTACAAGCAGCCAGCCGTTCAATGATGGTACACCTATCTCCTGAAGCCATTCGCACAGAATTATTTGGCCTATATGCCTTCTCAGGCAAAGCAACGGCTTTTGTTGGCCCCTGGCTAGTAAGTTTCGTAACCGCGCTAATGAACAGCCAACGCTGGGGCATGAGCACTGTGATGGTTTTATTAATTATCGGTGGCCTGCTGCTTTTATCGGTAAAGCCGATAACAACCACAGAAAACAACACGCACAAAGTAAAATGATAAAGAAAAAAATAGCGTCATTACCACTAGGTTGAATCACTTGAGCCCAAATCCTCTGTATGGCGGTAACAAGCTGGATTGTTTTAGGCTTCCCATTTGACATGGGCTTGCACACCACAACCAAAAGCTCATTCCTTTACTGTATCAACATCGGTTCAAGTTCAACAATAACAATAATGACGCTTAACCACAGTATAGAACATTAAAAAACACCTTGCAGATCTCACTAATAATCAACGGCTTGAAATTATGTTTTTTTGCTGATTTAGTAAGTCGATGTTTCCTGCCACAAAAAAGCTGTTATGAAATTTCCCTAGCAATTGCAGTAAAGTTAAATTCATCTAACACCAGGAAAAAGGAACTTATATTTAAGGGTGGGTTCGTAATATTAAAAATAGCGTCATTACCACTAGGTTGAATCACTTGAGCCCAAATCCTCTGTATGGCGGTAACAAGCTGGATTGTTTTAGGCTTCCCATTTGACATGGGCTTGCACACCACAACCAAAAGCTCATTCCTTTACTGTATTAACATCGGTTCAAGTTCAACAATAACAATAATGACGCTTAACCACAGTATAGAACATTAAAAAACACCTTGCAGATGTCACTAATAATCAATAGCTTAAAATTATAGTTTTTTTGCTGATTTAGTAAGTCGATGTTTCCTGCCACAAAAAAGCTGTTATGAAATTTCCCTAGCAATTGCAGTAAAGTTAAATTCATCTAACACCAGGAAAAAGGGACTTATATTTAAGGATGGGTTCGTAATATTAAAAAAGGCGTCATTACCACTAGGTTGAATCACTTGAGCCCAAATCCTCTGTATGGCGGTAACAAGCTGGATTGTTTTAGGCTTCCCATTTGACATGGGCTTGCACACCACAACCAAAAGCTCATTCCTTTACTGTATTAACATCGGTTCAAGTTCAACAATAACAATAATGACGCTTAACCACAGTATAGAACATTAAAAAACACCTTGCAGATGTCACTAATAATCAACGGCTTGAAAAACAGGGGGTTTTATTAATTTAATAAGCTGCTGTTTTTTATGACAAAAAAATGGGAGGGCTTAAGGGAAGCTTATAGCGCCGCCTTAGCAATCGCAGCAACTCTCAATTCATCTAACGCTTTTAAAAAGTCTTGGCCTGATAGTCCTTGCTCCTGCAGCACTTGCGTTGACACTTCTTTTACAGCAGCCAAAGCATCATGACATTTTTTAGTGATCGGTTTATTTTTTCCACCATCAATAATCTCTGCTGATTTAAGCCATGCCATAAATCTTTCTGGTCGACGCAAAGCATCTGTTTTTTTTAACAATAACAGCAAAGATTCCGCTGTCTGTTTTTTTTCTGACAATAATGGATAATTTTTTATAAGCAACAACGCTTGTTCTGAAAAAGACTTAGGAACTTTTAATAACTGACATAAAGCATTGGCATCACTTTCCGTTAAATCATGCAATAATAAAGCAAAACAAATTTCTGCCGATGCTTTTTCACTTAGCGCTTGCTGTAAATAATCTTTCTTTTGTGTTGACCAAATTAATTTGGGAAATACCACTGCTAAAGCATAACAATCGGCTAACACCTCAAAAAAACGCCACGGCTCAGCACAGAGGAGGGCACGAGAACATTCCTTCCATACTCGCTCAGGCACTAGCGCATCGACCTCGCCATTTTTCACCATGTCGCACAACAATGCTTGTGTTTCAGCAGCAACGGTAAAGCCCACCAATTTAGCAGCAAAGCGAGCAATTCGCAGCACTCTAACCGGATCTTCAATAAAGGCGGCAGAAACATGTCGTAAACACCTTTTATTTATATCTTGCTGACCATTAAAAGGATCAATGAGTTGCCCCTGCTCATCCTGCGCAATAGCATTTATGGTTAGATCTCGTCGCTGCAAGTCTTCTGCAAGTGTTACGCTTGAATCTGCATGAAATTGAAAGCCCGCATAACCTGGGGCTACTTTTCTTTCAGTTCGCGCTAATGCATATTCTTCTTGTGTTTTAGGATGCAAAAAGACTGGAAAATCTTTGCCGACCGGCAAAAAACCCTTATTTAGCAGGGACTCAGGCTCTGCACCAACCACCACCCAGTCCTGCTCAACAACTGGCATGCCCAGCAAAGCATCTCGTATGGCGCCACCAACCAAATAAATTTTCACAACTTCTCCCTGAACTACCACAAAAATGGCTTTTCTTTCCTGAATTATTCGGTATGATAGCACTCGCGCAAACATTGCAAAAGGAATAGACATGCAAAAATATCGCTGGCTACCAACAGCAAAAATTTCCCAATGGGCAGGCAACCTTGCTCGTTGCGAAAAGCCCTGGTTTAAAAACTTTATTATTCGCGCCTATATCCACTTCTTTTCCATCGATCTTTCAGAGTACTTAATTACTGACTATCGTCAGTTCAAACACTTTAATCACTTTTTTACCCGTAAATTAAAGCCCAATGCAAGAGCACTTGCCAGCTATCCAAAAACCATTGCATCACCCGCCGATGGTTTTGTTAGCATCATGGGCAAAATCAAAGAGGGTCAAATTCTTCAGGCCAAAGGCATTGATTACTCCATTGGAACGCTTTTGGGCGACGAAGGTGTTGCTCAAAGATTTAACAACGGCTCTTTTGCAACCATTTATTTATCACCCAAAAACTATCATCGCGTACACATGCCGGTTAGCGGCACCGCCATTGAAAGCATCTATGTGCCCGGTCAGCTCTGGCCAGTAAAGCCGTCTATGGTAAACAAAACGCCGGCACTATTTACCAAAAATGAGCGATTAACACTGCTCTTTGATACTGAGCATGGAAAGCTGGCACTGGTGTTTGTTGGCGCCTTCATTGTTGGCCAAATTGCCACGGTCTTTGATGGTGAAATTCCGCCCGGACAAGAGGTTCGCAAATCAAGCTATCCTACTGATAAAAAATACCACTTAAACAAAGGTGACGAAGTTGGATATTTCTGCCTGGGCTCTACCATTGTTGCTTTATGGGAAGCTGATGAAATAGACTGGTCACAAAACATCTCACCCAAACAAGCTATAAGAATGGGAGAGATGATCGGTCATTTTGAAAATAAAGGAACAGAGACTACATCAACGGAATCTCAGCCAGGCAATGATAATTCGACTGGCCCTGCTGAGGAACACTAGAAAATAACCTTACAGCACCAACTGATAATGAAAAATCAACCACGCCGGGCAAAACAGCACTCGGCTCAAATGACTCTGAATGAGCTAGGGTAATATGCGGCACAAAAGCACGACGCTCCACCTTGCCACCAGCGGCCAGCACACCTTGATTAATAGCCCGAAAACACTGCGCCAGCACTGTATTTAATTGCATGTGCAACACCAACGAACGCGGTCTTTTGGCGGGTAAAAAACCCAGCCGCACACTGGTCGCCAAAAAATCAGGGGTCTGTGCAAGACTAACTTTCACCTGCTGAATGACTTCATCAATTTTATCCTCATCCACCCAGCCCAAAAAACACAAGGTCATGTGAAGATTTTCTGCCAAAGCCCAGCGAGCTGTCTCAGAAAAACCTGGGGACAGCGAATGCATCATCTCGAGCAGTTGCTGCTTATCAGCTTCGCTGGGGGTTACTGCAAAAAAAATCTTTTTGCAGCCGTCTTGATTTGGCTTTAATTTCATATTCATAAGCAACAACCTAACACAAGACAGGAAAACTTTATATTAGAAATTTAAAAAATTGACATCCTGTAGAACCACATCAAAGTGACTTGATTTTCCTGGGAAAAAAGTCGTCCAGCCTAAAAAGCTTCTACCCAATGTACACGAGGCTTTTTCAGCACAAAGACGCCAGGTGATTTTCAGCTCATAAACCGGTCGCAAGTGATCACTTAATATATGCCATAGTTTTTTCCCAAAAAGCGTGTTTGGCAAATATTTTTCAATCATCTCTTGATTTTCAACAAAAAAAACCACCTCAACTCTTTTCGTTCTATCAAAACAAATCCCACCCAGCAAAGTATTAAAGCCTAAAAGACTGGATTGACCCAACACTGCCGCCTTATTAACAGGGCCCCTTGTCGAGACAAACTGCCTAACAACAAAGCTGACTCCGGGCAAACAATTAGAAATTATCTCACGAAAATAAAAGCTCTGATTTTTCCCCAGCAATGAAAAACAAGTTTTTGACTTGTGGCCAACCAAATAATTCATAAAAAAACAATGGCCATTATCTATCATCAAACTTTGCCACGCCGAATACAAAATAAAAACCATCCGGCGCTGAATCGCCAACAAAAAACAGGGTTTATGAGAATTTTTTTTGTCAAAAAAAGAAAGGTCTTGTGCAGAATATCCAGCATCAAAACCAAAAACACAGCAACTAATCAAAAAACAAAGGTCATTGGCCTGAACTTTACCTACGTTAGAAAAACTAATGGCTGGAAAAAATAACCTGCCTTCAACAAAATCCGATTTTTCCTGCTTTTTTTGCTGCAAGAAAAACTGAAAAACATCCATATTAAAAACCGCCTAAAAAAGAATTTTCAACAACCCAATTAATCATAAATGGCGATTCATTATATTTAACCTTCAGGCGGACAAAGGTGTTAATGGGTGAAAAAACGCTATAAAACTGATGTAAAAAACAAGCAAAAAAGTAAGCCTCCGCCGACCCATTAAAATATTCAGGCTGAATAGTTATGCTTATTTCAATCACATCAAACAATGCATTATTAATAAACTCTCGACCAGTATTATAAAAAATATCACTGATTGACATAATATATTGATAAAAAACACCGTCTCGACACTTTATTGAAAAAAACAATGACAACAACGCGTCTTTTTCTAATAGAGAGAAAAAACCTAGTGATAACAAGTTGTCTTTCTTAACCGCCTTATCATCCATTAACACTGGCTTGGCTAAAGAGACAACACTAAAAACTTTTGGGGAAACATGCGGGTGGCCCTCCAAAACCCAACTAGAAATGTTTGTCAAGTCATCCTCACCCCCCAAAGGGGCAACACTGGCCTCTATTGACAAAACCGCATCATCCTGCGATGTTTGTAAAAAAACACTGCCCTGCTTGGTTGGGTACAACGTATTATTAATAAAAGAAAAGGTTGGCGTACTCTCATCAACTAACAACCCTGAGCTTTTTTGATAATACGTTTTTTTAGAACTATGTAAGCTTGTCGAATAAACTAAATCTAGAGAACATAGCGCGCACTCCTCTGGCAAGCCATCAATACTCAAAGGATATACCACCTGGTTTTTTTGCAAAATAATAGGGTCAGCACAAACAGACTTTACACATTTAACCGGCACCCAATTTATTGCAAACTTAGGAGAGACAAGCTCTGATGATTTTGTTTTTATGTTTGAAAATGTGAACATTAAAGACCAAGAAGACAACCCTTTTGGCCATTGAATATCACCCAAGCCAAAAACATCAACGGCCAGAGACCTTGCCGGGCAAGAAATATGGTAATATAAGTCCTTTAACTCTTCCTCTAAATTGTTATTATTTCTATAAAAAATTCTCGTGGGCTTTATGTTAACTGGCAGAGATATTTT
This sequence comes from Coxiellales bacterium, assembly GCA_965242995.1. Lineage (GTDB taxonomy): Bacteria > Pseudomonadota > Gammaproteobacteria > CBDETP01 > CBDETP01 > CBDETP01. Next base: position 12,419 of record CBDETP010000015.1, read on the forward strand.
GTTTTCCTTACCATCAACATGCCACACCACACAGACATCAACAACATTATTTAACAGCCTTTCATACCAAACACAGGCAGATGGATAGGGCGCATCAATCAATAATGACAATGCCTTCATGGAAAATTGATTGATGTCGGCCAATTCACTTAACGAAAAACGACACTCTATTTTTTCATGATCACGCAACTTAACCGGCTTTGTCTCTACACGCATAGGGTAAACCCTGACATTGCGCATTGTTTTAAGAAACATCACCTTGTTGGCATTACGTGACAAAACAACTGAGCCTAAATTAACCGTGGCCGCGGTGACTTGCTGATCAGCATCAACGTCTAATAGCATCGCTGTCATGGCTGGCATCGGGTCCATAATGCCAGGCAAATGGCGACGAAGGACTAAATAAAATAAATCGTCTTCGATGCCGTCAATACGGGATTCAACCGAATTTACTAGCTTGGCAAACCCTATCAACAGTCGGTCGTTTACATCAGGATCTTTAGCCTTTTTTGCCGATTCTACGCTACCTAACGATTCGTCTTTTTTTAAAACCTCAAGCAGCCGTCGCAATGTTACTTCTATATCAATCATTTTTGTTCAAAACATTTTTTAAACAAAATACCTGGGAACCACTACATCAAGCAATACCGTGTTTTTTTCTGAAAAGAAAAAAAGTCCTTAATAAAAAATTTATTACTGGCTGGCTAAAAACAGCTTCACTCCGTTACTAATCATTTGCACTGCAATTGCTGCCACAAGAAGACCCATCACCTTACAGGCAATATCAATACCATTATCGCCAATCCTACGTTTAACCCATGGCGCCAATTTTAGCACCAACAAAAAAACCACGGCTAAGGCGCAACAAATCCCGGTTGCATATGTTCTTTGAACCATGGATGAGAAATCATGTGAATATGAAATTGCAACGGTAATAGCGCCGGGCCCTGCAATAATTGGCATCGCCAAAGGTACAACACCCACTGATGCTGACTCTTTCTTGTGCGTTGCCACAATAGAAGTGCCTTTAATCATTGACATACCAATACCAAAAACAACCAACCCTCCAGCTATCTTAAAAGATTCAATTGTGATACCAAAAAAATTAAGCAGCGGCCAACCCACCCATAAAGACAAACCCAATATAATAAAAACAGAAATAGCCGTGACATAAGGAATACGATTCATGGCCTCCTTGCTTTCACCTGAAGTTAAGCCCAAGTAAATAGCTAAACTGCCGATGGGGTTAGAAACCACTAATAAAGCTATAAAATACTTCAGATACACAAGCTAGTCCTTTTATTTGTTATATAAAAAACAGTGGGAAACCACTGGTTAATTGCTGCTCAACAGAACTCTTCAATAATTTCTCTCAAGTCATCAATTAATACTGGCTTGGTGATGAAGCCACTCATGCCAGAGTTGATGCACTCTATTTTATCATTCTTTCTTGCATGAGCCGTTAAGGCAACGATGGGAGTTTTTATTTTATTTTTCCTCACAGCCTTCTCTACAACCTCAATCCCAGTCATGTCCCCCAAACCAAGATCCATTAAAACCAGATCATAGTCATTAAAATCTTTCGTTAGAGCTTCTTTTCCACAAGCAGCAAAAGTAACTTTAGCACCGAGCTCCTTTAGCAGTAACTCTAGCATTCGGCGAACTTGAAAAACATCTTCAACAACCAAAACATTTTTAACATTTCCTTTCAGAAAACAACCATTACCTTCCGCAAAGTATGCTTCTTTTTTTTCAACTTCCTGCTTTATATTAACTGGAATTTCACATAAAAACTCAGTTCCCTTGCCCGAAACACTTTTTAAGCTTACACACCCACCCAAGGACTGAAGCAACTGTTTGACTATAGTCAAGCCTAAGCCAGTGCTAACATGTTGATTCATATAAGAGGGGGACAGCCGGGAAAATCGATCAAAAATCTTTTTTTGGTCTGATTTTTTAATACCAACACCAGTATCCTTAATAACAATTATCATTTTAGATTGGCCTTGATGTTTTTCACTTTTGTCTATTGATAAACATAACTCTACATAACCTTTTTCTGTAAATTTTATTGCGTTGTCTACCAAATTTATAAGAACTCTTTTTATCGCCTTACAGTCTGCTTCTATTATTGTTTTTCCTTTTATTTCATTTTTAATAATTAAGCTTATGTTCTTATTCTCAGCTCTATATCTAACAACCTCTTCAATATCTTCAATCAGATCTGTTAATAAATATTCACACACCCTTGATCGATAATTGTTTTGCTCTAATTGATAATATTCAATAATATCTTCCACTAGGCTTAAAAGATGTTTTCCCGAACCAAAAATTGTAGCAACACACTCTTTATAACGATCTAACTCATTTGCCAACAACGCGGCCTCTGCCATACCTAAAATTGTAGAAAGCGGCGTTCTAAAATCATGGCTAACATTGGCGACAAAGTCAGACTTTAAGCGATTAGACTCTTCTGCTTGTTCTTTAGCTTTTTGCAGACCCTTGTTCGTTTCTTTAAGGCTAGTAATATCTACATATGTACCCAACACACCGACAATTTTTTTATTTTCATCATATAATGGAACTTTATTAGCCAAAACTATCTTTTCTTTGCCATCTGCCTGATGCTGAGGCTCCTCAAAATTTACCTTAGGGCTCCCCGCCAAAACTTCTAAATCACCATTTCTAAAGGTCTTGGCTTCTGTCTCACCCCACGGTAGATCGTAATCAGTTTTTCCTAAAATTTCCTTAGGATCAGAAAGCCCCGCCACCTGTGCAAAATTTTTATTGCAAGCAAGATATACTAAGTTAATATCCTTAACATACATATACCCAGGAATAGTCTCTATTAGGTTCGACAAATGATTTTCGACTAACGCTTTATAGACAACCTGAGATGCCTTATTTTTGTTTTTATACACAGCCTATCCCAAATATTAACCTGAAATTTATGCCTTTACTGTGCACTATATGCAAAAAAAGAGCAACCACCTTACATTAAAAATTCGACTATCTTTTCAATTTCATCTCTATCTAAGCCAACTGGATTCTTATCTAAAAAATAGCCAAGCTCTTCCTTTTCAATTTCTTGAGGAACCCTTTGAATACTAAAACAAAGATTATCTGGCTTTTTATAAATCAACTCTTCTGCTGATCGATACATTAATGAAAAAATTGGGTCTAAATAAATCACCCTAGTAGGGAACTCTAAATTAAAATTAAGTGGCTTTTTGTTATAAAAAATTCGATCTGACTCAAACTCACTCCCCCACTCATCATCTGTCCCCATATTTATTAAATAATCAACATCTTTAAATATTTCTTTATTAAAATTACTTGAAACCGCGCCAGCAACACCTGTTGCCGTCACACAACAATCGCTTTCTAGGATTCTTTCACAGACAGTTTCTTTGTCCTCACTGACATTATAGCCAGCTATCCCAATTGATTTGGCACGCTGAATGGCTGATGAGCTTTGCTCTACTATCGAAATGTTTGTTTTATCTATTCCGCCTTTAAGTAATTGCACCACAATCCCATAGCCAACCTTTCCAAAGCCAAAAACAATAAATTTTTTTTCTTGCATTTTCCAAGCTCGTTTGATTGCAATTTTTCGCAAAGACCGATAAAAGCCATCACCCGTTCCATAAGAGGTTTCAATGTATTTTATAATTGAAGAGTCTACATTTACAACAGGCCTACTGGTGTTTTTATACTGAGCCTTTCTTACTTGTGTTAATTCTATAAAGCCATATTTAGGCACCAATAGGTTGGCTAAATAACCCCCGCAATCTAGAACGACATCAAACTTATTTTGATAATATTTATTTTTCTCTACAATTTCATCAAAACTTAAATAAATGTTTTTTTGTTTGGCAATATCAAGTATTGATTTATGCACAACCAGCTCACTTGATTGTGTCCAAAAAATATTTGCACCGCTATTAATAAAAACATCCAACAAAATCAACACTGACATGGTCATGTGGCAATTTATTAGAATGTTTTTACCTTTAAGACTGCCTTTGTTTTTTTCAAGACGTAACAGTCTCTGTAAACATGGGTATTCTCTTTCAGGAATAATGTTTTGGTAATGCTTGCCAAAAAACGACTCGGATTTTTTAATTTCTTTTTCAACTATCATAAAAAGCTTCCTATTTTAAATTATTTTCTTCAATGGCAAAAACTTTAATGTCTTTTTTAAAGCTGATAAAATAAAGGTCATATAACTTTTTTTTAAATCTGGCGTGTGCCTCACACTGAACATCATCAAGATAGACTCGATAAGCTGACATATTTGAAAATAAAACTAATAAAACACAACCTTCGAACTTTAGTGCCTCTTGCTCTGGACTTTTGTTATGATTGATGACCAAAAACTTTTCTAAGCCAAAAACTTTTTTTTGAACTTCTGGGTAGCTGGTCTCTATTAGGTTTTTCAGCTCTTCTCGATGACAACTATCTTTGACTGAAAAAAAAACCTGGTGCCAAATCTTCATGCATCCCCCCTAAAGACTTATGACCTACTAAGAACATCTCTTAAATAAAAAAAGCGATTTTCTCAAGGATTCTGGCGATAATACGCCACATAAAAAGTCATCTCAACACTATTAATGTCATATCCTCTCTTTTTTTAGTTTTCTTTATGTTAAATAAAAATAGATGTGGCAATAGACAGATATCCATCTATAATGATCGTCATGAAAAAGTGTGATGTAATTATCATTGGCGCAGGTGCCGCCGGCCTTATGTGTGCCATTGAGGCGAGCAAAAGAGGCCGAAGCACTATAGTGCTTGATCACGCCAACAAACCCGGCAAGAAAATATTAATGTCAGGAGGAGGGCGCTGTAATTTCACTAATGTTCGGGTTGAAAGCCAACATTTTATTTCTCATAATCCTCACTTCTGCAAATCGGCATTACACCGCTATACACCACAACATTTTATCAACTTGGTTGAAAAACATGAGGTTCCCTATTATGAAAAGCATCTGGGCCAATTATTTTGCGTTAATAAATCAAAAGACATACTAAACATTCTTTTACATGAGTGTGAAAAAAACAAGGCAGATGTTTTTTTAAACACATCCATTACATCCATCAGCCAGGGCAGTGACTTACGATTTACGCTTCAAACAACTCGCGAAAACTTTAATTGTGAGTCTTTGGTCATTGCCACCGGCGGGCTATCAATTCCAACGATGGGAGCCACTGGCTTTGGCTATAATGTTGCCAAGCAGTTCGGCATAAATGTTTGGCCAACTCGAGCAGGTTTAGTTCCCTTTACGCTTCACCCGCACGACAAAGAATCACTCGCGTGCTTATCTGGCATCGCAGCCCCAGTTACAGCAAGCTGCAATCAACAGGCTTTTAATGATGACCTGCTATTTACCCATCGAGGCTTAAGTGGTCCGGCCATGTTGCAAATTTCTTCTTATTGGCAGCCCGGCGACACGCTTAGCATCGATTTTTTCCCAGAACAAAACTTACTAGAAAATTTCAAACAAGCTCAATGCAACCATCCAGGCCAAACACTAAAAACATGGCTCAGCGCTCTTGTAGCAAAGCGGCAAGCCACACAATGGCTGGGAACCCTAGCTGATAGAACACTGGCAAACTGTTCAAATAAACAGATTTTGAGCATTATTGACCAGCTCAAGCGCTGGACTATCAAACCCAACAACACTGAAGGCTACCGAACCGCTGAAGTGACGCTCGGAGGGGTCGACTGCAATGCACTCTCCTCAAAAACCTTCGAAGCAAACAACACCTGCGGACTTTATTTTATTGGCGAGGTGTGTGATGTCAGTGGCTGGCTAGGTGGCTATAATTTTCAATGGGCGTGGTCATCAGGTTATGCGGCAGGGCAGGCCGTATAAAAATCCTTTTTGCGCCTTTTCTTTTAATTCAAACTTAACTTATACTGGGCCAAATTCATTGAGCAAAAGGCCAAACCATGACTGAGAACACGCACGCACACATTGCAGTAAATTATATTAAGCCAAAAATTGGTGACTTCACCCCTAAAACAGCCATTGTGACGGGCTCAGGTCTGGACAGCCTGGCTGAAGAAATTGATACCGTAGCAACAATTGCTTACAAAGATATTCCTGGCTTTCCAACGTGCAGCGTAAAAAGTCACCCAGGCCAATTGGTTTTCGGTCATTTACAGGGCAAGCCAGTTGTTTGTGCACAAGGGCGTCCTCATTTCTATGAAGGTCACAGCAATAGCACCATGCAAATCATGCTGCGCACATTAAAATTACTGGGGTGTGAGCTGATGCTTGGCACCAATGCCTCGGGCTCTTTGCGTGAAGAGGTTATCCCTGGCCACGTTGTTGTCATTAGTGATCATATTAATCTGTCATTTCATAACCCCCTCATTGGCAAAAACGATGACACCATTGGGCCGCGCTTTATTGGCATGGAAGATGCCTACGATCCCACGCTACGCCAACGTTGCTTAGATATTGCCAATCGTTTGTCGATGCCCGTATCTGAGGGTGTTTATTTAGGTGTGTCAGGCCCTGCCTTCGAAACGCCTGCAGAAATTCGAGCCTTTCGCACGTTGGGTGCTGATGTGGTTGGTATGTCAACCATTCCAGATGTCATCATTGCCCGACACTGCGGCATGAAAGTGCTAGTTATTGCGGCCATTAGCAACTTGGCCGTTGGTTTATCTAACGTAAAGCTGTCACACAAGGTAACCGTGGAAGGCGCGCAGCTGGCCATGGAGCACGTTAGCACCTTAATTCATGAGCTGATAAAAACCTTATAAAAAATCATTGCCACACGACTAGGTGTTAGCACGGCACGTTGCCGACTAATTGCAATAGAAAGTGTCCTATGACGCTTTGCACCTGGTGAAAAAATTCTGTTTTCTTTTTTCAACTAAAAATCGCCGCCTTCACCTAACACTATTTTTAGACCCAATCATTAAAGGGCGCACAAGCACCCCCAGTGAAAATTGTCATGGCAGTTAAATTATTTTCTATTAAAAAACGACAAAATCTCATGCTCACTGCAACAGGCCATGCCAGTGAGCCGCGCACAACGCCTTTAATTAACTCACAAGCGGCTTCACCTTAATTAGCTGACTATTTCCTTTTTGCATAAAAACAAAAAAAATCAAAGGCATTAACTTATCCTCATTCATAAACAAGTAAGAAGTTTTTATAAAAGAAGCAGCAACGCCACAGCTATCTTATTTTTATGAAAAATCATTAATCAAAAACCGACTTGCCTCAATATTCAATTCCTCAGCAACTTATCTGAAAAAATCTTTTTTAAAAAGAAACATAAAAGCCTAAAGAGCAACAAAAAACTAAAAGGATGCGTTTTTTTGAAGACAATGGCTTAATTATTAACTATAGTACAGACTTTAATATTGAGAACACAACCATGCATCGTCAACACCTAATTAACCTACTAAACCAATACAAGCCTTTATTTTCTTCTGAAAAAAAAAGCAAAGAACAAATGCTCGACTGGCTAGACAAACACGCCGATTGCTTTTCTCGCACGTGCTTAGAAGGACACTTTACGGCATCAGCTTTTATTGTTAATTACAACATTAATCGTGTATTACTTATGCATCACGCCAAGTTAAACATTTGGCTTCAGCCTGGCGGGCACTGTGATGGCGAGTGGAATCTGCTTGGTGTTGCTAAAAGAGAGGCCCAAGAGGAAACGGGAATCTCAGAAATTCATAGTTTGTCCGATGCTATTTTTGACATTGACGTTCATCCAATTGGCGCTCGAAAAAATGAACCGGCTCACACTCATTTTGATGTCCGTTTTTTATTTCGAGCCAATGATGACTTGCCACTCATCAAAAACAATGAGTCACTGGAGCTGGGCTGGTTTTATTTCAACAAAAATGAACTGCCAACTGAAGAAGAATCTATTCTACGCATGATACACAAAGTGGAGCAAAATAAAGTTAATCTGCTACCATTTTAATTATTGACAATATACATTACCCAAACTTAATGGCTCTTCCCCACATTTAATATTTATGCCCGTCTTACAAATATCACTTTCATCTTCGCTGCCGGCTAAAATAAAATTCAATGGTTGGCCATCGGGCACCATAACACTGCTTTCTTCATTACTAAAAAAGAAATCATCTTTGTTATCAACAATCATATACATATTATCCTCACCGTCATTGGTAATTAATTTGAAATCAGCAAAACACACCCGGGTTAGGATTGGGGACATATGATGTATGTTATTGGGATACAAAAATGCCTTATAAAAACTATTATTCAACTGGTGCGAATCGGATGGGTTTGTTACCGAAAGCTTCTGGTGTGAAAACGGACTTCTCTCTACAAAAATGGTCCGGCCCTCATCATATTCTTTTTTATCAACAATGTATTTGTCCGGCTTATTATTATCAATGTAGGGTAAGGACACCACAAAACCTGTCGGCGTGCGATGGTGTGTCATGGTAAAACCCTTTGGCGTTAAAATCATTGAGCTGCTCACTCCAAAATTTTTGTTTGCCAATGTCAGGCCATCTTCATCATTATCAACAATGTTTATGCCTGTATCGAGTGAAGCAACTTCAGCCTGCACGGCTGCTTTAATCGTGCTGCTTGCTGAATTTGACCCTGTCACTTGGCCTTTGTGAGAAATTGGGACTTGCGTACTTTGTGATAATCGATAACCATCATGAGACCAGCGGGTCGTGGCGTTAATCGCACTTTGTTGATCAGCAAAGTTATGAAGCACACCAAGGCTGCCATCAACTGTATTTTTGCTAAAGTAAACACTTGTACCAACGGCAATTTCATAGCCCTGATCATTTGTTTTGGTATAGGTAATGTATGATCTTATAGGCACAACACCTAGCTGCATGGACTTAGTTAATGCCGTTGAAATACTCGTGTTTTGTTGGCCATAATAACGCGCATTAACATTAAATCGCCAGCTATCAGCGCTGTAAACGTAAGTGCCGCCATAAGAATTGCGTCGTTGGTTATTATTCTCATTAAGTTCATAAGCGTGAGAAGCATTTAATTGAAAGCGCGATCGCCCATAAGAATAATTGGCACCTGCTGTTGAAAAAAACTCACCAAGATCATCAACGCTTCCCCCCAAAGAAAAATCAAAGGCATGTGTCGACAAATAGTCGTAACTCAATCCTAAATAATTGGTGTCATCTGTAAACGTATAGGATAAATCGACCTCGCCCTTAAGCGCTCGAAAGCCATTTTTAACACGAAAATACAATTGGTCACTGCTAATTGGATCATTATAAACTGTACTAAAATATTGTGAACGTAATCCTGCCACAACAGCAAAGCCTGAATACAACCAATTGTATGCTGCGCCATCTTTGCTAAAAATATCCGTTCGCTCAGTTTTCACGCCGCTAAAAACACTTTGCTCAGTGATAGTAATGGGGTAGCTTCCTGCTGGAAAAGATGCGGTGTTAATTGCATTTTCGCCTTGTTGCAATGTTCCACGAAATAAAATTTTTCCACGATAACTAATTTCCACATAGGAAGGCTCATTAACCACCAAATAATAGGGAACTTGATATGCGCGATAAAACTTTGGATTAATTAGCTTTGGGCTTTCACTCATACTAACGCCCCAAAAGTTTCCAGTTGGCACTAACGGAGTTTGAAATAATGGGTCTTGATAGCCCGCCGTATACTGATATTTCTTTCCAAGGTATTTCAAATACATGTCATCAAAATAATTATCCAAATTGCTATTGGCACTATACTGTAAGCTGAGCTTTCCACTGTTTACATTCCCAGCCAGCGACCAATACTGCCGAGGATCGTCATTACGATATTGATTCACATCGTAATCAATATAATTTGTCATCGCTGGGTTCTTATAGGAAACATCCGGATGATATTGACTATGAGAATAATCTACTCTTTTTTTGCTATAAAAACTGGGGGGGACCAAGACAGCCAACTTAAGCTCATTCATGTTAAAATATACCGTTATATGCTTTAGACCTCGAGCTAAATAAGCCGCCTGCAAGGTACTGTGTGCCGCTAGTGGTTGATTCAAGTCGTTTTTCAGGCTCTTAAGGCCTTCGTCTGTTAATTGTGAGCTCACCTTTTCTAAAAGCCGTTTTTTTGCTTGCGTGCTTAAATAAATTCGGTCACGGCGCTCATTATAATCAACATCAACTGACCCTAAGCTCTCCTTGTACAAATAGAGCTTCACCGGACCATTATAATCATTAGTAATGTTTTCAAAGCCCGCCGGGATTTCATCGCCAAATTCATCTCTTATTTTATTTTCTGCTGAGGCTTTAGGAGAGTAGTTGCTAGATAGTTCGCGCGCTCTTTTATCTTTTCCCTGAGAGGCACCTACTTTTTTTTCTGTTTCTCCCTCTTTTTTTTTTGTTTTTTTAGTCAGCTCTTTATTTTTCTTCCCTTGTTGGCTTTCAACTAAGTGAAAAGGTTTTTTTTGAGATCCAACATCTTCTTTAAAATTTTTTATGCTGTTGGTGGTATTCAGATTCTGTATATTATTTTTTGCGACAAGCGCAAGTGATTGCTGACATGAGATCAAAGTAAGAAAGAAAACAAACCAATGAAGAATCCGGTACTGCCGCACTTTAAAAACACTCCATTATCGAATTTATTTGAACTAAACTATTGATCTTACCCACTTTTGCTTCTTATAGTCATAGTACCTCACACTAAGGCGCTGCCCCTTTTTCATCTGCAGCATGTAAGTTTTCTTGGCCGGTAAAAACTTTTTAAAGCGTTGTTGTTCGCACGGCCCTCCCTTGTCAGCACATATTACATAACCGGAAAACGCCATGGGTATTTTAGCTTTATTCTGTAATAAAACCTTATCAGAATTTTTTTCTATTACCGGGCTTATAAACACCCCCTCAGGAATAATTAAAACTTTTGATAAATAACGAACCTTTATTCTATATGCTATTTTTGCTAATTTTACTTGGCTAGCTGCGGTTTTAACAGCATGCTGAGAAAAATCCTCCCCCCAAACTCCCAAAACAATTGGCTTTTTTGGTAAATTTCCAACAAATCGAAGTTTAACTACTTTAACTTGCCCTGGGTTCAAGATGAATTTTGAACTTGAAAAGCGAACGTTATTGATTATTGGGGCCTTTTCTTCGTATTTTTCTTTTTTACAAGCCAGCGGATTTTTGGAAGATTCACATGTTAACTTTGCGGCCATCATCTTAATATACGACTTGCGACCAGATGTATTCTTAACTTGAAAATCAACAGAATTATTATAGGATGACACTGCATAAATGCCTGGCTGAATCGGGGTTGCGCCACACACAACGCTTGAAAAAAAAACCAATGTAAAAGCCGAAAAAAAACCGCTACGCTTCATGCTATACTCCCATTACTTAAAAATAGCTTATTAATTCAGAAACAAGCCCCCATTCAAAAGTATCGTGTTTGAAGCATGCTTGTCAATGAAACGCGAAGAATCAAGTGTTTATAGCAAAACATACTTAATGATGAATTGTTTTCTGTGCCTCAATCAAAAAAAGAAGTTGAGATTTTCTATGATCCGAAGTTTTACAAAAAACAAAGGTGATGCTTACAAAGCCTTAGGTAAAATCTGGCAGTTAGCGGACTAAACTGCCTTACAAATTACAAAAACCTTCATTTTCCTTTAATAAAAAACAATTAGTTTACTTAAAATAAAGGTTTTTCAGTCATTAAGTCCCATACTTATCAAAATATGCTTTGGCTTAAAAACTTGCAGAATAACTTACTAAGTTAAAGATAATGGACTTTT
>CBDETP010000016.1:0-54838 GCA_965242995.1 Coxiellales bacterium
AACCAAACATAAAGAAGAAAAATATGAACCTTAAAACCCAACAGCTATTCAAGCAAATCATGCAAAAAAGCCAGCTAATTCAAGCACCTTTAGCTGGCATCAGCTGCTCGGCAATGCGTGATCTTAGCTGGCAATTTGGCGGATTGGCCTATGCGTGTAGCGAAATGCTTTCATCTCATCAATTAGCTTACGACCTTGACCGGTCACCTCGTTACCACCACATTAGCTGCAACGAAGGCCCCGTATGCTTTCAATTAGCCGGACAAAACACTGAACTACTCGAGAAAGCTGCCATTAAGGCGCAGCAATACGGCGCCAAACTTATTGATTACAATGTTGGCTGCCCTAAGCCAAAAATTCGTAAAAAAGGGTTTGGTTCAATATTGCTTTCAGATTCTAAAAAATTACAAGGCTGCCTGCAGGCTTTACGATCAACTACCGAATGCCCATTAACTGTTAAAATTCGTGTCGATGGCCAGCACGACACTGACTACAACAGTAGCGTCCTAGAGGCCTGTCTTGCTGCAGAGGTTGACGCCATCATTGTTCATGGCCGTAACTGGCAAGATGACTATACTGTTGCTGTTTCTTACCCGGATATTGCTTATTTTAAACAGAACGCAGGCGTCCCCATTATTGCAAACGGCGATCTTTTTGATGGCGCATCAATCAACAGCATGCTAGCACAAACCAAAGCAGATTATTTCATGTTGGGACGATCTGTCATTGGAAAACCCTGGCTATTCAAAAAAATTGAACTGGAATTACTTGATAAAAAACCACTCATAATTACTTCCGACACACAAATAAAATTATTTCTACAACACGTTGAGGGTTTAGCTAAACTCGATGGTGAGCATTCGGCCTGCTTGCAATCACGTCGTCTAGCTAAACATTATTTTACAAACCACTTATCTAGAAAAACAATTCAATCATTGCAACTAAGCACATCGCTGCAAGAAGTTCACTCTATTTTATCAGCTTAGCTGCGTGTTTCTGTGGTTACCTTTAAAACTTAACCAAGCACCCAAAGCCATGCGGCTACCAGAGGCAGTTATCTTTATGGAGACATCACCTCCGGCTCCGACTGAGCAGCAACTCCACCACAAAGTTCATATAGACTAGCCATCTTACCCTGAACGCCAGCACCTTCTATAATTGATTTAAAGAATTCTTTTTTCTCTTCAAAACTATTAGTTTCGCCAGACGGCTCTTTGTTTATAAAGGTTTCAAAACGCTCTTCAAGAGCAGCCAAATACGCAAGGTAGTAGCTTCCTTCACCTTCTTCACCTTCTTCACCTTCTTTACCTTTCCACTGTTTCAGAAAATCATTTAGTGAAAAAGACCTCATTTCATTTTCCTTCAAATTTTGTAAAACACCATCTGCCCCTAACTTTACTTCTTGTCTTTTATTCAACTCTCTTCTTGCGAAAAGTCCTCTTGCACCAACTTGAATCTTTATTGCTGCCCTTTCTTTTGCAGCTGCTGCTACTGCTGCTCCTTTTGCAGCTGCTACTGCTCCTATTGCTTCTTCTATACATTTTTTTATTTTATTTTCTATTTCTTCATGCTTTCCCTCATCAACAATATCACCCGAGCCTTTTCTTAGCTGACCTATATAGTTTTCTACTTCTTTCATGCATACTTCTACTTCATGATTTAAAAAAACTTCATCAAAAGTTCCTGGCATAACCCATTTTGCCTGACTCAGACATTCCTCCATTTGCACCTTGTAGCTTTCCATTTCTTCTAAAATATCTTCACAACATTTTCCTGATGTTTTAGCAGGCATCTTATCAACAGCAGGCTTAGAACAGGCTTCACCTAATTCTGAATTTATTGGCTCAGTTCCATCTGGTTCTGGTTCTGGTTCTGGTTCTGGTTCTGGCTCTGGCTCTGGCTCTGGCTCTGGTTCTGCCAACCCTTCTAAGCCTATACCCCAATCATCACCACTATCAATATAAAAGGGTTCACTTATAGCATCTGCCAATTCCATGCCTGGCAATGCTCTGGTTACTTCTGCTCGCACCCTACGCTCTAATTCAGCTTTATTTTTCGCATTTAAACGCATGCTAAAATCTACATCAGTTAAGTTAACGACTTCTTCTGGATATTCTTCTTTTAAAAACTTTAGCACCACCTCTTTTATACTGTAATTTTCTTTAAGACTTTCATTTACTTTTATTTTCATATCTTCCCATTGAGTATGAAGCGCCTCAACTTTCGGGATAAGCAACTTAAATAAAATATTGCAAAGACTATACTTTTCTAAGTCTGATACTAAATTTTTCACAGTTTCCTCATAGCCTTCACCAGCCCCTTCAAATATCTGTTTTTTTTCATATTTCCCTTTTTTTCCAGCCATCTCTTTAGACAACGCATTATCTGGAACCATACGGATTAGATGTATCATAAAGTCCCTACCATCTCTCCAACTTTCCTCAAATAATTTTTTCTCTTTTAACTCCCCCCCCATTAACTCACTATATTTTAACTTTTCCCATAGCACATTTCCCAGTGTAAGCGGCACTACTGCTACTGCTACTTTTGCTGCTACTGCTTTTGCTGCTTTTGCTGCTTTTTCTACTTCTCTCGCTAACCTAAACATAACGACTCCTCAATTTATTTTTCTGCTTCTTTTATTCTTTTTTAAGCACGACTACTAATACATTACTGGACAATTAAAAAAGACCAAACAACCAATAGTATTGTAACATGCCAATATTAAGGAAATATTAAGGGAATATTAAGGGAATATTAAATTAGTTAAATAACATATTAACCCCCTTGTTTTTAAACAAAAAAAAGGGGGTGAAATTAAATGATTAAATGATTAAATGATTAAATGATTAAATACAACTACACTCTTCAATGACTTACAAGACCTTTAGCGCAAAAACCCCTGATCAGTTAAAAAATTTTCTGCGGTCTTAACGTCCTGGTGAATTTGAGCAATTAATTTTTCAATGGAATCAAATCGAACTTCATTACGAATTTTTTTCAGCAAAGCCACACAGACACGCCTACCGTAAATATCTTCATTAAAATCATACAAATACACTTCGCATATTACACGACTGCCATCGACGGTAGGTCTTGTGCCAATATTAGCAACGCCATAATGAACTTTATCTAAGCCCAAAACCTTTACCGCAAAAACCCCTTGCACAGGCGTTAGTGGTCTACTGACATGAATGTTGGCGGTTGGCACACCCCATTCTCTACCACGCTGGTGCCCATGCATCACGCGACCCGCAAAGAAAAACGGCTGACCTAAGAGCTGCTCGGCCAAAGACAAATCATCATCACTCAACGCCTGCCGAATCCGTGAGCTACTAATGGGTTGATCCAAAACTGTTTGAGCTGAAACTGAATCAACTGCCCAATCTTGCTCAATTGATAAGGATTTTAATAACGTAGCATTGCCCGCTCGATCTGAACCAAAACACGTATCATAACCTAATACGAAAGCCCTAGCTGATAACTTCACAAAAACGGCTTGAATAAACTCTTGCGCAGTCATTGCCGCCAATGTTTTATCAAAGCGCAGGCATAAAAAATAATCCACACCAAGCTGCGATAGGGCAATGGTTTTTTCCGTCAAACTCATTAATTGTGGCACGGTTTTATTTTTGCTAAAAAAAACTTTGCTCATTGGCTCGAATGTAATAACAACGGATTTTAATTTTTTTTTCTTTGCTGTCTTAACCAATTGTGAAATCAATGTCTGATGGCCTGCATGCACACCATCAAAATTGCCCAGCGTTACTGCGCACTCACCTAATTTTGGAATTGTATTTATGCTTGCTTTTATGATATTCATTATTCTGGAGCCCTTAAATGTGACAATCGCATGCCCGTTACCCAAAGCATAGTAATGTATAAAACAATGGCGACAACAATTAATAATAATAAATGCATTACCCGATAAGCTTCATGCCATAAAAACCACTGGGTTAGTTGGCCCCGCATAAACCATAAAAAAACAACCATCGCCGCGCAAGCTAAAACAATTCGCAACACAAACACCCACCAACCTTTTGCTGCTTGATAAACATTCTGCCGGTGTAGCATAATCCACAATAAACCGGCATTAACCCAACCCGATGCCGCCGTTGCTAAAGCCAATCCAGCATGGGCAAGCGGCCTTATTAAAATTAAATTCAATACTAAATTACAGAGCATCGCAAAGGCCGCAATTTTTACCGGTGTTTTAATGTTTTGCTTTGAATAAAAAGCCGAAGCTAGAATTTTCACTAACATAAATGCCGGCAAACCCAATGAAAATGCCATTAAACTTTGCCGCGTCTTCAAAACATCTAGCTGATTAAATGCACCATGATAAATCAATGCAACCAATAATGGCCCTGCTAATAATAGCAGCCCTAGTGCTGCCGGCAAGCCAATCAGCAATGCGCAACGCAATGCCCAATCAAGTGTTGCTTTATAATGCGTTTTTTCTTTTGCCGAATGATGACGGGATAACTTTGGCAACACCACCGTCGCTAACGCGACACCAATAACCCCTAGCGGTAAGTAAGTCAGCCGATCCGAATAATACAGCCACGAAATACTTCCTTCAGGCAAGTACGATGCAAAAACGTTATCAATTAATAAACTAATTTGCGCAACCGACACACCAAAAAGCGCTGGCACCATTAAACGTAATACGCGCCTGACGCCAGGATCTTTCCAATTAATTGAAAAGCGCAGGTGTAATCCGGCCCGCTTGAAGGCTGGAAATTGAATAGCTAACTGCACCAAACCACCAATAATCACTCCCCAACCTAAGGTTACAATTGGCTGTGCGGTGTGTGGCGCCCAAAAATACGCGACTACAATCAAGGCAATATTCAACAGCACCGGTGTAAAGGCCGGCAGTGTAAAATAGCCATAGGTATTTAAACTGGCGCCCATAAATGCTGTCAGACCAATTAGTAACAAATATGGAAAGGTGATGCGCAACAAATGCTCAGTGACAGCAAACTGCTCAGCATGATGAATGAAGCCCGGGGCAAACAACATAACCAGTAGTGGTGCCAAAAGCTCAGCCGCCAATACTACCAACACCAACGCTGTTGCCAGATTACTGGCAATGTGATTAATGAACTGCTGGGTCTCCTGTGCTGAACGCTTTTCCCGATACTCCGACAACACTGGGACAAAGGCTTGAGCAAAAGCACCCTCGCCGAATAGGCGACGTAGAAAATTAGGAATTTTAAAAGCAATCACAAAGGCATCAAAGCCCCCACCAGCACCAAAAACACTGGCAAACATAATATCTCGCGCAAAACCAAAAATGCGAGACAATAGTGTCATGGCGGCAACAGAACCAGTTGATTTTAATAGTTTTTTATTCATAAATCCCTCAGGCTCACGAGCCTATATTGATAAGCCATGATCAACCGTTGACAACGCCCTGCAAACCGGGCATATTGGCGCATCAATCAACTGTAATCATAATTGTTGGAGAGTATAACGTGGCCAATTCCAAACAAGCAACTAAACGCGCTCGTCAAAACGATGTTCGAGCTAAACACAATGCTAGCATTCGCTCTGCATTGCGCACAAAAATTAAAAATGTCTTAAAAGCTGTTTTAGCTAAAGACACTAAAAGCGCACAAGATGCCTATCAAAAAGCTAGCCAGTATTTAGATCGCTCTGCCGGCAAGCACTTGGTTCATCAAAATAGAGCCGCCCGCCTAAAGAGCCGCTTAAATGCTAAAGTTAAGGCGCTTGTTAAAGCATAACCTGCTTTTCAGCCCAATATATCAAAAACCCGTGCATAGACACGGGTTTTTTTGTACTTATGAAAAACAGGCTAACTGAATCAATCACCTGGACAGCCACCTTTTAGCTTATTTTTCAAGAAAGTGGTTAAGAGCAACACTCGCCAACAGGCCAAAATGCCTGAAGAACTAACTACTCAGCACTCTCTTCATCAACAACAGCTGTCACAGCAGCCGCTTGTCGTTTTTCCTCAATGCGACGCATTAAATTGGTTTTTAATAAATCAATTCCCTGCCCACTCGATGATGAAATTAAATAAGCCTCACCTTGCCAATTTAAATCGCTAATTAATTGATCAAACCGTGCCTTGGCCTCATCTTCTAAAAGCAAGTCCGCCTTAGTGACCACAAGCCAGCGCTCTTTATCATGCAAGCGCTCATCGTATTGGCTCAGCTCGTTCACGATGGTTTCTACTGCTTTTCTAGGGTCTTCTTCAGTAATATCAACTAAATGTAACAAAATTTCTGTGCGAGCCAAATGCTTTAAAAACTGAATGCCGAGCCCAACACCAGATGCTGCTCCTTCAATCAAGCCAGGAATATCAGCCACAATATAACTGCGTCCTGCTTCAATTTTAACAACACCCAAGTGCGGGCGAAGCGTAGTAAAGGGGTAGTCTGCCACCTTAGGCGTCGCATTAGAGATACGGCTTACAAACGTTGACTTACCCGCATTTGGCAAGCCCAACAAGCCGGCATCGGCCAACAACTTAAGCTCTAAACGCAAATCTCTTGCCTCTCCAGGCTTACCTAGCGTGATTTTACGCGGACTTTGGTTCGTACTACTCTTAAAACACTCATTGCCCAAACCATGGTGACCGCCCTTTGCAACACAGGCCGTTTGACCATCTTGCAATAAATCACCAATAACTTCATGTGTGTCGACAACGGTAATGACGGTGCCAATAGGCACTGGTATGACTAAGTCTTCACCTTGCTTGCCGGTTCGTGAACGGCCCATACCGCCCTGACCACTTTCTGCCTTATGGATTCGCTTATAACGAAAATCAACTAGCGTATTGACACCAGCATCGGCTTTCAAAAAAACACCGCCACCACTGCCGCCATTACCGCCGTCTGGACCACCCCTCGGGACACATTTCTCGCGCCTAAAACTTAAGGAGCCATTACCACCCTTACCTGCTTCAACGTGTATTTCAACCTCATCAACAAACTTCATTCTTTTCACCTTTTCGATTAACACTCTAACGCATAAAAAAAGCCTCGGCATTGCGAGGCTTCTTGCAAAACGTTTTGCTGGATAATGCGCTACTAGCTACCCTTCAGCAGCTGCCTCAATATCAACAAATGTCCGTTTTTTTGGTCCTTTTTTCGACAAAAACTTAACAGCACCATCAACAAGTGCATACAGCGTGTGATCTTTACCCACACCAATATTATGACCCGCATGAAAATGCGTACCACGTTGACGTACAATAATAGTGCCGGCCAATACTTTTTGTCCTGCAAAACGCTTAACACCAAGCATTTTAGGATTCGAATCTCGACCGTTCCGGGTACTACCACCCGCCTTCTTATGAGCCATGACAAAGTTCCTCTGTTAGTTATTCAGCTGCTTTTTCTTTTTTTGCTGCTGCTTTTTTTGGTTTAGCAGCACTGCTGCCGACTTGCGTGATTTTCACCAGCGTATAAGACTGACGATGCCCCATGCGCTTCATGTGATGCTTTCTACGCTTAAACTTTAAAATTCCAACCTTTTTAGCTCTACCTTGCTCTAACACCTCAGCAGTAACCTTAACCCCTGAGAGCAGTGGTGAGCCCACTTGCGTGTCTTTTTCACTAGACAACATGAGTACTTGATCAAACTCAACCGTTTCACCCTCTTCTAAAAAGAGTTTTTCAACACGAAGACGATCGCCCTCAGTTACCCGGTACTGTTTTCCACCTGTTTGTATAATCGCGTGCATAAGCCAACATCCTGCAATAGTCATTTAAGAGCAGGCATTTTACGGAATCTAATCGCCACAAGCAAGCCCTCAAATACACTTTTTCCAAAATATTTAAATTATTAAAAAAAATCATTCTTTTACAAGGCGTTATACGCAACCCCCTATGCTTGACAGACAGCCTGACAAGGCCTAGGATGAAAAACTTATTAAAACTATCCATTGAGAGTTATGAGCATCAACACCTCAGCACAAATAAAAGCCTCCTTGGCACCAGTTCGCGAGCTATTGAGTGAGGATTTCAAGAAACTCGACCAACTCATCTGCGATCAACTAGAGTCAAAAATCCCACTGATTCGAACCATTACACATCACATCATTACTAGCGGCGGCAAGCGTCTAAGACCGCTGCTACTGTTACTTTCCGCAAAAAGCCTAGGCTACGAGGGTGACGAACACATAGAATTGGCAGCCACTATTGAATTTATTCACACCGCGACCCTGATGCACGATGATGTTGTTGATAACTCCTCTATGCGTCGCGGCAAAAAAACTGCCCACGAAATTTGGGGCAACCAAGCAAGCGTCCTGGTTGGCGACTTCCTTTATTCTCGTGCTTTTCAAATTCTCGCCAGACGCAGCAACATTCCAGCCATGAAACTACTCTCACAAACCACCAACACCATTGCCGAAGGTGAGGTTATGCAGCTTGTTAATATTGGCAATATTGCTATTAGCCCGGATACCTACTTTGACATCATCTATCATAAAACGGGCGCCCTATTTTCTGCTGCCACACAAATTGGCGCGCTGCTTAACGAGGAAAGTGATAAGACCGGCATTCAAGAAGCTCTGGCTAATTATGGCAAATACCTTGGCTTGAGCTTTCAAATTGTGGACGACATTCTTGACTACCAAGGCAATGAGGAAAAAATTGGTAAAAACCTTGGCGATGATCTAGCCGAAGGGAAGCTCACACTACCCTTAATTTATGCACTGAAAAAGGCATCACCCGATGAAAGCCATCAATTGCGAACAATCATAGAAGAAGCGAGTGATCGTAATTTAAAAATTGTTCAAGACATTCTTAATAACACAAAAGCTATTGAGCACTGCTGGCAAGATGCAAAAAAATTCGTCTCTCTTGCAAAAGACAGCATTAAAAACTTACCAGAAAATCGCTATCAGCAAAGCCTCATGATGCTAGCGGAATTTGCTCTTAACCGCGACCAATAAAACACAACCCGCTTACTGCCTTAGCTCATCAAAAACTAGATTGCTCACGGATGATGCGTTACACTAACTCCATCTCAAGGAAAATATTACAAGGATGTTCATGAAAAACTTGTCTCGCGTGCTTGTTGCTAGCTTATTACTTTTACTGCTTGTCGGCTGTGCTAACGAGCAAAAAGATCGCGTTGATCCATTTGAAAACTACAATCGTGCCGCCTACGGCATGGGTTACGCCCTAGATAAAGTCACATTAAAGCCTATAGCAACAGTCTATAGCCGCATCACACCACCGCCACTTAAAACAGGCATCACTAATGCATTCAATAATGCATTATCTCCAACAACTATTATCAATGATGCCCTCCAGGGTCGGTTTAAATTTTTCTTTTATGATGTCTGGCGAACTATTGTCAACTCAACGGTTGGTATTGGCGGACTATTTGATGTTGCCGCGAAGCTAGGAGCCCCAGCCCACCAAGAAGACTTTGGATTAACCTTTGCCTACTGGGGTGCTAAACAATCTGTTTATTTTGTCATTCCTATTGCAGGGTTTCCATCAACCTTTAGAGACATGGTTACCATGCCTTTTGACATCTTTACGCAACCTTTATATTACTTAAAACCAGCCTGGCTACAGTATAGTCTTTATGCGCTTTACTTTATCAACGGTCGATCAAAACTATTGGATGCTGACCAGTTTATAGATACTTCCTTTGATCAATACGTCTTTGTTCGAAATGCTTATTTACAAATGCGTAACAAAAAAATCAAAGAAAATGAACTGCCCTTTAAACAATGGCTAACTGAAAAACGAGGGGAAGATACTTTAAGCGACCCATCAACTGGAGAGCAGTTTGTAGCAAATGCCGACAATACAACAGCCAGCAGCGACCAACTGCTCCCAGACAACCCTGCCTCATGAGTTTACATGTCGCTCTTTATCAACCAGAAATCCCCCCGAATACTGGCAACATTATCCGCTTATGCGCCAACAGTGGCGCTGAGCTACACCTAATTCACCCCCTGGGATTTTCGCTAGACACCAAACAGCTTCGCCGCGCTGGACTTGATTATCACGAGTGGGCTCACATTCATGAGTATGCTGACTACGATGATTTTATCACCAAAAATCCTCATAAAAATATTTACGCATGCACGACTAAAGCACAACAACACCACAGTGATGCAACATACCAAGAAGATGATGTATTATTATTTGGCCCAGAAACACGAGGTCTACCCACAGAGATTCTTGACACCCTGCCTTCAAACAAAAAAATTCGTATACCCATGTGTGAAAACAGCCGAAGCTTAAACTTATCAAATGCCACAGCAATCATTCTTTATGAGGCCTACCGGCAAATTGCTTATCCAAACATGCAATAAAACAAAGAAGCCTGCCCTACTGTTTTTACAAAGTCTATTAGCCATTGACGCTCACAAAACCAGCATGCTTTAATGATGTTATTCTTCTTTTACAAGATTAAGAGCGTCTAATGAAAAAAATATTTACCCTAGCAATAACACTTAGTCTTGCTCCTGTAGCACAAGCCAAAATAGTTGCAGACCATGATATTTATCAAGCCAAAAGCTATCAAGAAATCACGCAATTCATGCAAAAAAATGATTTATTCAGCAAAAACACATTAGTTGTTCTTGATGACGATGGCACATTAACCATGTTGCCCTGCTCGCCTAAAAAAAATCAATGCCAATATATTGGCAGCCTGACATGGGAACAATGGCAAGCGGAATTAGCAAGTCACCCCCAAAAAATAAAACCCATCCCTGCCGAGCATATCTATGCAATCTCTAAGCTGGTAAAACTCATCAGCCAAGCATCCTTGGTTGAACCAAAAGCAGAGGGGCATTTTCTGAATATCCTTAAAAATAACCACACAACAACCATGGTTGCCACTGCTCGCTCAGCTGAGGCCAATGGCACAACAGAAAGCCAACTCAATGAACTCGGCCTAAGCAATTTATTCCGTCAACAAGGATTAATCATCAACCACATTCGTAGTGCCCCTTATCCCTGGATGCTTGCTAATTTAAACCGACCAACGCGCTATGAAGAGGGTGTATTATATCTCACCGGCCAAAAAAAAGGTGTTGCCGTAAAAGACATGCTGCAAAAAACACAGCAAAAATTTAAAAACATTGTTTTTATTGATGACACGCTAAAAAATGCGACAGAATTCAAAAGCACTTTTAAAAACACGCCTTATAAAGTCTACTCAATTCATTATACTTTTTTAGCAAAACATAAAAAGTATTTAAGCCAAAACAAAAAACAACAACAAAAAACTCAGAAAAATTTAGTCGCCTTTCTGAATAACATTAAAAAAGCCATAATAAAACCTAGCTCAGCATTTACTAACACTAGCTAAAAAAATCAGCTGGCCAAACAGAATGAAAAAGGGTCGTAACAACTTAAGTGCTGTGATAGTGTTTTTCAATGATGCGTATAAACACACCTGAAAAATAAATTTTATTTTCACAGCATGTGCTCAAAAAACCAGCCCTAGTCAGCCCCCAAACAAAAAGCTAGCCACCTGCGGTTGATAGTGATTTCAAACTCAATTGCTGTAGCTGAATACTCGCCAACTGGGAAACGGTACTACCAGGATAGCTTGTTTTTATCGCCTGAAATTCTTTTTGCGCTTGAACTACCTGGCCAGTGTTAGCGTGAATAACAGCCAGCTTCAATCTAGCATTAGCAACTTTATTAGAATTTGGATACTTGCTAATAACCAATTGAAACTCTTTTTTCGCCTGTTGGTTTTTATTTTGTAACCTGTAAATTTCTCCTAACCAATAATGAGCACCAGCAACATATTGACCATTAGTATAATCAGAAATATAAGCAGTTAGAGCAACTTCAGCTTTTTTAAACTGCTTAGCAGAAACCAACTTAAAAGCATTTTGATACGAAGCCAACTCTTGTTTTGCACTACCTGAGACGCCTTGACTACTAGAGCTTTTTGCCGGCATTGAAGTTGAATTTGCCGCAGGCTTTTTCGCTGGGCTACTAGTCGTTGGGTTGCTATTAGAGGAGCCAGCACCGCTTGAGCCATCATCACTAGAACCTGATACAATTGTTTTTAAGTGAGTTAAACGATTATTTAAATCTTGATAAAAACTTCTCTGCTGGTCATTTAATAGTTTTAAGTCGTGCTGCTGAACCTGAAGCTGGCCGGTTAGCTGTTGAACTTGCTGGCGCAATTGCGTTATCTGCTGCGTTAAATCCATACTAATTAAATTACTCATTTGTTGCTCTAAACGGGCAAGGCGTTGCTCAGTTGTCATTGTTTGTGGCTGAGCAATATCACCATCAAAATTTCCTGAAAAATTATTGTTAACGGCCGATGGCACCTGCTGAGCAGAATTATTGTTCGGCATCGTCGCAGTAGGGGACGTTTGTGTTGACTGCGCGGGTGCTGCCTGTTGGGTTTGCGCTGCACTCTGTGCAGATGCTGCTGGCTGAGCAGTTGTCGCCTGCTGGTTCACTGCAACTGTCGCCTGCTTATTGTTAGGCTGGCTTAAATCCACCACCGGAGCTGGTTGGGCAGCTTGAGCAGAGGCTGCAAATACCACGCTTAAAAAAACTGTTTTTTTAAAAAAACCACTTAAAAAACTCATATTAATATGCCTCATAGGTTAAATTAACTCGTCTGTTTTGCGCCCAGGCTGATTCATTATGCCCAAGTGCGATGGGTTGTTCTTTGCCATAACTGACAATTGAGATTTGC
This sequence comes from Coxiellales bacterium, assembly GCA_965242995.1. GTDB lineage: Bacteria > Pseudomonadota > Gammaproteobacteria > CBDETP01 > CBDETP01 > CBDETP01. Next base: position 12,682 of record CBDETP010000016.1, read on the forward strand.
TTTGGAGAAACCCCCTGCTGCTCTAATAAATGCGCAACGGCCTGGGCTCGGCGATAACCCAAAGCAATATTATATTCTCGGCTACCACGCTCATCAGTATTTCCATCAACACGGATTTTAGCCGCTGAGTTTTGCATTAAATAATGCGCCTGAAGAACAATGCTAGCATCATCCTGGGCACTAATAGTGCTGTTGTCATAGGCAAAATAATAGGTTTGATTCGCTGGTGCCTTACTTTTATCGCCAGCATTGGCTTTTGCCTCATTAACAAAATCCGCCGAACCGGCTGCACCATAACTTTGCGCAGAAGAACCTGCGACACCACCAACACCTGCAGCAGATGAACCTGACTGCCCTGGTTTTGAGCTGCATGCTACTAAACCAGCACAAGTAATAAAAAGTATAAAAACCGTTCTTATTTTTTTAATTGTCATGCTTTTCATCCTTAATGTTTTGTGCGCTAATCACCAAAAAAAGGGGACCAGGCAGGCTCTTGAACACTACCATCTCGTGCAGGGAGGCGCAACTTTATCCGACCATCGATTGAAACCTCAGATAACACTTCTCGCCCACCATAGCGAGATGCAAACAAAACCATCTGGCCATTAGGTGCCATACTTGGCGACTCATCCAAGGGGCCCTGAGTTAATATTTGCAATTGCTGATTAGCCAGAGTTAATACCCCCACAGCAAACATGCTGTGACCACGACTCATTAACGCAACACTTTTACCATCTGGCGAGAAAGAGGCCTTAGCATTGTAATTACCATCAAAAGTTAAGCGATTGACTGTGTTTTTTTTCAAGTTTTTGAGATAAATTTGAGGCGAACCACCTCGATTAGAGGTAAAGGCAATCGATTGGCCATCCGGAGAAAAAGCAGGCTCTGTATCAATAGAGCGGCCAAAAGTTATTTGCTTTAATCGCTTTTTTTGCAAATTCATGATAAAAATCTTGGGATCATCCTGCTTTGACAACAGAACCATTGCCAACTGCTTGCCATCCGGTGAAAAAGCAGGTGCGCCATTAATTCCAGGGAAATTAGTCAACTGCTGGCGACTACCTGTTGCAATATCTTGTAAGTAAATGGCCGACTTTTTATTTTCAAATGATACATAAGCAAGTTGCTTGCCATCTGGCGACCATGCCGGCGACATAATAGGCTGCTTGGATGTTAGCAACGGCTTAGGATTATAACCATCGGCATCGGCTATCTCTAACACATGCTGAGTCGGTTGGCCGGCAGCGCGCTTTACTAATATATAAGCAATTTTAGTTGAGAAAACGCCCCGAAACCCCGTTAATTTTTGATAAACTTGATCGGCAATATGATGAGCCAAAGAACGTAGCTGTTCTTTTTTAACCGTGAATTGCTGTGTTAATAATATGTTATCACTATTACCTTGCTTAGCAAAAATATTGACTAACTGGTATTGAACTTTATAATCTCCACCCAAGGTTTTTGTGACCGAACCAACCAACACATCATTAACGCCAAGCTTTTTAAAGTACGGCTGCTGAACATCAGCAGAAGAGGATGGCAGCTGTTTTAGTGATGACCAAGATTTCACTCGGAATTGACCACTGTTTTGTAAATCATGCCAGACAACACCGGCAACATTATTGGCTGCGTTAATGTCTTGCTCTTGCCCAGTAAAAGGCACCACAGCAATAGGTAAAGCGGCATCGATGCCTTGCGTGAGTTCCAAATCAAGCGCCGCATAAGCCGGCATCACAAAAAAACTAGCCACTAGTGCGGCACAGCCCAATACAAAATAGCGTAGTTTATTCATACGTCACGCGCGTTAACCCTTCCAAATAAACCCAATACTATCACCCGCCAAGTAACAACTCTACCCCGTAATTAATTGCTCAGGCCGAACGGTCAACCGCAACTCGCGAAAAGCAGAAAAATCTTTTTCGTCACTTGGCACTGGCAACGGTGACGCCTTATAAACAGCCACCTGGGCTGATCGATCAAGCACAGCATTTCCGCTGCTTTTAAGTAATGTTACCTGCAATACAACGCCACTAGGGGCTAAGCGAACCAGCAATTGACAGGACAAGCTCGAATCTACCCTATTGGGCAGCACCCAATGCTGTGCAATTGCTTGTAATATTTTTGTTTTATATTCATCAACCACGCCACGCAAACGCAATGCTTGAGCTTGCTGAGCCATGGCTTGCTTTTCACGAGCTAGCTGTTGATCTAATAACTTCTCTTCCAGTTGTTGCTGTTGCTTTTCTAACTTTGCCGCCTGTAGCTTTGCCCGCTTAATCGTAGCGATTTTTTTTGCTTTTGCCTGTGCAGTTGCTTGCAACTTCGCCTTAGCTTGTGCTTTCTTCTTTGCCGCAGCTATTTTTTGCTGCTGTAATACGGCTACTTTTTTTTGGGCAGCCAGCTTTGCCGCTCTCGCCTTCTGCATTCTTTTCTGTTTAGCTCGTTTTGCTGCTTGAATGGCTTGTTGCTTTTCTACCGCCTTACGCTTTTTTTCCTGAGCAATACGACGCTCTTTTAACTTTACTTGATCTATTTGTGCCTGCACTGTTTTTTCGTGCACGCTCACTGCCTTAATAATTTTGACCTCACCTCTTTGTGCTTGCAAATGGCCAAAAGATTTAGGGCGATCGGCAACAACGATAAATATCACTAATAATGTTATATGCAATACAACCGCTACAATAAAAAACCAGCGATATACTTTAAATGGTTGCATAATGATAAGCCTTATAAACCACCATGCCGCTGCGAAAACCTTGAGACTCCATCTAACCTTAAGACCCCACCTACCAAGGGCAGTGACTCATCAGAATCACTTTCTTCTTCGTTATTATTATTATATCCCTCAAACTCCAAACCTTCCGAAACTTCTTCTCCTTCATTTGAATCCGAACTCGAAGAACTTTCTGGGGAACCTTCTCCCCCTAACAACTCCAAACCACTTTCTTTACAACCAACTTCTGCTCTGCGCCAAAAGCATATAACGTCAACACAATCTTTTTTTGAACTCACTTCAATGATTTTCTCATACCCCGACAGTCTTTTCCTTCGCCCGAAAAAAAAACAACCCATCTTCAACACGCCTTCGTTGCATGAGTGTGCTCTGGTGCTTGCGGTTGTGAGCCACCACTATCTGTTAAAAAATCAACGGCCACATCAATGTCTGTCAATAAATTATTTGTCATTTCTTCACTCAAACCTTCTCGCACCACAACACGCATCACCGCAACATCCTCGGCGCCTTCCGGCATTGTATATGCAGGAACAATCCAGCCGGCAATTCGCAATCTTTCCGATAACTGAAAAACAGTAAAAGGACAATCCGGTGACAATCTCCACGCAACCAACGGCAGAGCGTCTGGCTTACTCACTATTTCAAACCATTGTCTAGCGGCCATTTTTTCGGTTAAATAACCTGAAATAGCCGACAAATTCACCATGATTTTTTGATAACCTTCGAAGCCCAAACGAATGAAGTTATAATATTGTGCAATGACAAAGGCAGAAGGGCGCGAAAAATTCAAGTTAAATGTTGGCATATTGCCGCCCAAATAATTCACGTAAAAAATTAAATCTTCAGGCAATGCTGAATGATCTCGCCATAAAACCCAACCAACGCCCGGGTAAACCAAACCGTACTTATGCCCCGAAATATTAATCGACTGAACTAATGACAGACGAAAATCCCATTTAAGTTTAGGATAAATAAACGGCGCAACAAATCCACCACTTGCCGCATCGACATGAATAGGCACTTGCCAATCATTTTTTTTATTTAATTTTTCTAGCGCATCATTTAATGCTTCGATTGGCTCAAACTCACCCGTAAATGTGCTGCCCAAAATAGCTGCCACACCAATAGTGTTTTCATCCACTAATTCTAAAACGCCTTCTACGTCGATAATATAACGCTCATCTTTACTCGACAGCTTTACATAACGTGGCTCGACCTCAAAATAGCGAGCAAACTTTTCCCAAACCACCTGAACATTAGCGCCCATGATAAGATTTGGCTTTGCGGTTGAACCACCACGTGCTTTCTGCCAATCACTCCATTTTTTCTTAAGTGCAAGTCCAGCCAACATAATGGCTTCAGACGAACCAACCGTTGATGTGCCCGTGGCTTGCTCACCTTCATTTTGATTAGCATTTAATAAGTCGGCAAGCATATTAACACAGTGTTCTTCAATTTTTACCGCTTGCGGATACTCATCCTGATCAACCAAATTTTTATTTAAATTCTCATCAATTAATTTTCTAACTTCAGGCTCCATCCAGGTTGTAACAAAAGTTGCTAAATTTAATTCCGGGCGACCATCCAAATTAAGTTGGTCACTACATAATTGATAGGCAACGCGTGCTTGCATACTTTTCTCAGGGAAATGAAATGCTGAAATAGGCTCAATCATTTCTCTAGCCGCATAAGTTGAAGCAATGCTTCCACCCGATAAATCTTTCATTTCATCTTTATTAAAATTAGCCATCTTTTTACTCCTTTTTCTTTCTTAATATACCCACCTGACGATTAAGCTCTACAAGCTGCTGCTTTGTTTCTGTTTGAGCTTTTTTTAATTCTTTAATTACCGCGACCAACTCATAGTCTTCTTCCGTGTTTTTTTGTCCTGCTCGCACATTTTTTCGAATAACCAGTGCTAAAAAATTAGCGGTTATTACCACAAAAATGCCTAGCCCCATAATAATTAACGCCGCGCCAATCACTCGGCCTAAAGCACTCACCGGCACCACATCACCATAACCCACAGTAGACACAGTAGATAGCGCCCACCATAAACCATCCCAAGGTGTTTTGACAGCAGGGTCAATGCCCGCCACCAAAAAACCGAAGACAACAACAATCACACCGGCAGCAAGCAGTGTTGTTCGCAACCGGCCATCAACAAAAAAAGACCGAATTGTCGGCCAAGATGGAATCATAATATAAAGCGCAAAAAACGGCTTAAAACGAGAAAAGTAATTAATCCATTCAACATGCAGCAAGAACAACACGCCCCAAATAATAATAGGCAAATACATCCAATTCTCTCGAAAAAATCGCCAGCGATCTTTCACTAACAATAATAAAGCAAAGTACTCGGCTAAAAAAAACAGCCATATGCCCAAATTACCGAAATAGCGTTGATGAACAGTTAGGCGGCCCAGGGCTTCTAGCTGCCATTGCAATAAAATCCATATGGCCACCAACATCATCATATAGATAAACAACCGGCCCCACTTCCGCGCCAGATAGCTCTCATGTTTATTTATGCCATTTAAGCCGAAAATAGCATAAGGCGATTGCCGCTTAAACCACGCTTTCCAACGAAATGACTGATGAGATCCTGCCATAAACCCTCGCGAACTTTCTTGTTAATCTGCCCTATTTAACACAATTACCCTGCTTGTAAAAACAAGCTTAATGCATTCTATAATCAACAAGCAACCCCAAAAAAATAAAACTTTTATTTTAAAAAAAAACATAACAGCATGATTAACAAGAAACTCTTCAAAAAAACCAAACTATTTATTAAAAAAACACCTAAAGGGACTTGTATAGCAAAAAAACAATGCTATACTTCGTGGCCTTAGTTTTTGATTTCTAAGAAAAACGGCCTTAAGCCGCAACCAGTGCGCTACAACAAGCCACAGACGCTGCTTAATTAACTTAAACAACATAGGGAGTTCGAGCAATGAAAGGAATTGCTTACATGATGGATAACAAGGTTCTAAACACAACTACAGAGTTAAGACCTGCATCCAAGCCTTTTTCACTTCGCACATCTATCCAACAAGCCATGCAACAGTACTTTGCCAAGCTTGATGGTGCTGATCCTGCCAACCTGTATGAAATGTTCCTTGAAGAGGTTGAAAAGCCTTTATTGGAAATGGTTCTACAGTTTACTCGTGGCAACCAAAGCCGTGCAGCCATTGTTCTTGGCATCAGCCGTGGAACACTTAGAAAGAAAATGAAAATGTATGGCTTAGACTAAGCCCTACATTGTGAACAACACACCTCTTATCAAGCGCGCTCTAATTAGCGTATCCGATAAAACCGGTATTGTTCACCTGGCAAAGCAGCTTCACCAACTCAATGTGGAGCTGCTAGCGACAGGGGGAACAGCCAAAATTCTCAAAAAAAACAACCTTCCCGTTATCGATGTCGCCAATTACACCGGCTTTCCCGAAATACTTGATGGCCGAGTTAAAACACTACACCCCGCCATTCACGCAGGCCTTCTTGCTCGGGGAGATCAAGACCAAGCCGCCTTAGATCAGCACAACATCACCCCCATTCAGCTGTTAATCATTAACCTATACCCCTTTTCAGACACTATCAGCAAAACTGGCACAACCTTAAATGAAGCCATTGAACAAATTGATGTCGGCGGCCCAAGCATGCTCCGCGCCGGCGCTAAAAATCATCGCTTTGTCACCTGTCTAACCGACCCAACTGATTACAGCAAAGTTATCGGAGAAATAACAACCCAACAAGGCACCTCAATTCAAACCCGGCAACAGCTAGCACAAAAAGTCTTTGCCAAGCTTAGCCAATATGACCAAGCCATTAGTAACTACCTTAGCGCCCAGCTAACAGAACAGCAGACACCCAGTACTACCGAGCCAACCACACTGCCTAACACCATCCCGTTAGTGTTACTAAAAAAAAATGATCTGCGCTACGGTGAAAACCCCCAACAAGCTGCAGGGCTCTACACCTTGAGCGGCTCATCCGCCTCTAGTCTAGCCAACGCTTCGTGCCTGCAAGGCAAACCACTTTCATACAATAATTTTCTTGATGCGCAAGCCGCCTACGACTGTGCCTGCAGTCTTGATGAGCCTGGCTGTGCCATCATCAAACACACCACCCCCTGCGGCGTGGCTATCAATAACAATCAACCCCGCGCCTACCAACAGGCTTTTCAAGCAGATGCTAAGTCTGCCTTTGGTGGCATCATTGCTTTTAATAGTGAACTAACCGCAAAAACGGTTGAAGCCATTATTTCTCAACAATTTGCCGAAGTCATTATTGCCCCCGCTATTGAAAAAGTAGCCGAGGCTATCGCTAAACAAAAACCCAACTTACGCCTACTTATCTGCCCTGAGTTCAAACAAAACAACTGCGAGAGCATAAACTACCAAAGTATTAATGGCGGATTTTTGGTGCAAGAACAAGACCTCCTGCCCAACACTATTCCAATGAAGTGCGTTACTCAAAAACAACCAAGCCCCGAACAAAAAAGAGATTTAGCCTTTGCTTGGCGCGTTGCCGCACACACAAAATCAAACGCCATTGTCTACGCGAAAGATGGCCAAACACTGGGAATTGGCAGCGGACAAACCAGCCGAATACTCAGCACTCAAGTTGCCACGCTCAAAGCCGAACAAGCGCAACTTAATTTAGAAGACTCCGTAATGGCTTCCGATGGCTTCTTTCCTTTTGCTGACAGTATCCTACAGGCTAAAAAACAAAACATTAGCTGCATTATTCAGCCTGGCGGCTCCATTCGTGATCAAGAAGTCATTGATTGCGCCAACGCAAATGGCATCGTGATGGTTTTCACTCAGCAACGTCACTTCAAGCACTAAGCAATACAATCAAATGAAAAAACTATTGACTATCCACACCAGCAATCTATGCTAGCGACTAATCTAAATAAAACAAGGACGAGCAATGCAAATTTTAATTGTTGGCGGCGGTGGCAGGGAGCACGCAATAACACAGAAAATTGCACAATCACCCTTGGTTGATAAGATTTGGATCGCTCCAGGCAATGCCGGCACAAAAGCAGAACCCAAAAGCGTAAACATTGATATTGCGGCAACCAATATTGCCGGCCTTGTTCACTTTGCTAAGCAACAACAAATTGACTTCACTATTGTCGGTCCTGAAGCACCACTAAGCTTAGGCATTGTCGATGCTTTCACTGCAGAAAATTTAAAATGCTTTGGTCCAACAAGAAAAGCCTCCGAACTGGAAAGTTCAAAAATCTTCAGCAAAGAATTAATGAAAAAACACAACATCCCAACGGCTCAGTCTGAGATTGCCAACACTCCCGAAGAAGCTATTGCAGCCATTACTCAATTTACTTTTCCCCTCGTCATAAAAGCCGATGGGCTTGCCGCAGGAAAAGGCGTATTCATTTGCAAAACAACCACGGAAGCTAAAGAAGCTATTAATGAGCTCATTAATAAAAAGCATTTCGGCCTATCTGGCCAACGGCTATTATTCGAGGCATTTATCCATGGCGTTGAGCTCAGCTACATAGTGCTTGCCCACAATAATCAAATTATTAGTCTGGCAAGCTCACAAGACCACAAGCGTCTCAGTAATAATGACGAAGGGCCCAACACTGGCGGCATGGGCGCCATTTCACCCTCTCCTTATCACACCGATAAACTAGAAGAGAAAATACTCTCCTCCGTGATTCGTCCGACACTGCAAGCAATGAAACAAGAAGGCCGACCCTTTCAAGGTTTTTTATATGCCGGCCTGATGATCACACCCAACAATAGTCTGTATGTCCTTGAATTTAATGTCCGTCTTGGTGATCCTGAAACGCAAGTGATACTGCCTAGGCTCAAATCAGATTTACTGCAAAGCATCATCAACCTTCAGCAAGGTCTGCCCACAAAAAAACTCTTATGGAATCCTCAGCCAGCCGTTGGCGTTGTCATGGCATCTGCGGGATACCCCGGAGATTACCAAAAAGGCTTAACTATCGAAGGCTTGCAACAAAGCCTCGCACCCAATACCTTTATTTTCCATGCCGGCACTAAACAAACAACCACCAAAAACATTGTCACCAACGGTGGCCGAGTCCTGTGTGTTACCGCGCTAGCAAAAACAAAAGAACAAGCAAAAACAACGGCCTACGAATTAATTAAAACCATCCGTTGGCCCAATTGCTACTATCGCTCTGATATTGGCAAATCACTTGAAAAAACCGAGGCTTAACGCATAAAAATTGGCTATAATAAAATGATAGAATCACAAAAGTGCTAACACGATGAAAAAAGAAGAAACAAACAGCATGACAAACTCGCTAGCAGATAATAACTTGATTTTGCTAAGCCATGAGTTATTTAATTCTATTACTCAGCTTTTAGATAACCCTAAATCAATTACAAAAAACACGGCAGCTCATATTGAAAACCAGCTATCGACATACACTCGGACACTCAGCCTAACTAACTACCCACCAAGAATTCAACAGGCGGCTACTTACTTGTTCTGCCTGCTACTTGACCAACTCTTTGTTGACCAAGACTATTCTTCAGATAAAGAGAAAAACGCACCTCATCTTAATAAGTTTCATCAAGAAAGCTGGGATAATCCAGATTACTTATATCAAAGCATTCTTGACAACGAAAGCGCCACCGACTTTCTTGAATTCTGTCACTTTTTCTTATCATTTAACCCAACGAAAAACAAAGAACTATATTTCTCTTCTGATAAAAAAAAACAAGAAGTAGATGCCTTGCTTGCCTCAAAAGAACAGCCGGCAACAGATGGAAATTTACACATAAAAACCGTCAAAAAACAAAAAATGGTTCTTTCTAAAAAACATTTTATTGCTCCCGGTGTCATGGCTGTAATTACGATCATTGCTATCATTATTATTTCGATTATTTACAATGACAAACTAAGCAACGCCACTCAACCCATCAACGATACTTTACAAGAAATTTCTCAATTTTCAGGCGGAAAATAACATGAAAAATATAACCAGAAATTTCCTCATTACTGGAACACCGCTATCAGGAAAGAAGGCCCTACTTAAAGGCTGCGGACTTAAGCTTAATAAAACGACAAAAAAATGGGAAAACCCTGAAAAAAGCATCCTAATAAAATCAGAAAAACACACACAGGAAAAAGAAGCTTTTGATATCATCATTGCTGTTGACATCTCAACCATAGAACAACAAAAAGAAAATCAAAAAAAAATTGACGCGCTCTGGCAGACCCTCGTTGAAACACAACAGAACACCAACAAAAAACCCTCCATCCACCTAATCATCACTCAGTGTGACAAAATCCCGAGCTTTTCTCCTGTGTTCAGCAAACAAGATGAAAAAATAAAGCTATCGCCATTTGGGATCAACATCAAAAGGCAAAAAAATCAAAAGGATGACTTTGATACAAAATATAATAAATTAATCAACAACATTCTATCCCTAACAGAAAGCCACCCCACACAAACAGCTGACAATAAAAATATTTTACTGCAAATGATGTTAATCAAAAAAAATCTTGAAAAACTGCTGGTGTCCGCAAAAAAAAATCGGCTATCCTTTGACAACATATTCTTCACCAGCAATAAAAACAAAGGAAAAAGCTTATTTACAGAAAACCTTCTAGAAAACCTTTCCTCACCGGGAGGGGGGCTTACTTTTCAAAACAATAACCCAAACATATGGACCAGCACGCTATCCTTTGCATCTTATGGCTTAACGGCTTTCATCATAATTTTATCTTTAGTGTTTTGGCAGCATTCTTTTAAAATGACACAGCTAAGAATTAACCAAGTGCTAGCAACACTTAACAAACCCATTGTTGTTACTAGCAAAAACAGTGAAGAAGATATGTTTAACCGGCTTAATGCTTTACGACTAGCACAACCCTTGCTGAAAAAATCTGATTCTTGGCTGTCTGAAAAACACACCGACTCCGCCTACAAAAAAACCTCTAAGACCTATCAAAAACTAATTAATGCCACCTTTATTCCCTTTCTGAATAAAGCGCTAACTGACTCCATAACTAACAACTTGAAAAACCCTCGCGCATTATACCCAGCATTAAAAGCCTACTTAACATTGAACCAATACCAATATTTTGACACCAGTAGCATCACAAAATGGTTCACAAACTACTGGCAAAACAAATATACATCTGGGGAACAATTAGATTTACAAAAAAATTTACAATACATACTGACTGAAGAGAAATACAAAAACTATAGCATCGATACCAAGCTAATAAAGCAAGCAAGAAAATCACTTGCCAGCATTCCTTTCGCACAATTAGGTGTTATCATTTTAGAAAACAACAGCAAAGACACACCATTAAACCTACCTTATGCCAACGACCCTGAGTCTGGCTTTACCATCACGCAAAGCAGTGTTCCAGCCATCTATACCAAGCCAGACTTTCAAGAAACCCTTTCTACACTCATCCCTGCCGCTGCGCAACAGCTGGAAAACAAAGACTGGGTTAGTGACGTTAAAGTTTCTCAGTCTTCAAACAATGAAGCGCAAATCAAAACGGCCTATCTCGAAAATTACTCTAAAGTATGGGGCGATGTTTTGGCAGGAATAACACTAACGCCTGCGACATCCATTAAAGACGTTTTACAAAAGATTTCCCTCATAACCAATCAACAATCTAGCTTATGGCAACTATTAAGAATTGCCACCTACAATACTGTTGCTGACAACAGTATGCCGAGCATGAAAACTTACATTACACCTAACTTTATCGAACTTTCCGCAATGCAACAGCAAAGTAATGATTCACTCAACAACACACTCAACAACCTTACTAGCTTTTTAGACACCCTTAACTCACAAGCCAATCCCAACGAACAGGCCTATAGTATTTTGGCAAAAAATATCATGCAAGAAATCCCCATTTCCGCCATTGCTGACATAAAAAATATTGCAAAAAATCAACCCGCCCCCATAAACCTCTGGATGACAGAAATTAGTAAAAACAGCACAAAAGCATTACTTGATATGGCCAGTGATTATTTAAATGACTTATGGACATCAGACGTCGTCCCCACCTACAAGCAAAACCTCAGGGGAAAATTCCCCATATTCAAAGAAAGTGATGACAATATTTCATTAAAAGACTTCAATAATTTTTTCCAGCCTGACGGTATTATTGACACATTTTTCACTTACTATTTAAAACCCTTTGTTGATGTCAGCAAACCTTACTGGGTTTGGAAAAAAATAGATGGGCAAACACTTACTATTGATCAAAAAAACCTTGATGATTTTATTCGTGCATCACTGATTAAAAAAATATTCTACCAAACACAGGCTCAATCACCCGAACTAAATTTTGACATACTGCCACTAAACTTCGCTAAAGATAATCTACCTTTTGAACTAACCCTAAACGGCACCACCCACTACTTCAAGCCTCGTGCCGCTGCTAAAAAAATCAGCCTACAATGGCCTTTTCAACAAGACATGACAGTAACGCTGGCCATTAAGAACCCACCCCCGGAAGATAAAACCATCATCACACAAGATGGTCCCTGGGGCTTTTTCCGCCTGCTTGACCAAGCAAGCATTATCAATACCAGCAACCCCAGCGAGTTCAAAGTGCTGTTTGAGCAAAGCAATAGTAAAACATCCGCTTTTTTAATTCTTTTGCCAAGCCCAATCAACCCTTTTGTTCCAGGTATTATTGACCAATTTCGCTGTCCTGACACGCTTAAGTAAGCCGCTCTAGCTTATTGCATGATTACCTAAAATGTCTTATGGTATTGTCCTCTCAAACGACCATAAATAAGAGGACCTTCATGCTAAAAGAACAACAGTACAATGAAATTTCATTATTAGATTTAATAAAAGCCTTTCAAAGACGCGCTAAAGTTTTTTGGATTGTAGTTATATTGTTCACCATCCTTGGCGGCGCACTTACTTTCCTCAAACATAACCACTTTAGTGCCAGTCAAACCTTTCAACTGCCTGCTTATGCCCACCAACCGACACCGTCCAGCACCCTTCAGTTACAACCCATCATCTTAACTAGGGATTCAACAACTGTACTTGCAAGCATCATAATCCCTTCAGTCATTGATGAATACAATCAAAAGCACATCAAAAACCCCATAGCTAACGACAGCATAAACGTCCAAATGATTTACCCACCAGGATCACAGCCCAACACCGGACAGCCCTCCACCCCTTTTACCTTAACATTTAAACCCGCTAAAAAATCTCAACAAGCAGAGATTCAAGCGCTCTATAATTCCATTATCACTAAATTTGAACAACATAATACACCTCTATTTACTCTTTTCAAAACCAAAAACAAACAGTCTCTAGAGCAATCACTCACAATGCTAAACAACCTGAAGGCAGACAGCAAAAAACTGCGGGATATGAAAGAAGCATCCCCTACAGTCGAAGGAGAAGAGATTAGAGCTATCGCACAAATGAGCGCATCCGTAGTAAGTGCGTCACAAAGCTCAACGATTGAAAAACAGATTGACATTTTAAACGGCAAAGTCTTTCAGCTAAAAACCACACTCCAAACCATTCAACCAACTAAGCCACTAACTACTTTAACTTTTTCTGAAAAAGCGGTGGGATTGACAAAATCTACAATGTTTATATTGACCTTTGTCCTTGGCATTTTCTTGGGCTTTATTGCCATCTTTATCGCTGAAATGAGAGACAAACTAAAAAGCAGCACGTAAGACACTACAGAACACTTAGCCCGTTATTCCTAGCGGGCTAACCTAAAAATACCAGGCCTAACTCGATAACTCTTGCTGCAAGCAACCCACCGCATCGTCAACTGGCCATTCATGCATGTCGGCTTGAACCAACCTTAAACGAGGCAACATCTGTGAGTTCAAGGTTCCATCTGAGCCAAGCAGTAGTAAAACTGCCCGTTTTTTTAATCCCTCTGTCAAACCCAATCAATCTTTTTGCCCCTGGCATCATTGATCAATTCCGCTGTCCCGAGACGTTAACACACCCTCCCTTCTAACTTATTTGCGCAGACTCTAGAAATACCCTATTCTATTACGGTCATGGACTATCATAAAAAGGACCCCCCCCCCTCATGCTACAAGAACAACAGTACAATGAAATTTCATTATTAGATTTAATAAAAGCCTTTCAAAGACGCGCTAAAGTTTTTTGGATTGTAGTTATATTGTTCACTATTCTTGGCGGTGCACTTGCTTTCCTCAAACACAATCACTTTAATCAAAGCCAGCTTTTTCAAATACCTTCTTATACAAACAGCGCCCAGCTAACTCCCATTACACCTATAGCTGACGCCTTGGCAAGGTTAAATGCCGTAATAATTCCGTCCTCTCTTAAAAATTACAACCTAAAAAACCCACATCAAAAACTGCCCCTTGACGCAATCAGTGCGACAAACATCCTAAACTTATCGGCCGACCCGTCAATCAAAGCAACAGCATCAAGCACTTTCTTTGCCTTAACTTTCAAGGCTGCCAAAGCATCGCAACAGCAAGAGATTCAAACAATATTCAATGCACTCATCACGCAATTTAAATCATACAACGGCCCATTAATCTCGAACTACTTGGCTCAATTAAATGCACAGCTACAGCAAAACGAACAAAGGCTGAAGAATCAACAAAACAGCCTAAAAGAGCTACAAGCTGTTTCGAAACCTGCTGAAATTAAACAAGAAGAGACAACACAAAAAAGCCCTCTAGTGACTTTCGGGTCTATTGGCTTCAACAATCAATTAATAGCGAACAAGATAACTATAGAAAACACCATCAATGGCTTAAAAAAAACCATTCGTCAGCAACAGAATATCATCTCCACCATACAACCAACTAAGCCACTAACTGCTTTAACTTTTTCTGAAAAAGCGGTGGGATTGACAAAATCTACAATGTTTATATTGACTTTTGTCCTTGGCACTTTCTTGGGCTTTATTGCCATCTTTATCGCTGAAATGAGAGACAAACTAAAAAGCAGCACGTAACGCACCATAGAACACTTAGCCCGTTATTCCTAGCGGGCTAACCTAAAAATACCAGGCCTAATTCGATAACTCTTGCTGTAAGCAACCCACCGCATCGTCAACTGGCCATTCATGCATGTCGGCTGACAGACGAGATTTATACTCTACCGTACCTTTATCAAGCCCTTTTTCACCAATAACTATGCGGTGCGGAATACCGATTAAATCCATATCAGAAAACATCACGCCGGGTCGCTCTTTACGATCATCCAACAACACATCAATGCCGGCATTAAGCATCGTTTGATAAAGCTGATTTGCCGCCTCGGCCACCCGATAAGATTTATGCATTTGAATTGGCACAATCACAACGCTAAAAGGTGCTAAGGCTTGTGGCCAAGTAATGCCTTTATCATCGTGATTTTGCTCAATAGCCGCCGCCACTGTTCGTGTTACACCAATACCATAGCAGCCCATTAATGGTGATTGCGCTTTGCCCTGCTCATTTAACACCGATAACTTCATTGCTTTGGCGTATTTATCGCCCAATTGAAATACTTGGCCAACCTCAATGCCGCGCTTAAACTGTAAACTTCCATTGCCATCAGGGCTCGCATCACCCTCAACCACATTGCGTATATCTACCGCAACCATCGCATCAACATCGCGCTGCCAATTAGCACCTTTGAAGTGATAACCATCTTCATTTGCACCACAAACAAAGGTAGCCAGTGCTGCAGCACTATGATCAACCAAACAAGGCACTGATAACTTGACCGGCCCAATTGACCCAACGCCAGCTCCGACTGTTTGTTGAATATCGTCTTCATCCACAAAAGTCAAAGGCGAATGCACCTGGGGCAAATGCGCTGCTTTAATTTCATTTAAATCATGGTCGCCGCGCAACACTAAGGCTACGACATCAGCATCAGCGCCCTTAACTAACAAAGTTTTAACACTTTGCTCTTTTGAAATAGATAACGCATTAACAACATCATCAATGGCTTTGACTCCCGGTGTCGCCAATTTTTCTAAGGCCTCTACTGCCTCAGGAAATTGCACATCCGGAATAAGTGCGCTGGCTCGCTCAATGTTTGCTGCATAATCACTGCCATCACTGTAAACAACAATGTCTTCACCAGAATCTGCCAATACCTGAAACTCATGCGAATGATCGCCACCAATTGCGCCGGTATCAGCAAGCACCGCACGAAAGTCCAAACCCAGGCGAGTGAAAATGGTCGCATACGTTTTATACATAAGATCATAGCTCTCTTGCAACGACTCTGCATTCACATGAAATGAGTAGGCATCCTTCATGATAAATTCGCGTGAACGCATCACCCCGAAACGTGGCCGTATTTCATCACGAAATTTTGTTTGGATTTGATACACATTCAGTGGCAGCTGTTTATAACTAGCCAGCTCGCCGCGCATCATGTCGGTAATGACTTCCTCATGCGTTGGCCCCAAACAAAAACCACGCTCATGACGGTCAGCAAACTTTAACAGCTCAAAACCATACTGGTCCCAACGGCCACTTTCCTGCCATAAGTCAGCTGGCTGGACCATTGGCATTAATAACTCCAAAGCACCGGCTTTATTCATTTCCTCACGCACAACGGCTTCAACTTTTTGCAACACTCGCACCCCAAGTGGCAACCAACTATAAAGGCCACTGGCTAATTTACGGATCATGCCTGAGCGCAGCATTAGCTTGTGGCTCGCCGTTGTTGCCTCTGCAGGGACCTCTTTTAATGTTGCTAAAAAAAACCGGGATGTGCGCACAGAAAACTCCTTAACACCTTGCCTATAATTGAGGCTAATCATGCCTGATTTACACGATTTTTGCACCCCCCCAGATATAAAAACCCTGCTTGCAGAAGCCCTAATTTAAACAGTAAGATGAATCTAGATTAATTAATAGGGATATTGATGATGCAAAACCGATACCGTCTCTACACCGGCATCAATTGTTCGACCATGATCATCCTTGCCTTCATTGCCCTTTTTATTGCCTACACACATCCAAGCGGCAATGCTTACACTTGGTTTTTCTGGGCGGCCCTGTTCCCATGCTTTTTTGTAATCAATCTTATCTACTGTTACTACTTACAATATACCAATCAAGACAATCCCAGTGTTGCAATGCACTACAACTACACCTTATGGCTAGTTGCGCTTGTCGCCTGGCTGGTCATTCTTCTCGCCATGCACGAGGGCTTAATGAATCATTTCGCCGGCGGCCTGGTCACCCTATTACTACTGTCCATTGCTATTTTCACTCAAGGCATCACGCTGAATAAAATCTTTCTACTCACCGGGGTCATTTTATTTTCATTTGCTTTATGCCTGACCGTGCTATCCACTTCACTGGCAATTAGCACCTTCACTATTCTGATTCTTGGCCTACTAGTAACGTGGGTAATTATCAATCATCAGCAAAAATAACTATCCACATTTTCTGTGCATAACTTTGGGGATAAGCACTGACAAACACCCCAAAGCCCCGAGCTCTTGCGCACACCAACACTTTGCGCAGCGAACAAGCATATCGCCCATTTTCTAGCCTGTAGGATAATCACCAATATCCGAGCTGGCATAAATATCACATCGTCGCTAAGCCACAACAGTAAAGGCTTTGGCTAATATGACGCAAGCAACGCAAAAAGCCTTAAAATAATATTTTTATAGAATAATCACCCACTTAAAAGCAATTTTGCTTAGTTAAAAAACACTATGTTTAAACAATAGTCAAACCTATAATCAACGCAACAACCTATCCACATATTCTGTGGATAAATATGTTAGCAACATCTGTAAATACCGGTAGCAAGCTCTGTTAAACTCTGTCAAACAAGAAGCCCCACAAGCCCAAAAACCCCTACAGGAAAGGATTAGAAAGCAGGCAGCTAACGTGAAATCATACATTCAATATTAGTTGAGCCAAAAAAAACCAACGCCCTACTGGTGGATAAGTCCATCACCTTTTGCAAAAAGAACGATAACTCCTTGCTCGACCAGTAATTTTCCAAAAAAGGCTTTAAAACTGTGCATAACTTTGTTGACACTCTCCTCTGCTTTATCAAAAACATTCTCCGTTAAGCAAAGAAAAACCGCTTCAAACAAATCATTTAAGCCCGCATAAGTGCTACCATTTTCAGTGAAAACCAGTAGAATGGTCCCTCTTAGACACAACCGATCTACGATAAAAACTATGCCTATATATGAATACAAGTGCGCTAACTGCGAACATCAGTTTGAGAAAATACAAAAAGTTTCTGACCCCAAGCAAACCGAATGCCCCGAATGTCACTCAGCACAAGCGAATCGAATTGTTTCTAGCTCAAGCTTTCAACTAAAAGGAACTGGCTGGTACGTTACTGACTTCAAAGACAAGAAGCCCAGCAAAAGCTCAGATGGCAGCACAAAAAAAGCCAACGATGATTGATTATCAATAGCAAACTGGCATAGGATAAATCAACCAAAAAAATCTATAGGGACAACACAAATGCGTAAAATCTTCAGCAAATTTTTAATCGCCGGTATTTTAGTTTGGCTGCCCGTTCTTGGTACTTATTACGTCTTAAGCTTTATTGTTCGACTGATGGACAAAAGCCTGGCGCTGCTGCCACAACAATACCAGCCACACCACTTCATTGGTTTTGATATTCCGGGCATTGGCCTGCTCTTCACGCTGATTATTATTATTGTAACTGGAATGATAGTTACCAATATTTTAGGCAAGCGGCTTTTTCATTTGTGGGAGCGATTTCTTGCTCGCATCCCTTTAGTCAGAACATTGCATGGCGCCTTTAAACAAATCACTCATGCGGTTGTCACCCCAAACACCAAATCATTCAATAAAGTTTATCTCCTAGAGTATCCAAGACGTGGTATTTGGAGCATGGGGTTTCAAACCTCCCGAGGTTTTTCTGGCGTGCCAATTCCCGATGAAGTCTGCTCTGTCTTTGTGCCGACAACACCTAATCCGACCTCAGGCTTTTTAACCTTCATTCCAAGAAAAGAACTCATTGAAGTGGATATTCCTGTTGAGCAAGCCTTGAAAATGATCATTTCACTCGGCGTTATTATTCCAGAACAACTGCTCACCCCCGGGCAAAAAAGCAGTAACGCTGAATCGGCAACAGCGCCCAACAAAGCGCAAGAATAATTCGCGTCAATCATCGCCTCGGGCTATTGCGTGGCCGTGCTCGCCCAGGTATGCTAACAGCCATTTTGCAAAGCGAGGTAAATATGCGTAGTCATTATTGTAACGATATTAATAGTGCCCTTATCGACCAAAACGTGTCTGTTTGTGGCTGGGTCCACCATCGCCGTGATCATGGTGGTGTTATCTTCATTGACTTACGCGACCGTAGTGGCATTGTCCAAGTGGTTTTCAATCCTGACCAACAAGAATTATTTGAGTTAGCACAATCACTCCGCAATGAATTTGTGCTAAACATTAAAGGCTTGGTGCGCAAACGCCCAGAAGGCACTATAAACTCAACCCTTGCCTCGGGCGAAGTTGAAATTATGGCGCAATCACTGGAGATTCTAAACGCATCCCTTCCAACACCATTTGCCATTGATGAACACCACGGCATCAGTGAAGAAGTTCGACTGAAATACCGCTACTTAGATTTACGTCGCCCTGAAGTGGCTAACCGTTTTATTATGCGAGCCACCATTAATCGCTTTTTGCGTGGCTTTTTAGAAGAGCGCGGCTTTCTTGAAGTTGAAACACCCATTCTTACCAAGGCAACACCGGAAGGCGCTAGGGATTACTTAGTCCCCAGTCGCACGCACCCCGGCCAATGTTTTGCACTGCCGCAATCGCCACAAATTTTCAAACAATTATTAATGGTTGCTGGCTTTGATCGCTACTACCAAATTGTTCGCTGCTTTCGCGATGAAGATTTGCGCGCAGAGCGCCAACCTGAGTTCACCCAGCTTGACATTGAAATGTCATTCATTGATGAAGAAATGATTTGCTCGACCATGGAGCAAATGATTCGTGACTTATTTGCGTCATTACTTAATGTCGCTTTACCCAGTAAATTTCCAACCATGACCTATCAAGACGCCATGGATCGTTATGGCGTCGACCGCCCTGATTTGCGCATTCCATTGCAATTAGTTGAAATTAGTGACCTGATGCAACATGTCGAATTTAAAGTTTTCAATGGCCCCGCCAATGACCCAAATAGCCGTGTTGCTGTACTGCGCTTACCTAATGGTGCCGACCTTAGTCGTAAAAACATCGATAACTACACCGCCTTGGTTGCTAAATACGGCGCTAAGGGTTTGGCTTATATTAAAATCAATGATCTTGATCAAGGCATGGACGGCTTGCAATCACCTATCCTTAAGTTCTTGCCTGAAGCGGTGGTGATGCAAATCATTGAGCGCACTGAAGCTGTCTCGGGCGATCTTTTATTCTTTGGCGCTGATAAAGCCGGCGTGGTTAACCAATCGCTTGCTGCACTGCGCGTTGCTTTGGCTGATGACCATAATTTATATGAAGGTGACTGGCGTCCTGTATGGATCACCGACTTCCCTATGTTTGAAAAAGATGGCGACGGCAAATGGCAAGCCTTACACCACCCATTTACCGCACCGCAAGAAAGTGATCCACAAAAACTACTGGCTAACCCAGGCAGCACTCTGTCTCGCGCTTATGACATGGTTATTAATGGCTATGAAGTTGGTGGCGGCTCTATCCGTATTCATCAACAAACACTGCAAGAAGCGGCTTTTGAAATCTTAGGTATTAGCAAAGACGAGGCCTCTGAAAAATTTAATCACTTAATGCAGGCTTTACAATATGGCTGTCCACCACACGGTGGCATTGCTTTTGGACTAGACCGTTTAACTATGTTAATGACCGGCACAAAATCAATTCGCGAAGTGATTGCTTTTCCAAAAACACAAACGGCGGCATGCCCACTCACCAACGCACCATCAGCTCCGATTGAAGCACAACTGCGTGAGCTAAACATGCGCTGGCGGACAAAAGCCAAAGAAAAAGAACAAGAAAAATAAACCCTTGAAAAAGCGGCTATTTATGCGGCTTTTTTTATTGAACCCTATTTACCATTAAGAGGCGACTTTAATGAGCGTACCTGCGATTGAAATCACATCATTATGCAAAAGTTATCACAATAAATTTACTGCCCTAAACAACGTATCACTAACTGTTGAAGCCGGTGATTTTTATTCTTTACTAGGCGCAAATGGTGCAGGAAAAACCACGCTCATTGGCGTACTTACCACACTGGTAACACCAAGTTCTGGCAAAACAGCTATTTTTGGCCATGACATTGAGCAAAACCCAATTGCTGCAAAAAAACTCATTGGTGTAGTGCCTCAAGAAATTAACTTGCCCATCTTTGAAACACCTTGGCAAATTTTATTATACCAAGGCGCCATTCATGGCTTATCTAGCAAGCAAAGCAAGCTAAATGCTGAAAAATCACTCAAGAAACTGCAAATTTGGGATAAGCGTAAATCACAAGTCAGAATGTTATCTGGCGGTATGAAACGCCGCTTGATGATTGCCCGCGCGCTCATGCATCAACCTAAACTCCTTATTTTAGATGAACCTACTGCAGGAGTAGACATCGAAATTCGCCGCTCAATGTGGGAATTTTTAACCGATATGAATAAAAATGGCTTAACCATCTTGCTCACCACACACTACTTAGAAGAAGCAGAAAAAATGTGTAATAAGGTCACTCTTATTCAAGCAGGTGAAGTTAACTATCAGGGTGACATGAAACCTTTTTTGGCACAGCTTGAAACGGAAGTTGTTGAACTTGAATTAAATGAAGCACTCTTTGATTTACCTGAAACAAATAACTGGAATTTACACTTAAAAAACCCAAAAACCATTGAAGCTCGCATTCATAAAAAAGAAAACATCAGTGAGTTAATTACTTTTTTGAGTAATAAAAATATTCAGATCAGGCGCATGACGAACAAACATAACCGTCTAGAAGAACTGTTTATCAGCTTAACCAAAAAACCTGAGGAATCATAATGGCTTTTAACTATTTTAACCCTATTAAAGCAATCATCCAAAAAGAGATGTATCGACTCATGCGCATCCCTTTTCAGACTATTTTGCCGCCAGCGATCACCATGGTTTTATATTTTTTAGTTTTTGGCTCATTTTTAGGCAATCGAATTGGTACGATTAATGGCGTGAGCTACATAACCTTTATCGCCCCAGGATTAATCATGATGTCTGTATTAAATAATACTTACTCCAGCGTTTGCTCCGGACTATACTCACAAAAATTTCAACGCAACATTGAAGACCTGATGACAGCTCCAGTGAGTTGCGGCAGTATTTTAATCGGCTTTCTTGCCTCAGGCCTGCTTCGTGGACTCATTATTGGCATACTGGTCACTTGCATTGCTGCCTTTTTTAATCCTTTAGTATTTACCCATTACATCGTGTTACTTGTTGGCTTTATTTTATCCTTGCTGCCACTAGCGCTAGCAGGCTTTATTAACGGCCTGCTTGCCAACAGCTTTGAAGCGACCTCCATTATTCCAACCTTTATTATCACACCACTCACTTACCTGGGTGGCGTATTTTTCCCGGTAGATCACCTACCCGCCATCTGGCAGAAAATATCACTTTTTAACCCCATCCTTTATATGATCGACCTATTCCGCTATGGCATGTTAGGCATTACCAACATCAATATCAGCCTAGCCATCAGCATCTTATTGTTATTTAACATTATTTTGTTCTTTATCGCATACATCATGCTAAAACGCGGCATTGGTATTCGTAAATGATAATTTAGAAACAAAGAAAATACTTAAGAAAAGCTTAAATCTCTAGCTTTTTTATACTCGACTATTGCTAAGCGACAACAGCCAGGATAGACTTTAGTAAAGAAATTTAGGGAAATAACACATGAAAAGAATGGCAAAAATCGCAATCGCACTACTAATTTCAAGTACTTACATCATGCCTGGTCTTGCGCTAGCTCAGCCAACAAGTGCCGAGCAGCTTGAAAAACTGCCAACATTATTCGTCATCAGCACAGAATCTGCTGCCGTCCACCAGCACGGGAATACTTTCACTCTATCGCTGAACTCACCCGATGTGACTTATTTTAGCGACAGACCTTACCGCAAAGCAGGGCAACTAAGCATTAGCCAATTTAAAAACTTATGGTCTACGGATGAAAACAATTTCAAACAAGACCACCCTAACGCCTTTGTTGCCGGACTCAACACAAGTGTTAGTGCTAAAGACAGCCAAGTCATTGTGCTCAGCAACCCAAAAGTTGCAGGCGATAGCATGACATTTAAAATTAAACAAATTGGTGGACACCATAGCCTTGAAGCAGGAAAACTAGGCAGAACAACCGTATTTATTGATATGTATAAACTTCACTTCTACTGAAAATATTTACTTAAAAACAAATAATAAATTATAGAGCAAACTCAAACACACACTAGCAGAGGTTACAATGCTCACTACTATTAAACTCCCTATTTTTATGGTATCTGAAGATAATCTATTCGTTAGAGAACAAATAGAGCACTTACTTAAAAATACTCCACTATCATTAGAAAAGTACCGAGCATCTAATTCAGCATCTGATGATATTGAAAATTCACCTAAAGACAACGGGGCTGACGAAGAGAAAATAAATTTAGTGCTAGCAGTCAAAAGTCATGACCTTCCAAATGGTCACTGGAAAGAAACCGCTCGTGAGCAACGTATGACTCGCTTTTTAGAACAAATCAAGCAAGGAATTGAAGCAGCTTGTAATTGTGAAGAAATAAAAAAATTGAAAGAAATTACACTACAATTTAAAAGCAGCATGCACCTAAATGATATAACAACCCCAACCATAAGCTTTACCCTTACTGGCTCACCTAAGGCGGTCCCGGTAGTGCTTAGCCACGACGGGAGTGGTAATCATGAAATCGACAAAACATCGCTGCCAATTAACGGCCTCAACGTAACAACTAGCCGTGTTCGGATAGATAATGCTCGTCCAAATGAACCATCGTCTATTGTTTACATTGACCATTATGTCTGCAATGGTGTTAGAGGATTTCTGGCGTACAGCCATCAACAGCAACAAAAACTAGCACACCCCGAACCAGAACTAGCACACCCCGAACCAAGGCAAGGAAAAGTTTTCATGGGACAAAACATGGAAGCTATACTTTGTCAATTAGGCACCAGAGAAACACTAACTGCAGCAGAAAATATTATTAATGAGCATTCTTCACTATTACCACCCGACGAACAAGAAGAAAAACTAAAAAAGCTTCAATTACTACTTTCAGACACATTGAATCTTTCAGCACAAGCACAAGCCTGGTTAAACCCAAGAAGAAAAGCGGCGCTGAGCTACCCTTTCTTACTTACGCCTCTGACCACCTATTGGCTCACCACTTACCGAGGTCCCGCTGCAAAATATACGCACGTTGTCCTCAGCTTAATTATCCGCAACCTTTTTATTGCCCCACTTAGGTTACTACTCACATCTGAAATAAGCACTCAACAGGATTTTGGAAGCTTCATAATGGCACTTGCGCGAAAACTACAAGACCGTCGCGCCAGAAAATATACTGAAACAAAAGAACAGTGCCATTCAACAAGCCAACAAAAAAAAACTTTAGATGCTAACATACGTGATCTAAACCCAGGACTCGGCGAGGAAATTAATAAGCAGCAAGAAATAATAAAAAAACAGGAAGAACTTGAAACCCTAGAAACTAAAAAAAGAAAAATCAATCAAGAACTTTCCGAAATGAAAAAAACTCTTGAAGACGAAAGAGAAAGAAATCTCGGCGAGGAAATAGTTAACGACACAAAACCAGGAACAGAAACCAAAGAATCAGATGAAATAATACAATTGTTTAAAGAAATAGGCAATTGTCAAGAAAAACTAAAAGGTCTCGCCAGCTCAACGAAACTCCAAGAAGATCTCGCCAACTCAATAAAGCTCCAAGAAATTTCCAAAAATGAAGACAATGAAGGGCTAGGTCAGTTTATTAAAGGAGATCCTTATTGTTTACACTATAAAATCAGCACTTGGGATTATATATTTGAAAATGAACAACAGAAAATAAAAAACCTCAAAAAAACCATTGGTTTAAAAGAACATCTAGAGGAAAATATTAAGAAGCTAAAAAAGAAACTTAAAGATCTCCAGTTAGAAAATGCAAGACCCCGAGATGAGGAAGGGAAAAGAAAACAACAGATACTTGAAGAAGAGTTTTTCGAAAAAAAAGAGACTCTACAGCCAGAAGAAGCACAAACAGAAGAAGAAATATATAAAAAAAAAGAGGAAATTAGGGGAATCCAAGAAGAAACACTCGCCCAAAGAAAAAAGGCCGAGAAAGAAAAAAATGAAAAAGAACAGACTTCTGAAGAACTTTTTAGAAATATTTCTCAACTTAAAAAAGAGATAGATGAACTAGGCATAGAAGAAGAGAAAGAGTCGTGCACGGGAATATTTAAAAGAAAAGCTAGGGAAACCAACCTCAAAGATCTTCTCAAGCCTCTCATCAAAAGATACAGCCATAATGCCGGTTTCTTCTTAGATAAAGTAAATATAAAGCCGACCGCCCATGAGCAGGCTGTCACGTTCACTATTTTTATTATAGCAAGCACTTTAACCGTCCCTACTCTTATTGGAGCAATTAACAGTGCCATTCAAGAAACTCAAGGACATATAAAAGAAAAAGAAATAAATGAACTAAGCTACATGCTTACTTTTGCTCTTTCACCAATCATCAGCATAGCCTTTTTTATCGACCTTTGCTCACACCCCATAAGTGACAAAAAAGATTATCCAAAAACAAACACAACATTTAGCTATCTTTGGTTTATCATTAGCACAAGCCTAACCATAGCCGTTATAAGTAAAAATCACTCTCGACTACCTGGTGCTTCAATTTTTTATGCATTTATGTTTTTAGTATTTTCTTTATTAGCCTTGCATGGAAGACAGTATCGCCCTGACCCAAAACCCAGCCAGTATGCAAAAGCCAGCACAGTGGCCAAAGCTTTTGATATTATCGAAAAAACCACATCATCCACCCTGAGGTTAGTTGAAATGCAGGTTGCGACCCTAGTCGCCGCACACTACTTACCTATTATTGCAGCATTATCCGGCGTCTCAGAAGCAGGCAAGGAGATACCCTTCCTTTTTGTGCTGCCAGTTTTAATGTTAGATGCTCTGAGTGTGGCTTTAAAAACCACCAGGAAGTTGCCTACTTGGCTACAACCTCTAAAAAAAGCGACAGAAGCCAAAGGACTTTTACTTGACCCTGTGTTTGCTTTTTCCTGCTTATTTACCGCCGGCATTGAAGTGCTTTCCCCAGGCCTTGGCAACAGCAGCTCTAGCAGCTGGGAAAAAGCAAGTGACTTCATAGAACTATTAATACTTATTTTACTTATTAAGTGCATACTTATGAATGGTGAAAACCACAAACGACGAGCAGACCTGGAGAGATTCCTTGAGCAGATATGCGCTAGAGGTAACCCTTCAAAAGTTATTGCGGATGCTGAAAAGTTTGTTAGCGAACTAACAGCCGGTCAGCCTGGGGTGAGCCGCTCAACATCTCGTTCATCCAGCAAAAACCCCCCGCGCTCAGGTATGAATGAACCCCTGCTCGGCTCAATGATGGGCCGCTAGTGATCAATCACAATAATCCTGACTGCAAAATAAAGGCGCGCTTTCACACCTTCTAGATAAAGAAAGCAAATCAGACTCAAATGAGTTTTTTACAACCCCCCTTCGGGCTATGACAAATACTGACAAGAACCCTGATTAGTCTTTCGCAAATTATCAACAGCAAAGCCTTGTTGTTTTGCAATGGATACTAACTCCTGGTAACGCTTAGTCGACAGCGTCGGCTTTCTAGCAAGAATCCATAAGTAATTACGCTGTGGATTACCAACTAGCACCGCCTGGTAACCAGGTGTTATGTGTAAGATCCAATAGTCGCCACTAAAAGGCCAAAAGAACTGCACTTTCAATTTGCTATTACTTTTTGACACTGACCACGCCTTACCTACAGCGGTATCGCGCTTGCCTGTGCTGGCTTTTAGACAGCTATTGGTTACAATGATTTCCTGATCACTTGTTAGCTGATAGTTTGCTGTTGTGCAGCGACAGTCTCGCTGAAAGCGATTGGGAAAGGAGGCAATTTCATACCATGTGCCTGCATACTGCTGTAAATTAACGTTGGCAACAGTTTGTGGTGGATTTTTCACTGCTGTCGCACACCCTCCCAAGCACAAAGCCCCAAGCAAAATCATCAACCGCTTTTTCATGTCAACATCCTTTTTATTTTCAAAATAACTTAGGTAATTCTACACCGGTTTGCAAGGCCTTTAAAAGCCTTTACAATGCCATTATAAACAAGGAAGAAAGCCCATGAAAATTTTAATCACTGGTGCCAGTGGCATGATTGGTCAAGCACTGATTCACCAGCAGCTGACTGCCGACACTTTATGTCTTGTCGGTCGATCTGACAAAAAACTGCTCCGACTATTTCCTCATGAACATTTCACCTGCCTTGACTGGGAATCTTTAAAGGAAAAAGGCAGTGATTTTCTACAATCTTTTGACGCTATCATTCATTTAGCCGGTGAAAATATTGGCGCCAAGCGCTGGAGCGAAGAGCAAAAACAAAAAATCATGCTCAGTCGGACACAAAGCACGCAGTGGCTAGCCAAGGCATGTGCTAGCCTTGGCAAAAATGCACCTCGCATCATCTCGGCCAGTGCCATTGGCATTTATGATTTAATCAGCAAGCGCAGCACTCACCCACTACGTGAAAGTGACGTTCTAGATGGCCCACATCACTCTTTTGTCGCTGAAGTCGCATCAAACTGGGAGCAAGCCTGGCTGCCAGCTGTTGAGCAAGGCGTATCGGTGACCTGCCTGCGTTTTGGTGTCGTACTGGATAAAGACGATGGTGCACTGGCGAAGTTACTGCCAAGCTTTCAACTGGGGTTAGGAGCAAAAATTGGCTCCGGCCAGCAATTTTTCCCCTGGGTTTCATTAATTGATGCCGTCAGGACTATTCGCTTTGTACTAGAGCACCCAGACATTCACGAACCCATAAACGTTGTTGCTCCTGAGGCGACCACCCAGCGAAATTTTGCAAAGGTCCTCGCCTCCATGCTAAACAAACCCTGCTGGATGGCACTACCGGCACCGGCCATTAAATTACTCTTCGGCCAAATGGGCGATGAACTACTACTCAAAGGCCAAAACATATCCTGTGAAAAACTACAAACCCTTGGCTTTCATTTTAAACACCCAACACTGCCGCAGGCATTGACGGATATTTTAGCAAAATAAAGGGGCGAGCATGACGACAGCCATTGTTTTATTTCGACAAGATTTGCGCCTAAAGGACCATGCTGCATTAAGTGCAGCCTGTGCTGCTGCAGATAAAATCATCCCGGTGTATATATTTGACGAGACAAGCGGCCGACCCATGGGTGGCGCTCAGCGTTGGTGGCTTCACCATAGCCTTAGCGCACTTGATCAATCACTTAAAAAACACCAATCTAAACTAATCCTACAACAAGGGCCACAAACAGACACACTAAAGAAACTGTGCAAAACTCACAATGTTTCTGCTATTTTTTGGCATCGCTCCTATGATCCAGAGCTTATTGCTCGTGATAAAAAAACCAAAGCAACACTCGAACAAGAAGGAGTGGCCGTTCACTCTTTCCCTGGTTATTTGTTAAATGAACCTTGGAATATAAAAAACAAATCCGGCAGCTATTTTAAGGTTTTTACACCCTACTGGCGCTGTGCAAAGCAACAAATAGCATTTCAAGCAAAGCACAAACTCAGCAAAGTGCTACCCACCCTACCTCAATCTGTCAAAAGTGATCGCTTAAATAGCTGGGAACTATTACCAAAAAACTGGCAAGCAGACTTTGCTACACGCTGGGAGCCGGGCGAAGATAGTGCCCACAAGAAACTTCGCCATTTTTTAAAAAATGCCATTGATCACTATAAAATAGGCAGAGACCGACCGGATCAACAGGGAACATCAGAGCTGTCACCTCACATTCACTTTGGCGAAATCAGTCCACTGCAAATTTATCATGCCGTAGAAGAAAAACTGCATGAACATACCAGTAACGCAAACTCAATTGACGTTTATTTATCTGAAATTGGCTGGCGTGAATTTTCCTACAATTTATTATTTCATTTCCCACAACTGCCTAAAAAAAACTTCAAAGCAGCCTTTAATCATTTCGACTGGAAAAAATCAAAAACCGCTTTAAAGCAGTGGCAACAAGGAAAAACAGGCTATCCAATTGTGGATGCTGGCATGATAGAGCTATATAAAACTGGCTACATGCACAATCGAGTCAGAATGATTGTCGCCTCATTTCTAACAAAAGACTTACACATTGAT
This sequence comes from Coxiellales bacterium, assembly GCA_965242995.1. GTDB lineage: Bacteria > Pseudomonadota > Gammaproteobacteria > CBDETP01 > CBDETP01 > CBDETP01. The sequence goes on from CBDETP010000016.1 coordinate 41,819, forward strand.
TGGCGTGAGGGCGAAAAATGGTTTTGGGACTGCCTACTAGATGCAGATATTGCAAGCAATGCTGCCGGCTGGCAGTGGACTGCTGGTAGTGGCGCCGATGCTTCTCCCTATTTTCGTGTTTTTAACCCAATCACCCAAGGCGAAAAATTCGACCCCGATGGCTTGTATGTAAAAAAATGGCTGCCCGCACTTAAACACATCCCCACAAAAAAAATTCATGCACCATGGAAGCTCTCCGAGGAAGAGCAACAAAACTATCAATGCATTCTTGGCAAAGACTATCCAACACCCATCGTCGACCACGCCTATGAACGAAAAGTTGCACTAGCGCTTTATCAAAAATTAAAATCCACTTAATAAGAAATTAAAACGTCAATTCAGGTGATTATAACAAAAAACTTTGCTATATTAATAACCAAACCAACGAAAAAACATCATTCACTCATGGAGGAGATTAATCATGATGGTATTACTTTTTGCTTTGCTCACAGCTGTTTTCGGCTTAACCTGGTATGGTAAGCGCCGCTTTGCCATTATAACCTTTTATGTGTTCCTGGCATTAGCTACCTTTTGGTTTATGCATCACGCTACCGACACCCTAGCGATTAACTTATAATAAGGAACATTATGAAATTATCAGCTGAAAAAGAATTCACTCTATTTAGTAACTTGCTAGACATAGCCGGCATTATCTTAGTCCTCAGTGTCGCCTACTTTCTACAATTCAAGCTGGCTGAGCTGCCCTGTCCTTTATGTCTGCTACAGCGACTAGGTTTGTTAGCCACGACAATCGGTTTTGCGATGAACCTACGCTTCGGCTTCAGGCCAAGTCACTATGGCATTTCATTGCTTGCAGCACTATTTACAGGAGCCACAGCTTTACGCCAAGTTTTACTGCACATTGCTCCAGTACCCGGCCAACCAACAGGCTATGGCGCACCATTTTTAGGCTTACACCTTTATACCTGGGTGTTTGTAATGGCAATTGCTATTATTTTACTTATTGCCATTATGCTAATGTTCGACAATCAATTACGCAGCCGTGAAGAAATGACACACAGCAAAACCACCATGAAAATCATTCATGTGATTTTATTTTTGTTAACGTTCCTAGCATTAGCCAATGTTATAACAACGTATATGGAATGTGGCTTTAAGCAATGCCCTGACAATCCTGTGACCTATGAGCATAGTGTAAAAACACCTAATGGCATGGTTATTCAGCAGCAAGCCATGTATCAATAATTAAGAATTTTTTTACCCCCTCAAAAAAATATTTAAAAAAAAGCCCTAGCATTTAATAATGTTAGGGCTTAATTATTTTATTAAGCTAATTTTTCGAATAAATCAACCCTATTAGAACTCAAAAACAACCCCTCTACCTTTCCCCCTGTTCACTATGCCCTCACCACCTTCTGTAGAGGAGAAGCGGCTACACTTTTCTGACCTAGACTGCCCCCCCCCTAGCTCTTCAACTTTTCTTTTCAAATCTTGAGGTTTTGTCTCAAATAAGCTACTCAACAAGAAGTTATTAGTCAAACTTTCTTTACTCTCCAAAAAATCATTCAACACGCCTTTTTCTAAAATATATTCAGCAGTAGTGGCATCTTTTATCTTTTTAAGCAAATCTAATGTGACAACCTCTCTTTTTAATAGATCCTTGCCATTTTCAGAAATCAAACCCTTCACTACAGCAATGAGCACACTCTTGTTTTTTGAAACACCGAAAATACCAGCCTTCAGAAAATCATCAAACTGCTCTTCCGAAAGATCTGATGATGAGGTTTTATTTGCTCGTTCTTTTCCTTCTTGTGCTCCCATGAGCTCTCTCAACAGCCGCTGCGCATGCAACAGCACTTCACGAGCAGGCAACTTATTAATTTCATCCAAAACTTCCTCGAATAGTTTATCTTCCCTCCAGCTTAAACCCCACTCACGGTGAGCCTCTAAAATGTCAGCAATGCTGGCATCCCTAGGCAACTTTAAAGTTTTTAAAAGTTCATTATATTTCATTTTTTCAAGACTTTTTCAGATGCCTTTATTCAGCAATGTTAACCACTGCAAAGATTTTTAGCCCATTAACTTAGAGAGCCTGCTTCCACCTGATGCTCCAGTAAATCACCCGGCTGACATTCCAAAAAATTACAAATAGCGTTTAGTGTCGACAGCCTGATAGCCCTAGCTTTCCCTGTCTTTAGTATTGATAAATTTTGTACAGTAATACCAATGGCAGCAGCCAACTCTTTTGAGCTCACTTTTCGCCTTGCTAACATAACATCTAAATTAATAACAATAGCCATATTACTCCTTAAACCGTTTGATCTACTTCTGCTTGCAACACCTGAGCTTCTTTCATTACAAAAGACAGCAACAAAACAATAACGGCAACCAACACCAAGCTCATGTTTGATCCAGACAGGCTAACCGAAAGAGCTCGATCACCGGGTGAATTATTAAAGGTTAACAACAAACTTAATAGCATCTGACCAATCGGATTAAAAACTAACTCAGATAGCAATAACACAACACCCACTTTACGAATTAATTTCACACTTCTTAAAGAAAACACTTCCCGCCTGCCATAAAGAGAAAATAATTTTATCAAATAAATAAAAACCAAAAATAGCATACTGTTTTGAGCCAAGCTAATAAAAAACCCTGCCACCTTGACTAAAATAGATGGTGCCTGGCTAATAGTAATGCCATCAGGAATAAAATCAAAACGATAGCTAGTATGAGTGGCTCCATAACTTTGAGAATGATGCATGTTAAAAAACCAAAAAAACACCATTGAAACTAAAACAAACACAATAGGAAGCATACATGCCCATTTCAGCCCTATACTATAAATTTTTATCTTACTCATAATGACTCCTTATTTTTACCGATAAAGGAAAGCGGGCTAAGGATAACTGAAAATATCATCGTTTTCCAGTAATTTTTTAATGTTTTTTGCCATTTCTTTTAGCATACTGTAACTATTTGGCGTGCCGCTCACAGAAAATTCGCTCCGCAGGAAAAATACAGCGAAACAAACTGCCTTTCTCTAAATCACTCTCAACCTCTAAAAAAGCTTGGTAGCGAATTAAAACATGCTTAACAATAGCAAGCCCCAGGCCGGTACCGCCACTCGAACGAGAACGAGCTTTATCAACTCGATAAAATCGCTCTGTTAGTCGTGGGATATGCTTAGCTGCAATGCCAATTCCTGTGTCCTTTACTTCAAAAACAGCCGCGCCATCACAAACAAACCAACACACATGAATATCACCATTCTTTGGTGTATATTTAACGGCATTAATAATTAAATTTGAAAAAAGGCTTTTTAAAGCATGAGATTCTGCCAATAATTTTAAAGTAGAATCAACCTCCAATGTAATTTGATGAGACTTCTCTCCACTGTAAACCCTAGCCTCATCAACCACCATTGCTAACAAAGAAGAAACATCAACCTGCTCATCAACATGATCCATTTCCTGTTGTGTTTCTAAACTAGACAACAACAATAAATCTTCAATAATTGCTTCCATACGCGCACTATGCTGATGCATTTGCTCAAATATTTTCAAAAGCTCTTGCTTTGGTTGATCTGGACTATCTAATAACGCCTCTAAATAACCTCTAATAACCGTCAAAGGCGTGCGCAACTCATGCGAAACATTTGCAACAAAGTCAGATCGAATTTTTTCAAACTTCACCATCTGAGACTGCACACCAACTGACTGATTTGTTTTATTTTTCACTCTTTTCCTCATAACTTAGTTGATAGCCCAATCCTCGTATGGTTTTTATCAAGTGATCACAAGCGTAGGATTTTAATTTATTACGCAATCGTCTCACCTGAACATCCACCGTTCTTTCATCAATATAAGCATTATATCCCCAAACCTTACTCATTAAACGATCTCGGCTATACGTTTTATTTTGATGTGTCAGAAAGAATTCCAGTAACTTAAACTCCATCGCTGTTAAATCAATTAGGTCATCATTAATAGTAAGCTCATGCTTTTCTGCATCCAATTTTAATGGACCCAAACACAAAACATTGCCGGGCGTGTATAAAACCCCCCGCCTTAAAACCGTCTTAATTCTCGCAATCAATTCTTTAGGTGAAAAAGGTTTTGTCATATAATCATCTGCGCCCACCTCCAAACCCTTAATTTTATTTTCTTCTTCTGCTCTTGCGGTCAACATAATAATAGGGATATTTCGAAAATCTTTATTCTTCTTAAGGCCTTTAATAAACTCAACGCCACTCTGCTCTGGCAACATCCAGTCGACTAAAATCAGGCTTGGCTGCTGATTTTTGAGAAAGCACAATGCCTCCTTAGCACTTGCTGCATCAGCAACAGAAAACCCTGCAGAAGATAATGAAAACCGGAGCATATCACGAATCGCGGCCTCATCTTCCACCATTAAAATCAATGGCTTATAGCTATTACTGGTCATTTTCAACAAACCTCTTATTTACCTATGCGCAGGCTAAAACATTTACCCACATTAATCAATCTATGACCCCAACAAAGCTGTCCTTTACTTATTTTAAAAAAACACCAACCACTATTGACCCATCAAGATCATGGGCGTATAAGAAATTATCCCAAAGAAATCAACAAGGATTCAACATGACACCCTTCCACCAACAGGGGCAGGAAAATGGCCCTGTTTTTAACACAATAATAAAATTATCAGAATTTCTGCCAAACCACTTAAAAGATAAACTTACCAGCACTCTTGAGAAAGCAAAAAATCTATCAAACAAGAATGGACTATTTTTAACTGTAGAGCTAAAAAAACAACTACTTGAAGATGAATTAGAAAATTTTACAAACCACTTCATGCGTCTTATTGATGAGGTGCAAAAACCTGAAGAAAGCAATCAAAAAACTGAATCACATATCAGAGAAATAGCACAAGAAATATTAAAATTAAACAATAGTAACAATAGTAGTGAATTATATATTAAAGCTTTAGGTGTTTTTAATAAAAACACACTATCATCCATTAAAAACCAAAAAACAAGACAGCAGCAGCAAGAACAGCAACGGCAGCAACGACAGCAGCAAGAACAGCAACGACAGCAGCAAGAACAGCAACGACAGCAAGAACAGCAAGAACAGCAACGACAGCAAAAGCAGCAGCAAGAACAGCAACGGCAGCAGCAAGAACAGCAAGAACAGCAAAAGCAGCAGCAAGAACAGCAAGCAGCAGCAAGAACAGCAACGGCAGCAGCAAGAACAGCAACGGCAGCAGCAAAAAGAACCAGCACCGCAGCAGCAGGGGCAAGGGCGAGAGGAACTTTTAAAATTAAAAATAGAACAGACCACCTTTGAAATAGAAAACCAGCTTAGTCAAAGCTACTACCCTGAAGTAGAAAGAATCAGGCTCATCTATTCTCATCACCTCAATAATTTACCCATTGAAAATTGCTATTCTATACTTCATTACTTACTCAACAAACACTCAGAGATCTTCAAAACGGCATGCCAAGACTCTCCAACAGAAAATGAAGAGCATCCACTGCTATCTTTATTGAAAATTGCCGTAGATATCATACGAGAGTCTGACAAAAAAAAAGAAAACAAATCAGTCATAATAATTCAAAAACACTATAAACAATATCATCAAAAAATTTTAGCTCAGCACGAACTACATCAATCAATATTTCTGCCAGTCAAAAATGAATTACTTGGACTCATGCAACAAAAACGAGCCGCCACAAAAATACAAACCGCAATGCGCCGACACTCTGCTCAAAAGTTATTACACTGTAAAAAAAGTCAAAGAAAGAGGAGTGTATTAACTAAGGTTGGTGTAAGCTCGGCCATCTCTGGCAGCACTGCCGGTGCAATTGTTGCCGCCAGCACACATCTGTCTTTTGTTGCAATTTTAGCACACGCTTCTGCGGCATTAGCTATAGCTGTCGGCGCCACCGCTAGTGGTTTGATTCTTCCACTAATACCACTAGCTATTGCTGCAGGGGTGTTATACAAAAAAAAACACTCCCGCCCGCCCACTCAAACCATCTTAGCTATTTGCGATAGACAACCAGAGCCGGCTGCCTGTAGCCTAAACCCATAACACATTAACAGAAAAGTGGCACGAAACATGCATAACACACCTCCCGCTGATTTAATCACCTGGGCACAAGAAACGCTTAAATCATTAAACTACTCATTAATTAATGAAACACCTGAAAAGGTGCTTAAATCACCCTGGTCTTATGTTATTCGTTTTAACACAACACAGGGCTATATTTATGTCAAGCAAACACCAAAATTAATTGCCGAGGCTCACATACTACAAACCCTGCACCATCAGTTTCAAGCATCTGTTCCTCAAATTATTGCATACAGCACCAACTTATGTGCTTTTTTAATGAAAGATCATGGCACATCCTTTCGAGAAATACTTAAAAAAAAATATGATAGTAACTTATTTTGCCGAGCAGTGAATCAATTCACACAACTGCAAATTGATGTCTCTAACAATATCGAGTGCCTATTAACTATTGGTGTGCCAGACTACCGCTTAAAAAACATACCACGTCTTTACGATGAATTATTAGCGAAAAAAGACTGGATTTTATCTGATGGCGCAACTGAAGATCAATACAATCAACTAAGAAAGCTAACACCCAAGGTCATACAAAGCTGTGATAAATTAGCTGAATTTTCAATTCCAGAAACCCTAGTGCAACCAGACTTCAATGATAACAACACACTTTATTCTAAAAAAAATGGAACAATCACTCTGATTGATTTAGGTGAAATTGTAATTTCACACCCATTCCTATCGCTTTTAAACTGCCTGCATGTTGTAAAAAAACATCACCACTTACATGAAAACAGTGAAAATTACCAGCAACTTACAAATGCCTGTCTAAAAAATTACTTGGTTTTCAACCCTAAAGAAAAACTTATTGCAGCGCTCCAGGCGGCAAAACCTATTTTGTTTATTTACAGCGCCCTGGCACAATACCGACTAAGACAAGCGTGCAATAAAAACACTCTGGTAAAAACCAACCAGCAAGGAAAACTTGTCAGCTCCTTAATGCAATTTCAACAAATTATAAATAAATAATTCTAAGTAAAAAATTAATCTCAAAAAATCACAACAATCCAAGATATTTGCTATCCGCTGATTTAATCACTCGGGCACAAGAAACGCTTAAGCCATTAAACTACTTACGTTTTTTTCCAGTCACAACCAAAGTACCCAGTTGATTTTTCCATTCTTCAGCAGCTGCTGGGTCGGTTACTTGTCTGGTAGATACATCCTGAAAGCCTGCTTGCAAGAATAAATTACCCCATTGCTCAATACTTAACAACGTCATATCGAGCGCAACATCCTCAGGCCAACTATGGCTCATTGGATTTTCTTGATAGTAGTCTATGCCCATTACAAAAGTACCACCCGGATTTAGAAGTTGATAGATTTTTTGTAAAGAATCAGGAACTTTATGCATATAATACAAAACCTCCATCGATAAAATTAAGTCAAAGCACCTATCAAAAGGAGCCGTTTCAAAATCACAACAGCGATAATGCTCTTTGCTTGATTGACGACGAGTTTTTGCCAGCTCAATCATTTTTTCTGACAAATCAACACCCCAAGCACCACTACAGCAAGGGTCTTGAGCAATGGTTTTAACAACCCAGCCATTGCCACAACCAATATCAAGAAAATGATAATCACTCAACGACTTAGCCATCAACAGCATGGTTTCAACAGAATGTTTATGCCCTGCTGCCATAATATCAGAGCGATCACTGCTGGCCCAACCATCAAAAGTGGCTATAATTTTATTTTTTTCACTCATAATTCACACTAACCCTTATCTATGGCTGTATATAATCAAAGACATTATGACACATTCAAAAAAAAGAGAAAGCATTAGCAATGCCGAATTAGATCTGCTCAACAAGGACACATCTAACAATAAAATAGACGAAGAATGATTGCTAGCTGATAAATTGAATTTAAAAAAACATGAATAAATAATTATTAATAAAAGTTTTACTATTCAAAAATCAAAATGATCCATGCTTTTGCAGATTCCACAATCAATAAGGGATGACAAGTAATGGAGAAGTCCCCACAAACAATGAAGCCGCTAAAAAGCGGCTTCCACATTAAATAACTTAATATTATTTAAAAGTAACATTAGTCAAAGAAACATGACTACCTTTTAATTGTTTTTGAGTCGTTGCACTTTGATTGCTAATCATATTAACATTTGTGAATGATACATTTTCACCAACAGATAAATACGCATTGTTTAAAGCAATCGTTGCTGAAGCATGACCAATTGTCGCTAAACTTACATTACTAGGAATGTTTAAGCTTGATTGTTTTACAGTGTACGTTTGGTTAGGTAATAAGTACACAGTGCTAGAGCAAGTTGCTTGATGACAATTTTGAGCCGCTTTGCTTACTGCATTTTGAATAGCTGTTGTTAAGCTTGCTTTAGGATCAGCTACCACAGCATTACCTTGTGCATTTAAACCTAATACTGTACTTACATCGTAAGCTTGGCTTGAAACAGTATTTAATTGTTTCGCTGTTAAGCGTTGGCCATCAGCAAAAGATGTTGCAGCAGCAAAACTAACAGTGGTTGCAGTTAGAGCCATTAAAGCTAATAAAGTTTTGATAGTTGTTTTCATAATAATTCCTTAAATTATAATTTGTTTGTTTTATTCAAAATATCAGTTTGTTGATGCTGATGAGGATGTTTAGAATCATATAGATAAATACCATGCATTAAGCTAGCAGCTTGACCCATAGTGCCGACTAATTTAATAGGGCCATCATACTTAATATCTGTCCCTAACACTAAATTACTAGATAACAGCTTATCATCATTCTCATTCTCATCCTCATAAATAGCAAAAGACACCGGGCGTTGCTGGTCATTGTTATCTTTGCAGTACATGTAGGTTTTGCCATCTGGCGGGCCGTCACCAGAGGGAAGCTCACCACCCAAAAAGTACCAGATTTGTGCTCCCTTAACATTAAGTGACTTATTGAACGCATCGGTAATATCAACAGGCTTTACCAGCTGATCAGGAGTAAAATTATTATAATCAGCTTCAGTCACGTTACCAGTAGCAGCAATAACAAAAAACCCAAAATTACTTTTCCAAGAGGAATTACTATTCGCATACAACTCACCACCCTTACAGCCTGCGGGCAGCTCGACAGTTATGCGCGTTACTGTAATCGGATTTTGCGGGGGAGTTGATGTGCTACTGCCGCTACTACAACCACTAAGAGAGGCTGCGCCGATAGCAAGTATCGCACACAATCCAAAAGTGTGAAGTTTCATTTAAAAAATCCTTGTTATTGGTGGGGTGAGCGCATTAGCACCACCTTAGAATTGAGTCAAGCCAACACCGCTCTCCAACAAATGATCATGACACCATTCATCTTGCAGCATAATTGTTATTAGCTCAATTGACTTTATCACACGACACACCCCCTTCAGCCTTTCAGCCATTGTAGCGCAACACCAACAAAACACCTACACCGTTATGCTATCGATAACAACTAACAACGATGCAGTGGCACAAAGCACCCTTTTGCATTATTCTATGCTCATCATGAACACTAACGAACAAACCAACACAAGCCGTCACCAGGTCACCAAGCGTGTCACGTGGGTCAGCATTGTGCTTAACACCCTGCTAGCCATTGTTAAGGTGCTATTTGGCGTCATTGGTCAATCACATGCCTTAGTGGCCGATGGCCTGCATTCTTTCTCTGACTTGCTCACCGATGGCTTAGTGCTCATTGCCAGCAAAGCCGGCAACAAACAACCCGACAAAGAACACCCCTATGGCCATCATCGCATTGAAACCTTTGCAACGCTGATCATTGCGATCATTTTAATTTTGGTGGGTATTGCCCTGGCCTCGAATGTTATTAATGACTTGATCAATCACATTACTTTTAAAAAACCAAGCTTATCGATATTAATTGTCGCTTTAGGGTCAATCGCTGTGAACGAATGGCTGTTTCGCTACACCTTGTTTCAAGCACGAAAAATTCATTCGCAATTGCTAACCACAAATGCCTGGCATCACCGCAGTGATGCACTGACTTCCTTGATTGTTCTGATTAGCGCGGTTGGCATGATGTTTGGCATTCCTTATTTAGATGCCATTGCTGCTGTCATAATTGCGCTGATCATCATGAAGATGGGTATTAAGATGATTTGGAACAGCATCAAAGAACTCATCGACACAGGTGTTGATGACGACACACTGGACGACATTCTGAAAAACACCCAGCAAATCCCCGGTGTTGCTGCCGTGCATCAGGTCCGCACGCGCCTCTTGGGTGGCTATATTTTTGTTGATGCGCACATTCAAGTAGATTCGTACATTAGTGTCTCAGAAGGCCACCACACTGGTGATCAAGTGCAACGCAGTTTGCGACAGCTCAACCCCCTTATTGCTGACGTTACCATTCACATTGATCCTGAAGACGACGAGACTTGCTCGCCGTCCAGTCACTTATTAAATCGGGCTGAGCTTAGCAAAAAACTAAACCACGCCTGGAAATCACTGCCCGGCTTTACCACGATTAGCACCATGCAGCTGCATTATCTAGATGGTAATTTGCAATTGATGCTTATTTTTAATGAAAGCACACCCAGCGATTATCACGCTCGACAACAGCAATACCAGCAAGCAGCACAACACGCTGTTGAACACATCGATTCTGTTCAATGCGCCTATCACCCTCAATAAAACGGATTTTTTATGCCATCACCTAGTTATTTGTTTTACGATTTAGAAACCTCTGGATTAAATAAATGTTTCGATCAAGTCATGCAGTTTGCTGCCATTCGCACTGATTTATCTTTGCGTGAAATTGAGCGTTATAATTTCACCGTGACATTAAATCCTGACGTTTTACCGTCACCTTATGCTAGCACCACGCATCGCATTTCATTGGCAACACTACAAAACAGTGATAATGAGTACGTCGCGATGAAAAAAATTCATCGCATCATAAACACACCTGGCACAATCAGTCTAGGTTATAATACCTTGGGTTTTGATGATGAGTTTTTACGTTTTTCTTTTTATCGAAATTTATTAACACCATACACTCATCAATACGCAAACCAATGCTCGCGCATGGATATTTATCCCATCGTTTTATGGTATTACATCAACGGTGCTAGCTGCATTGATTGGCCAGAGGTTGATGGCAGACCCAGCTTTAAACTAGAAAATATCGGTCAATTAAACCAATTAATGCATGGCCAAGCACATGATGCGATGGTCGATGTTGAAGCAACCGTTGAGCTCACTCGTCGCTTACAGCAGGACAGTACTCGCTGGCAAACCGCTTGTCGTTATTTTAACAAGCAACACGACAGCAAAATAATTAGCACGCTGCCTCGCGTTGCCATCGGCCAACGAACCACCCAACATGCCACGCTTATGCACGGCGCACTGGGTGCCGCGCGCTGCTATCAAGCGCCGGTTATTGCCTTAGGGCAACATAAGGTCTATAAAAACCAAAGTTTATGGCTACGGTTGGACTTAGCCGATTTGCAACAAGCAACACCAGATGATTTTCAATCTCATGTCTTTATGGTGCAGCGCAAACCGGCCGAACAAAAATGGCTATTATCACCAGACCATCCTCAAACGCACCACTTTACTAGTGAGCAACAAGACACATTTAACGAAAATCTAGCCTGGCTGAATAATAACACCACAACCCTGAACGCCATGGTTACGCATTATCAAAATGCAACCTATCCTTTTATTGAAAACATTGATCCGGATGCTGCATTATATCAAAATGGCTTTCCTTCAGCGCACGATACTCGAACCATGCAACAATTTCATCAAGCAAGCGCTGAGAACAAATATGCGGTGGCAACAGAACTACAAGATGCCTCACTACAAAGCCTAGCGCTTCGCTTATTAGCCAAACACTTTAAACAGCACCTACCTCAAGATGAAAAAGCGCTCAGCAGTCATTACTTTTTAAACAATGAAAATCCCAACTCAATGGTCGATTTTAAAAATCAACCACGCCGGAGCAAATCCTGCGTTCAAGCAGAGATTGTGAAAATCCAACAAGAAAAAACGCTCGACAAAGATCAAAAAGCCTTAGTTGACGAGCTGCAACAACTTATTAAAAAACCCTGTGCTCAAGCATAAGCTTTACCCTAGGTTTTATACCAAGCACTCACATTGGTTTGAAATCCTGCTGTGGCAGCTCCAAGAAAATTAACAGCTTTATGATAATTATCAGAAGGCATTGAAGAAAAAAGCTGTCCGCCTTTTTTTTCCTTAGATGGCTTATCAGTTTTAGGTGCTTCTATAGCAGTGTCAGTAGAAGCATACTCATTATTTCCCTCAGAGAAAGAAGCTGCCGCCCCTCCTGCTTCCTCAAACAATTCTTTGGATACAACCACCCTATTGCCGATAAAACCATATTTCCTTAGCACATCAAGATAAGCTGTCATCCTGACTTCTGTATTTTTTTGGCGAAAATGAGGTTTACAATATAGAAAAACCATCACCACAAAAGAAAATTCAACAATATTAAACCAGCCATATTTTTTTTGCATATCCTCATAAAAACCATAACCTGGAACACCCAACTTACTTTCAAACTGAGTTCCATTACTATGTTGACTATAAAGGCTTTTACTATAATTTCCATACTTTTCCGGGAGTAGAACACCTGAAAGAAGATCAGCGTAGATTCCCATTACAATCAAAGAAAGAACGCTATACATTGCAGATTCCTGGAAGCACCCAGAAACCATTGAGCTTAAAGCGACCACCAACCCCAAAATACGCCTACCTGGAAATCTGCTACTCTTAGCCAACACATGCATAGAAAAACTACTTCCTTGATAAAAGCAAGAAAACAAATAGACAAAAGAAATTAAAAAAACAAAAGATGTCGAATTACTAAAGAGTCCTTTGTTAAGACGAAAAGCACTTAAAAAGTAATAGTTTACTATCTCATCAGCATAAACAA
>CBDETP010000017.1:0-35887 GCA_965242995.1 Coxiellales bacterium
CTACTGGTTGTCATTAAATATGAACTGAAGCTGCTTTTTTCAGCGAATAGCTAATACTGAGACAACAGCCGACAAACATGCTAATGTCTTCTCTCGATTAATTTTAGCAAGGTCTGTTATGAATCAGCTAAAAACCATGCCCAAATTCACGCCGGCTAAAAGCACCGACTCTGCTGCTAGCTTTGACCACCTGCCTAAAAAAATCTTTCAGACCTGGGAGACCGATCAGGTGCCGCAAGGCATGTATGATGCCATGCATTCATGGATTGATTTAAACCCAGACTGGGAGCATCACTTTTTCACTGATGATGATCGACGTGCTTTTATTCAACAACATTTTGATCAAGGCGTCATTGACGCTTATGACAATTTAATTCCCGGCGCCTATCGAGCAGATTTATGGATGTATTGTGTCTTGTATATTCATGGCGGGATTTATGCCGATTGTAAGCTCGTCCTTCATCAACCACTTAACATACTGCTGCCTCAAAATTGTGAATTTATAATGGCTAAAGACATCGAAAAAAACCGAGAGTTTTCAAATGATCTATGGACTGCACTAATTTTTTCCGCCCCCAAACACCCCTTTTTAGAAAAAGCCATCCGTATGGTCGCAGACAATGTTAAACGTGGCTATTATGGTTGGGACGCCCTTTCACCAACGGGCCCTAATTTAATGGGCAAAGCTTTGAACTTAAGCATTAACGAAACTGAATGCACCCCAATCAACCCCGGGGAATATCAATACAAAACTAATACCTACATCATTTTACCGACACTTAAGAGGCCTATTGGCATTGATATCCCTCCTTATGAAAACTGCATTACCGCGTATTCCGGTTATTACAGCAAAGATCGATTAACGAACAATCACAGCAAAATAGCCGACCCCAGAGACTATGAAGCATGCTGGATATTTAATCATGCCTTTAAACATGGAAAAAGCCAGCGCCCCGCTGGATATTGTCCAAAAAAGTTTCTAAAATCTACCGTTCGCGGTGCTTACAAACAAAACAACCCGAAAGTTGCCCGCCTGCGACTCATAAAAGCTTTTAAAATAAAATGGTTTAACCTGCCATTACTACTGGTTGTCATTAAATATGAGCTGAAGCTGCTCTTTACACGGGAAAAAAACTAACCAACCACAACAAAACAAGTAGCCAAAAAAACGGCCATTTGCAATACTAACTTTTTAGATCATAGGATAAGCAATGCATCATGTAGTTATCAGTCGAACCGATAATATTGGTGATGTGGTATTAACGCTTCCACTAGCTACAGCCATTAAAAAAGCATGGCCCTCCTGCAAAGTAAGTGTTTTGGCACGATCCTATGTCAAAGACGTTGTCCAAGCACACTCTCATGTTGATCATTTCATTGACTGGACGCAACTAAAAACACTCCCCCTCGATGAAGCTACTAAGATATTAAGAGCACAAAATGCCGAGGCTATACTGCATGTTTTTCCTGTAAAATCTATCGCTCAACTTTCAAAAAAAGCGGGTATTCCACTGCGAGTTGGAACTAATCGTCGCTGGTATCACTGGCTATACTGTAACCGCCTATTAAATTTTTCTCGAAAAAAATCTCAAAAACACGAAGCCCAGCTAAATATGTTACTGCTTAAAGGGTTAGGGTTGCCAAGCCAGTATCAACTAAGTGAATTAGTATCGATGGTTTCATTAAAGCCTAAATTTATGTCGCCTGTAGTAGAAAAAATCATTGACCCCAATCGCTTTACTCTAGTGCTTCACCCCTATTCTCATGGCCATGGTAAAGAGTGGCCATTAAAGTATTACATTGGTCTAGCCAAGCGACTTGATTCAGCAAAATATCAGGTCTTGATTACAGGGTCAAAAGCGGAAGGGGACCGTTTAAACGCAACAGGGTTGCTGAAAGGTAGTTTTGCAGAAAATATTTGTGGCCGCCTGTCACTAGCAGAATTGGTTCAGTTGTTGGAAAATGTTGATGGCTTAGTTGTAAGCGGCACAGGACCGCTTCATATTGCTGCAGCTTGTGGCACTCATACCTTAGGGCTGTTCCCAAGAAAACCAGGCATTGGCTTAGCTCGCTGGGGGCCTATCGGGCGACAAGCAACAGGATTAACCAGTCAAATTCCTTGTAAAACATGCCAACCTAATGAGCACTGTGCCTGTATGCAACTGATTAGCGTGAATGATGTTTTAAGTGTCATAAATTCTTGGCGACCAGGTAAGTAGCATCCGGCTTAATCACATCTATTTACAACCTATATCACTGCATCCCGGCTTAAAAGACTAATCATAAAATCAAAGGAAAATCTTACGTACTTGAAGCCTTAAAGAAAAACTGGTTTAATTGGCATCTCTGGCTGACTGCTCTCAAAAGCGAGGCACGGCATCTATTTCATTCATTCACTCGGTAGAACCTAAAAAGGACCTCCTATGCATCCCCATACAAGCCATCAGCGCCAAGAATCAAGATACGCCCAAGTGCTACGCTGGATTTTCTTATTAACCATTATCATTTTTTTTTCCATTTTCCACACCTTAAGTTTATTATTACCAGCAATTGGTATGCTTGCCTGTTTCCTACCTACGTTTTATCAACACTGGCGATCTGTTATAATTAGACCTACTTTCCTCGCCACTGGGCTGTTTATTTTAATTGTTCTACTGCACACTTTTAATGTCCCGATCGATTCACACGACATGTTCAAAGAACTTAAACACTACCTATTATTTATTCCAATTATTTTTACTGGAATACTTTTCACTCAAGAAAAACAAAAGAAGCAAGCTTTAAATTTCTTACTTATATCAACCTCTGTTTTTGCCTTCTCGTCAACTTATTTTTATTATCATCACTCACTTTGCAAGTCATGGCTCCTCTCTTGCCATTAGCTTAGAACATAGCGGCCTTATTAGAAAAATAATTATAGACTCCGTACACACATCACCTACAAGACAGAGGATCCTTTTCTTGCCATTGGCTTTTTATTAGCTGCAACACCTTTACTGCATTCTAAAAAAACAGATATTCATAAGCCTTGGGCCTTCTACCTTTTGTACGGCACACTAAGCCTTTTATTTGTTTTTGCTATTTTCTCCCAGTTTGAGCGTGTTGCTTATTTATGTTTGTTTGTTGCCGTCATCTATCTAGCTTTTACCCGGTTCAAACTCAAGGGCTTAGTAATTGCGGCCACGGTATTCGCTGTGTTACTTTTCTCAGCTTTCAAGTGGATGCCGAGTAATTTTGCTGCAGGCCAGACATTTAAAAATCGCATTTCAGAGCTATGGCAGGGACCACTGCACAAAAACCACAATAAAAGCACTCAAATGAGGAATTAGGATGTACCTTTGCAAACACGCCTATGAACAATATTAAGTATAACGACCACTCTTCGGCTTTGGATGTTGGCACTTTTCACATAGCCCAACCCACCATGGAGACTTTATTCCTGCAAAAGCACCACCGAAACTTTAGCGTTACCATCTACGCGCTTATTTTTTTGCAGCTCGGGCTAATTGGCTTTATCAGCTTTTTCTGGGTATTACTTTTTTCTTACTGGCGAGAATGATAAGGCAGCTGCAACACTACCACAAAAAGATAAAGCCGGCACTTCAAAGGATTTTGCTAGCTTACTGCGCTTGCTGCAATTAGCTTTCCTGCTTTTTCAGTCAATACCACCTGCTCATTAATGGCTGCCACCATCGCCATCGGACTTGGCAACCTACATCAAAAAAAGTAAAACCTGGAGAACCACATTGGACCATAGTGATAAAAAAAACACTTCAGCTATAACAGCCCGAATCCTTATTATTCGCTCTGGTAATATAGGCGATACAATCTGGGCATCAGCTCTGATGGACGCACTGGTTGACATTTATGGCAACGATATTCAGATCGATTGGGTCGCAAAAAACTTCGCTTTTGATCTATTTAAAAATGACCCGCGAGTAAAAACCATTCTTCCCTTAAATCATCGCAAAATACCTATTTTTTTATCTAATGAAAAACGTGCGATTATCAAGCACTCACACAAATATCCTTACGACCTACTTATCAACGCTGAAGCAGCGACTTATTTTCAATCCCTTGTTAAAAAAATTTCAGCCTTACATAAAATTGACGCTCTTCAATTTATAAAAAATAAAACCAAAAAAAAACCCAAACCAGCTGTTGAATTTTACATCGAACTACTTAAATATGGACTTAATATTTCAAACAAGACGCCATATTATCCAAAACTTTATCCCAGCCACCAGATACCTAAAGAAATCACTTTAAAAAAACCTTATATTTGCTTAACACCCGCAACAAGCAATTCCGCAAAAAAACGAGATGATAATCGTATCTGGCCAATCAACTATTGGCGAGAACTTATCCTCATGCTTGAAAAAAAATATACTCTCGTTATTCTTGGGGGCCCGCAAGACAACACTTACATCAAGCGATTAGGCAATCTCCCCAAAACAGTTATCACATTAGTTGGCAAAACCTCAATTAATGAATCACTTAATATCATTCAAAATGCAAAACAACTTATTGCAGCTGATACCGGAACCATTCATATGGCCGCCGCACTAGAAACTCCGGTTATTGGGATTTATGGCCCATCTAAGCCAGAGGTCACCGGTCCTTATGTCAAAGATCCTAAAATGGCAATGATTTTTTCATGTTATCTCGACAATCAATATGGGCCCTACCTGCCAAACACGCCCGCAGACGAAGCCATTAAAACCATAAAACCAGAAATGATTGCCAAGGCAATCCTCGATTAAACTAACACACACCACCCATCACTTAGCCTAAAAACATTTAATTTATTATACATAGCGCATCATTCACGCTGACACATACCACACACAAAAATAACAAAACTCGTTAGAAATGCAGCAATAGCCATTTAAAAACTAATCAGATATGCTTTTTTCTTGCCAGGATTTCACAGCATTAACAACGCTTTCAACTGACAAAGCGCGCATGCACTCACAATGATTAAAACAGCACTGTTTAGAGCATACCTTCGGTGTGGCAATAGATAACGCATTAGAGCCAATTGCTCGCCACCGTGACAAACCAATCCCTTTGCTTTGTGGGAACAGCCCTAAAACTGGAGTTTCTAATGCAGCTGCCATATGTAATGGTCCTGTACCACTAACTTACAACACCATCCACATGATGCTCAATAAAATTAAATAATTCAGCAATAGTCGATAATTTCCGCAAACGAATTCGTGGACCTGATGAGTACTGCAGACATATCTTCTTGTTGACCCTTTAACTGTTCACCTTCTGCCTTTGGCGGAGCCAGTAGATAATAATATTAAACTTTTTCTAGGATCTAGTTTTTGGCAACTAGCTGCTTCAAAGTGAGTGAGTGGCCATTCTCTACGCACTACTTATTCGAAAAAGGATGCAGCACCAGATTAAATTTATCTTTTGATAAAAACTGCAGCACATTTTCAGTTGGTGCAGGCACGTTTAGTGACATGAGTTCGTACAAATCATCCGCGGGCATTGAACAGCTAATGCCTAAAGGCTCAATGAGCCCCATGTTTAACTCAGCCTCGTGCTGATCTTTTAAAAGTCGCGCAGTTTCTAGTCGGCAATTTAAATAAAGGCGCTTTGATAAGCGCCTACCTCGACCAATGCGAATAGGAATTTTTGCCTGATAAATTAATTTAGTCAGCGCATGATTATTTGCATGCGCATTAATCGCCACATCAAATTGCTGTGTTTTAAGGGCGGCTATTTGTTCTTTGGTTGACTGCTGCTGCAACGTGTCCCAACTCATAAAATGATCAATCTCAGCGCAAGCTTCAACAACTGCCTGAATATAATCACGAGCCAAAACAGTAATCTGGCAATCAGGCCACGTGCGCTTAAGCAGGGTAATCATCGGTATTGTCAGCACCATGTCACCAATATTATCAGTTCGACACACTAAAATACGCCGTATTTGACCGTGTTTTTTCACATACTGCTTAACGCATCGTTTCACTTAAAATATACCCCACAACAACACTAAAATTGGCTGCCAATATAGCAGCACAACTTGTGCCAAGCAATCTTGAGTGTATTTTAGTATCTATGCTTTGGCCATAAAAAAACCCCAGTCCAGCCGGGGTTTTAAACAATGTAACGGATAGCTTTTTCTATCAGCTAAATGGCTTGTTATTAGAGAATCTAAAATAATCTTCTAGGTGGCGCTGTATCTTCATCATCTGCACGTTCTTTTCTCCTAGCTCTTCCACTGCTTTCATCGCTGAAGCAACCACCTCATCAGACTTTTTGAGCGGAGCTAATTTGTACAGAGGTCCACAGGACCATCATCATAGCAATCGGCTGAAGGATTTACTGGATGATCTTTGAAAAAAGGAGAAAAATTAGAAATATTATCTAGCGCACCTTACACGATCTTTACCTTCCACAGCCCTAGCACTGAGTCTACTACTATCTTCCGCTGTATCAGCTATTGAAAACCCTGGTATGCTCGGATATAGATATGGTCTGCACATGGGTCCAGGTCACCACTAATTTCAATAAATATACCTTCATCATATTTCAGAAGTATTTGGCTAAGTTTTGCATAATTTTTTTGTTTGTATTTTTTTCTTTCGATATCGCTCCCTGCATCTTCAAGAACTTTCCTCGCCGTATCCGCGTTATCCTTAGTAATGACACCGCCACTCCATTCAAGAAATGCGCTAATAGACATTACCCCCAAGGCCCTTTTTTTTGTTATTGTTTTTTTTGAACTTAACTTTGGCATATCAGTTTTCTCCATAATGTAAAAAAAACAATATTAAAATAAAGATACTTTACTTTAAATAAAAATTGAAAAAAATTTAAGCCTTTGTTTTTTAACCAAAGAAAAATAGCCTACGCATAAGCTCTGAACAAAAAATAAACATTATGAGCATATAATTGCCTTTTGCTGGAACAAAAATTTTATACCGGTTAATTTATCTAGGCTAAATAGTAGCCGTCAAAGCCGCCACCTCGCTGTCACAAGAACTAGCAGAAGAGCATCGATTTTTACAATAGGCAGCTGAATCGAGCAGAACTGATTGCTGCTTTTGAACAGGAGTAAAAGCTGATGATCCCCCAGAAAATTTTAAGCTGGCAACAGGTGATAAATCTCGATTTTGAAGTTTTAAATGCAAATCACTCAAACCCAAGCCCCTCAAAACACCATCAGGTGCTTCTGTTAAAATTTCAATTATTTCAGGGTCATCAAGGGATTTTTCATTGATTCGTTGGTTGTTCTTGATCTTTTTCTTTTCATTAACGATAAGCAGACGGACCAATAATAACTCCCAACTAAAACGGGCAGCAAGACAGGCATACTGTTTACACCTCTGCTTACATTTCTCACGCTCTGCTTGATGGCTAAGTATTGCCTTTTTAGCTTTTTTGGTGATTGAATGCTGGGTAGTCATCTATGGCGAGGCAAGTCCAGGGCATTTTCCTTTTTTATGGTCGGATGGTTCAGGCTCACACTGTGACGCATCCCCTGTTTTGACTGAGTTAAGGCGCAAACTTCAAAACTGGGCTTGTGCTACGTCCGTCGCCACCAGAAACTATCAAACAAGACGGACGACTAGAAACTGCTGCCTCTGCTTCTCTTTCTTCCTTAAATTGACCAAGAGCACTTGACTCACCATCAACACCGAAATTCTTTAGAATATCATCTACCCCATCACCAACATCTAACCTCTCTAAAATATCAGCTAACTCATCATCTGATTCTGCATCATCAGCCCGAGCAGGCGGAGGTGAAATTACTGCTTCATCATCCTCATCCGGAACAGCCGGAGGTGAAACCTGCTGGACTTCTGCGAGCAAATTCTGGTTCTGGTTCTGGTCCTGTCCTTGTCCTGCAACAGGAAAAAAATCGACTCGCTCACAACCAGCAGGCTTGCTCTCAGGCCTAGCCCTCTTCTCATCTGCATGATGATCTAGGTTCGTGCTGCCTTGCCCACGCTTATTCGTACTGCCTTCCTTACGCTTCATGCTGTCTTGCCCACGCTTAACTCGCTTCATAATAATGCACCATTTGGTAATAATTTTTTACCAGAGTAATGGTTTATGCGTCAAAAAGCAACAATTTGGTCTGCCTAATAGCAACAAGTGCAGGCAAAAAAGCCCTGCTAACAATTCACACTTATTTCAATGCAAGAGATAGCATCCATGAAAAGCTTGTCGTATACTGATCTGCAAAGCATTTACTGAAATAAAAGAGTCACTTATGCCACGCAAAAAACTGCCATCCACTCAAGCTGAAATCACTTTTAACACCATGAGCGTGGAACAGCAGCCACTGGGCGAGTTCTCCGAGCAGGCGTATTTAAATTACGCCATGTATGTCATTCTTGATCGAGCCCTCCCGCATATTGCTGACGGACTCAAACCCGTTCAGCGACGAATTGTGTATGCCATGAGCGAGCTCGGCTTAAAAAATAGCGCCAAATTCAAAAAATCTGCCCGCACAATCGGCGACGTTCTCGGCAAGTTCCATCCTCATGGTGATAGCGCCTGTTATGAAGCCATGGTTTTAATGGCCCAAGAGTTTTCCTATCGTTACCCGCTCATCGACGGCCAAGGCAACTGGGGTTCAATTGACGACCCAAAATCATTCGCCGCCATGCGCTATACCGAAGCACGGCTAACACCTTACGCAGATTGTTTATTATCCGAGCTCAAGCAAGGCACCGCCAGCTGGATCCCTAATTTCGATGGCACCATGAAAGAACCATCAACACTCCCAGCCCAAGTGCCCAACATCCTATTAAATGGCGGCTCAGGTATTGCAGTTGGCATGGCCACCGACATTCCACCGCACAACTTAACAGAAGTGTGTGAGGCCTGTATTTTATTATTAAGAAACCCTAAAGCCACGCTCGATGAGCTTTGTGAAATCATTCCCGGCCCCGACTATCCGACTGAAGCGGAGATTATTACACCGAAAGCTGAACTTAAAGCTCTGTATAAAAGTGGTGGAGGCAGTTTAAAACAACGCGCTGTCTACACCATTGAAGATGGCAACGTGGTCATAACAGCACTGCCCCACCAGGCATCGGGCTCAAAAATTCTTGAACAAATCGCTCAGCAAATGCGAGCTAAAAAACTGCCCACCGTTGGCGATTTACGCGATGAATCCGATCATGAAAATCCAACCCGCCTTGTCATTGAACCTCGCACCAATCGAGTCGATTTAAACGGCGTGATGAACCACTTATTTGCCACGACCGACCTAGAAAAAAGCTATCGCGTTAATTTAAACATTATTGGTTTAAACGGCCGCCCACAAGTGAAAGATTTACATGGCATTTTAAGTGAATGGCTTGAATATCGCATACAAACCGTAACAAAACGCCTGCAATACCGCTTGGATCAAGTGGACGATCGCCTGCACATTCTAGCCGGCCTACTCATTGCTTTTAACAATCTTGACGACATCATTAAAATCATTCGCGAAGAAGACAAACCAAAACCAGCTTTAATGAAAAAATACGAGTTATCTGAACGCCAAGCCGAAGCTATTTTAGACATTCGACTTCGTCAATTAGCTAAATTAGAAGAAGGAAAAATTAAAGAGGAAACGAAAGCACTGGTGGCAGAGAAAATTGAACTAGAAACCTTGCTTAACTCTAAAACCAAACTGAAAACTCATATTCGCAAAGAACTAGAGCAACTAATTAAACGCTTTAATAGCCCGCGTCGCTCACCAATTGTGATTCGTCAAGAAGCACAAGCCATTCGTGAAGAAGACTTAATCTCAGCCGATCCAGTTACCGTTGTACTTTCGAAAAAAGGCTGGATTCGCTCAGGCAAAGGCCATGAAGTTAATGGTGAATCACTTAATTACAAATCAGGCGATTCATTCTTAACGCAAATAGCTGCGCGCAATAATGAATCTATTATTCTCATGGATTGCCAAGGCCGAAGCTATGCCTTAGCTGCTCATTCACTGCCATCGGCCCGAGGCCAAGGTGAGCCACTAACGACACGCTTAAAACCACCATCAGGAGCTGATTTTATATCCATGAACAGTGGCGAAGCCAGTGACAAAGTACTGATTGCTTCTGATGCTGGTTATGGTTTTATTAGCACTCTAGAAGACATGAATACCAAAAACCGTAATGGTAAAGCATTGTTAAATGTACCTACCGGCTGTCGTGCACTTAGCCCACAATTGGTTGGCAATATCGACGAACAGCTATTAGCAGCCATTACCAACACCGGCCGCATGCTAATTTTCAATCTCAACGAATTACCACAACTGGCTAAAGGTAAAGGCAATAAAATTATTAACATTCCTAGTGCGAAATTCAAAACCCATGAAGAATTTTGCCAATATTTATTTATTCTTAATGAAGACTCATCCATCAACATACAGGCCGGAAAAAAATCCACGACTCTTAACAAAAAAAAATGGCAAGACTACATAGGCGAACGAGGACAACGCGGTAAAATGCTGGCGAAAAACTTCCGCAATGCAGAGTCAATCACCGTTACCAACCAAGAGGACTAGTGCCATGAGCTATATTGAAGACAGCGTTATGCCCGGTGAAAAACTGCTTTACAACACCAAGCCACACTGGATTGTTTTTTACCCTGGTGCGGTACTAGTATTTTTCAGCTTGTTTTTTTTCATTTTTGGCAGCTCAATCGCTTTATTCGACATTGCTTTTCTATCTTGGTCTTTTAGCACGTTGCTGGGTTGGTTTTTTTTAATTATCGGCGGCTACACACTCATCAATAATTTCCTCATGTACCATTACTCAGAGTACGGCATTACAGACAAACGTATTTTAATGAAAACTGGTTTTATTCAACGACAGTCACTTGAATTATTTCTTGATAAAGTTGAGAGCATCAAAGTGGATCAATCTCTGCTGGGACGATTGTTAAATTTTGGCGGCATTATTGTGGTTGGTACCGGCGGCAGTCACGATCGCTTTTTCGACATTGAAGACCCACTTAAATTTCGCAAAAAAACACAAGAAACTCTGTACGCTAAACGCTAATTATTTGCCAACAATCATAGCTTAGGGATTGGCAAAAACTGTGCTATAGTAGCGGCCAAGAGCAACTGAGAAAGCAGTAAATGACTGATAAACCTAAAAAAATCATCATTGAAGGCATCACAACTTCTGGCCAGCAGTTCAGACCTGGCGATTGGGCCGAACGCATGAGCGGCCAGCTCTCGACCTTCAAAAAGCATCGTATTAAATACTCACCGCTTCTAAAACCCTCAATGAAAGATGGTAATAAATGCGTTGTACTAGATCCCAAGCTTAAAGAATCGAACCCAAAACTCTATCAATCTATCCTAGAATTCGCAAAAAGCAACCAACTGAAAATTTGTAATGACGACGAGAACGACAATGACACAAGCAACGCTTAACCGGCCAAAAACTACAGAGCCCATTGCTCGCGAACAAACAGAGACTATTTTATCTGATGGCAAAGACTACTACGACGCGCTACTTCGCGACATTGAAAAAGCCAAACAGTGCATTGATCTTGAAACGTACATTTTTAATAAAGACCACTTAGGCATTTTACTCGCTAACGCATTAATTGATGCCGCTCAACGCGGCGTAAGAGTGCGCATTTTAGTCGATGGTGCTGGCACACCCATGTGGCGTGGCGCCTTTGTTAAAAAGCTCGAGCAATCAGGTATTCAAACCAAAGTATTTCGTCCCTTCCCTTGGCACTTATGGAACTGGAGTCGATCGGTTATCAAGCTTCCTTCGTTGTTAAAATGGGTTTATTTATTATTAAAAATCAATTCTCGCAATCACCGAAAAACTTGCATCATTGATCAACACATCACTTTTATAGGCAGTTTAAACGTTAGCCGATGCCACCTACATAAATCACAAGGTGGACGCAGCTGGCGAGACATTGGTGTCAGGCTTTACAATAAAGCGGCCATCACTGAATTACACAAAGCTTTTGAAAGTGCCTGGACTCATCGAAGCATTAAAGAAAGGTTACGCGATGCTTTCGCCCACGTGCGAAAAAACCCAACCATTCGCCTTAATCACACCAGACACCGCCGACGAATTTTACATAAACATTTGCTACGCCGCGTTTCTCAATGCCAACAACGCATTTGGATTACTAACGCTTATTTTGTGCCTGATAATTTTTTATTAAAAAGACTCAAAGAAGCGGCAAGCGCTGGCGTTGATGTTCGCATATTATTACCACAAAAATCCGACATACTTATCATGCCCTGGACATCGAAATCATTTTACGGCAACTTACTCAAATCTGGTGCACGAATTTTTGAATACTTACCCAGCATGCTTCATGCCAAATCATTAATTTTAGATAACTGGATGAGCTTAGGCTCGAGCAACCTAAACCACCGCAGTTTACTACATGATCTGGAAGTCGACGTAAATATTAAAACTGAAAAAGCAAAACAAGCTCTCACCAATCACTTTTTACATGATCTTAAATATTCAAAAGAAATCACCATTGATGACTTTAACCGTCGATCAATCATTCAAAAAATCGTTGGCAGAATGCTGCTTTATTTAAAATATTGGTTTTAATTTTAAAACTGCTTAAATGGACAAAGCATAAATCAACCTTCGCTTTAAGACTACTTTAATATTACCTCGTAACATTTTATTGAAAATTATTACAAAAAAGCACGACAAAACAACTGTTTGCCTGATAGCCCAAGAGCCAGTTGACTTTTTGTCAAAAAACAAGCAGGTTGGCTAAATAAACCTCAACAAGCAGACGACATATCATGCCATACGAAAGCATTATAAACGACGACCTAAAAAAAGAAGCACATACATTACAAGCAACGTATGACTTATTATGGAACACATTATTACACCCAAAAGAAAAGCTTGAACAAAATAGTCTAGGCTTCGACAGCTATTGGCATCCCGACCCAGTCAGGCGCTCAGGGGTGGATTTAAGCAAATATTATCCTTTTGGAACACAACCAAATGCCATCATATTCGACATACTTGAGTATTACTTAGTGAGGCACCCTGCCGCTGAAGATTCCGAAGAAAAAAATGAACAAATAACCGATGTAGCCGGTTTACTTAACATTCTTTTAGAAAGTAAACACGAAGGAGTGAATGATGCGGCGCTTTATTTTTTTGGGCAATGCGAAAAAAACCGCATTGATCTTCCTGGAAAAATTGAGGCTATCAAAAAAGAACAGAGGAGATCAGAAAAGATAGCAGCAGAAAAAGCACATAAAGATGAAGTTATTCGCTCCACCAAAACATACATCCAAGACCATAAACCAGGTGAAAATTTGGACCACTTGACTATATCCTTCAAAACACTAATGAAATCTCGACAACTGATGGATCTAGATGGAATCTGCTTTCCATTTTTGCCTCATCAATTTTATCCTGGTGCTAACAACAAAGGAGGCCAGGCTTCAAGATCAGCAGCAATGGCCAACGGTCTAGAGCTTAATTTAACTTCACAAGAAATTACTGGGGAATTACCTACTCCACCAACCAATGATACAATTAATTCAATTTTAAAAGGAGTTCACGGAAAAAAATATCTTGATCTATTAAAAAAACTTGATAAAAACAAAGGTATGACTGCAATAGATGAAGATGGAGACTTGTATTTAGACTCTAACTTACTGACACACGCTAGAGAAATAACAAGAACGCTCATTAAATTATATTCTCAAAAAAAAGAAACGCCAATCATGATAACCGCAACTTTACCCGGGCATCATTTCCATAAAGAAACTGGTCCTGCTGGTTTTTGCATGATTGACACGCGCGCCATTGCGATAAAAATAGCAGGTAAAAACGTATTATCAATTGACCTTGATATCAACATGTCAACAACGAATGGATGCAAAATCGACTTAAGCTCTCTCCATCACATAGAAGTTGGTGATAGCAGGGTTTATCCCTGGAGAACTCCCGAGGAAAGTGCTAAAACCACGATATTAGATTTAAAAGACGATATAAACACACCCCGTAGCGTTTTAGATGAAATTAAGGAAATAATTAAGACGAATAGCGAAGAATCCCCTATTGATCTTGTCATTTCACTTGGCTTTGACTCATGTATTCACGATATTACTTTTGACTTAGTTAAGGATTCAGATGGTGCGGAACACACATTAAGTCCAGAAGAGAAAAAAAGTTGCCGATTTACTACTGAGCAATTTCAAGATCTTTACAAATATATTGGCGAGAAAGTTAAAGAAGGCAAAATATTATCAGTAAACTATGTAATCGAGGGTGGTTACGATTTAGGCGTCTTAACAGAGCAAATGAATAATTTAAGACAGCACCAGAAAAAAGTTAATGAAAGTAAAATGAGTAGTAACGAAGAACCGGGCATGGCCCCACGAGTTCCAGCAGTACAAGCAGAAGGAGCAGCAATGGGCATGGTCCCACGAGTTCCAGCAGCACAAGCACAAGCAGAAGTAGCAACAGCAAAATCGCTAGCTTTAGCAGCTCCGCCAGCAGAAGCAGAAGCAGCATTGTCAGCTGCACCAGTGACGGAGATGGACGTGGTTAAACCCGCTGAAGAAGTGCTCGCTGAGGCAACAAAAAATCTTCCTCCAACACCTGAAATGATCACTGACTATAAAAGAATTCTAACGCTCTCAAGGCAAGCTCTAGGTCTTAAAAATGAATTAGCTGAAGAAGCACTCCTAAAAGATTTTCACGACGCATTTTTTGAAATAACTAAAGAAACATCAACAGACCAAGCACTTAGAAAGGATTTTAAAACACAAAACCCAAGTCTAGCAAAACCAACCAACATAGAAACCAACTTGATAATTTGTCGAAGTTTCTATTTATTTTATAACTTCATTTATAATTCTTTAAAAACAGAAGGGGCTATTCTAAGCAAAAAAACATTGTTATCATATGAAGAGGCTATAGCTATATTTAAAAAATGGCTAAAAAATGACAAAACACTTGAAAATGAATGCTTTTCTCCTAATCCTCAAAACTCTAAAGTAATAGTTTTATTAGAACAATACTACAAAGAACTACGTGAACGGCCAAGTACCACAGTGGAAGGTGCTACTAAACCATCAAAAAAATCGGTAGCAGGCGCGGAAGCAAAAGCAGTAGTACCCGCTAAAAATAAAAGAAATTCGACAGGCGCTGATTGTGAAAAAACTACTAAACCTTCTAAAAAACAAAAATATGAAAAACCAAACACCCGACTGAAAATTATTGATAGCCTATTCGATCAAAACCAAAAATACTTTTCAACTAGTATTAAAGTTGAATCACTAGAAGCAGAAATCCCATTAATATTCTTAAAAAATCAATTTAAACATTTTTTTAATGAGCCAGACAACATTACACTCAAAATATCAAAAGAGGGTGAATTTGCTTTCTCCCGTAGCGGTTGTACTATTGAATTTGAAAATCTAACAGGCATTGACCTATCTCAAAATCACTTTTTTTCTATAGGAAGTCGAAAGTATAAGCTATTCACAAGTATAACGCATAATTCACCTGATCTTTTTAAAGCGCTATCTGAAGAAGAAGAAAAAGTTTATCCTGACCAAGAGATCTTTAAAAAAGTAAGCGATATATTTAAAACTGTGGCTTCGTTTATTAATTTAAAAAAGGGAAGAAGCTCCTTTACAAGCTATTATGAAATTGATCAATATTTCACACTCTATATCCAAGAATTCTGGCCAGAAGCATCTACACCACCTCTCATCTCAAAATTTATTAAAGGATTCTTTAACTCTGTAGTGCCTAATAAAAAACTATCTAAAGAAACACAGCTTCTTATTTATCGGACTGTTTTTATTGTTTATCAACAATGTCTTCTTAAAGAGGATCCATCAGATCTTTGTGAAAAGATCATAGAGCTTCTTGATTCTTCAGGAATTACCATTACTTATGACAAACCTGAGCATGGCGATTTTAATCCTATGGTTGAAGAAATTAGGGTTGCAAAAACAAGAACTCCTACAAGGCGGCCATCACCGGCCATTTCACCCGTCTCTTTTGTTCTAAGAGCTAATGCTCCCTCAGAGAAAGGAAAGTCAGCAGAAGCATTTGAGCATGGAAAACACAACTCCAGCCACCAGGCTCGACCGACGACTGGCGAACTTCGACCTTCAGCGTCAGCGTCAGCGTCAGCGTCTAAGCCTAAACAAAATACTCCTAAAAAGAAACCAACAGCAGAAACAGCAGAAGCAGCAGAAGCAAAAGCAGCGCTAAAGGACTTTTCTGGTAACCCTGGCAGCATAGATTCCAACAGCTTTGTTCTTGACGGAGGGGATGGCTGGGTAGCGGGCTTAAAAGAAACTGGTGATGCTCCTAGCATGAGCTTAGCAGAAGCAGAAGCAGGCGACGCCGCCACTGATAGGGCATTTTCCTCCCCCAATGACGCTGAAAACACAATCAGAGGCGCTGATGGACTTTCTGCTCACGCATTTTGGGAATTACATAACTCCTCAGAAGGGCACATCAAATCTTCTTCTGTTCAAAATGAGTATTTAAATGGATTATTTTGTGATCAAGTTGTATCAGAGGGCGACTCATCGGCTACACCTTCTTCCGACGATGAAGCCTTAAGCTCTGACTCAGAAGTACTCTGTGGTGATTCATCACTGTTCGATCGTGTTGAACGTGTTGAACGTGTTGAACAACTTGCTACCAAAATTATCGAAATAATTGAAAATCCACGCTGCAACTATAGGACTTATCCGGCGGATAGCCTTGTTCTAAGAATAACAAATACACTGGAAAAAAGTGGAATAAATAATCTTCAAGATAAAGATGATCTCGAATCAATTGTTAATCAAATTAGAGAACATTCAAAAAAATATCAAGAATTTAAAGCAAATTTTGAAATACATAGACAGAAAACTCCTCAACACAGACAATATGATGCCGTATTAGTATCTCTTCAAACTCAGCTTGGTAAGCGCAAGCCGGCAAAAGCAAGACCTGCCAAGAAAGCAAAAACAGAAGCATATGGTTTAGCAAATAACCCACTTACTCTATCATGACCGCTATCAGCCTAAGCTCATTAGGCTGATTAATATAATTAAAGTTTTCGCACCAACGTCAAACCATCGGCGATGGGTAAAAAACTCATGCTAACGCGATCATCTTCGGCAATTTTTTTGTTGAGATCGCGCATGACTGAAACCGCCTCGCCTTGCGAGATATCACTAATGACTTTTCCGGCTAACAAGGTATTATCAACCGCAACAACACCGCCGCGCTTTAGTAACTTAATGGCTTGCTCATAATAGTCTAAATAGCCCGGCTTATCGGCATCAATAAAAATAAAATCGATTGTATTACTGTGTCCCTCTTCAATTAATAACTGCAAGGTCTCTTTTGCTGGCGACAGACGCAAATCAATTTTATCACTCACACCGGCCTGCTGCCAAAAAGGTTTACCAACGCTGACATAATCATCATCAACATCACACGCAATAATTCGCCCTTCATTTGGAATTGTCAACGCCATCGCTAAAGTGGTATAGCCAGTAAAAACACCAACTTCAATAATGTTTTCCGCCTGAATTAATTTCAAAATAAATAATAAAAAATTAACATGCGCATAGCTTGAGCGCATAACATCATCAGGCAATGCTTCAGACGCTAAACGCAAGGCTTGCATTATTTCAGGCTCTTTCCTGGTATGTTGGTCAACATAATCATGCATTGCTTCGGTTATTATTAGAGGTTTATTTGCCATAACGTTTCCTTAACTCTTTTTTTCTTTATTTGAAAATTAATTTTTTATCCGCCACATTGACTGAAATAGCAGACCCTGGCACAAAGGTGCCTTGCAATACCGCTTCGGCCAAAGGGTTTTCCAAGAATTGCTGAATGGCGCGTTTTAATGGCCTGGCACCATAAACCGGATCAAACCCAACTTCCACCAAAAAGTCAATCGCCGCATCGGATAACTCTATTGAAAAATCACGTGCTGCCAACCGTGCTTGAATGCGAGAAATTTGCACTTTTGCAATACACTTAATATTACTTTTATCCAATGCATGAAACACAACGGCATCATCAATACGATTAATGAACTCTGGACGAAAGTGACCTGATACCACTTCCATTACCGCTTCTTTCATAACATCGTAAGGTTCATCTGAAATAGTTTGAATAACATCTGAGCCTAAGTTAGATGTCATAATAATCACGGTGTTTTTAAAATTAACCGTACGCCCCTGACCGTCAGTTAAACGACCATCGTCTAATACTTGCAATAAAATATTAAACACATCGGTGTGCGCTTTTTCAATTTCATCTAATAAAATAACCGAATAAGGTCGACGCCTTACCGCCTCGGTTAAATAACCACCTTCTTCATACCCAACATAACCGGGAGGCGCACCAATCAGCCTGGCTACCGAGTGCTTTTCCATAAATTCAGACATATCAATTCGGACCATTGCCTCTTCAGTATCGAACAAAAAATTCGCCAGAGACTTACATAACTCAGTTTTACCCACCCCCGTTGGACCTAAAAATAAAAAAGAGCCAATGGGTTTATTGGGATCAGACAATCCTGCTCGTGATCGGCGAATTGCATTAGCAACAGCGCAAACCGCTTCATTTTGCCCAATGACTCGCTGGTGAAGCACAGATTCCATTTGTAATAGCTTTTCTTTTTCACCTTCTAACATTTTACTCACTGGAATATGTGTCCACTTAGAAACAATTTCAGCAATTTCTTCTTCAGTGACCTTATTGCGTAACAATATTGTTTGTTCTTTTTCGTCGGCATTGATTTTTTCCTGCAACGCCTGCAGCTTTTCTTCTAGCTCGGGAATAATACCATATTGCAATTCTGACATACGCGCCAAATCCGATGCCCGCTTTGCAGCCTCCATGTCTATTCGTGCTTGCTCAAGCTCCTCTTTAATTTGCTGGTCACCTTGTAATGCTGCTTTTTCTGCTTTCCAAATTTCTTCCAAATTCGCATATTCTTTTTCTAATTCGGCAATCTGTTCTTTCAATAATACTAGTCGTTTTTTTGTTGCCTCATCACTTTCTTTTTTCAGTGCTTCTCGCTCCATTTTCAGCTGAATTAAACGACGATCAAGACGATCTAAATCTTCAGGTTTAGAATCCATTTCCATTCGAATTTTACTAGCAGCCTCATCGATTAAGTCAATGGCTTTATCCGGCAAGTTGCGATCGGCAATATAACGCTGCGACAACGTTGCCGCAGCAATAATAGCCGGATCGCTAATATCAACACCGTGATGCACTTCATAGCGTTCTTTTAAGCCCCGCAAAATAGCAATGGTATCTTCAATGCTTGGCTCATCAACCAAAACTTTTTGAAACCGTCTTTCAAGAGCAGCATCTTTTTCTATGTATTGGCGATACTCATCAAGTGTGGTTGCACCAACACAATGCAGTTCACCGCGCGCTAAAGCTGGTTTCAACATATTCCCTGCGTCCATTGCGCCCTCTGCCTTACCAGCACCGACCATGGTATGTAATTCATCAATAAATAGAATTACCTGGCCCTCTTGCTTAGACAAATCTTGCAACACTGCTTTTAAACGCTCCTCGAATTCACCACGAAATTTTGCTCCAGCAATTAGCGCGCCCATATCCAGTGATAACAATCGTTTGTTACGAATACCGTCAGGTACTTCACCATTGACAATTCGCTGTGCCAGACCTTCAACTATGGCAGTTTTACCCACACCGGGCTCACCAATTAAGACAGGGTTATTTTTTGTGCGGCGCTGCAGCACCTGGATTGTACGGCGGATTTCATCGTCACGCCCAATAACGGGGTCAAGCTTTCCCATTTCAGCACGCTCGGTCACATCGATGGTATACTTTCCTAGCGCTTGTCGCTGCTCCTCAGCACCCTGCTCACTCACAGATTCATTGCCGCGCACCTCAACAATTGCTTGCTCAACTGCTTTGGTTGTTGCACCATTATTTTGCAAACACTGGCCCAGGGCATTTTTATCATCAATCGCTGCCAACACGAACAACTCAGATGAGATAAATTGATCGCCTCGTTGGTGTGCCAGCTTCTCGCAACGGTTTAATATTGCCGCCAAATCGCGTGATAAGGTGACATCTCCGGTGGCTTGCTGCATTTCTGGTAGCAAATCGATCGCTTTATCAAGCTCATCAACCAGGCGCTTCATATTCACTCCCGCCTTACTCAATAAGGCCCAAGCGGTACTGTGCTCTTGCTCGAACATTGCTTTAAGTACGTGAACCCCTTCTATGGCAGGATGATCGTAGCGCACAGCTAAAGATTGTGCTTCGGCCAATGCCATTTGAAACATATTGGTTAATTTATCCATTCGCATAACGCTCTCCTAATATCATTTTTGACCCTCATCTTATTATAATTAAGTTGGGTAAAAAACCCTGGTTTTCAAGCCATATTGTTTTTTTTACTACTTTTTTATTGCCAACATTGAATGAATAATGGTAAAAACACGCATCTAAAAATTATTATAATTAGTCAGGTATGGACAAAAAAATCTTTGAACTTTTCCAGAAACAAATAAATAACTGCGATGTTCGAGGAATTGCTGAAAATCTTTGTAAGCTCAATAGCCCGAACAAAAAGATCCAACGACAAACAGCTGCACACCTAATCAAACATATTGGCTCACTAGCTACAAATTTAAGAGAAGAAGAACAAAAAGCGAAATCGCAAGGCACACTATTTATCCCTAACACGGCAAAAGTAGAAGAGAAATACGTGCGAATGCTTGCAATATTTTTACCTTCCATCAATAAAGAGCAAGCTGAGAAAATGAAAGAGTGTCGACATTTCCAATACGCATGCAAGTTATACTTAAGTTACGCTGACGATCTTAGACAGCCTACCAGGGATTTCTCTGGCCAAAAAATAGCTCGACTCTGACCTTGAAAATAACCAGAGCCCCCAAACACACCCTTTTTGTTTCATCTCAATTACATTACAATTGTAGCCAAGCATCCGCAACACCGTAAAAAGGAACATTGACATGCCATTTAAAAAAGCCACTCAATTGGCCGCACTACTAATTTTCGCTCTATCACTACTATTTACCAGCACTCTTCTTTTAGCTAACGATAAGCACAAGGCCTATCAACACGTGTACTTTTTTGGCGACAGTCTCACTGATGCCGGCTGGTTAACTACTTGGCCTATTTGGCGCCGCGCCAACCCCTACAAAGGCGTCGCCTATTTCACACAACCTGGCGGACAAAACTGGACTATCTATTTCCAAAATAGCTATCCCATTAGCCAAGGCAATGTTA
Organism: Coxiellales bacterium; assembly: GCA_965242995.1. GTDB lineage: Bacteria > Pseudomonadota > Gammaproteobacteria > CBDETP01 > CBDETP01 > CBDETP01. The sequence goes on from CBDETP010000017.1 coordinate 21,261, forward strand.
CGCCCTGCCGGTACGGTGGCAAAACAACTTTCTGCCCTAAAAATGCCAATAATTTTGCCCAAGGTGGTGCAGTGACTCGCGGCATTGGCATTCCACAAACTTATAAATACGGCATCAAAGCAAAGCGTGGTAACTTTGCCAGCCCAAATGCCGTTTCTTTGCAAATTCGCTATCAGCAACGCATTCATAAAAAATACGGCAAAGAACGCGCGCTTTATATTATTTTCGCAGGATCAAACGATATCATAAAAGCATTAATGAAAAATCCAAAAACTGTTATGCAAAAAGCAAGTACTGCTGCAAAAAACATAAAGCAATCAATTAAAAGAATTAAAACCAGCAACCCCAATGCAAGCGTCATGATTATGAATTTAGCCGATATTGGTGACGCGCCTTTTGCACAAAAACAAGGAAAAAAAATAGTGCAATTACTTAACGAAGCGAGTGAAGCATTTAATGAAAAAATAGCAAGCAGCAAGGGAATTATTTTATTCAACACCCATCAACTATTTAAAAGCATTAATGGTTCTGCTGGCAAAAGCATTCGCATTGCTAATCAAAACTTTCATTTTAAAAACACATCAATCCCTTTGTGCAATACAGAAGCATTATATTGCTCACACAATGATTTAAAGCCAGGCTATTTATTTATTTCATCCGACTTTGCTGGCCCGGTGCACCCATCTGACTTAACCAACCGCGCCCTAGGATTAGCGGTTGCCCAGTGCCTTAAAGATTTAGACCAAGGTAAAAGCAACACTTATTGCCAGCAACAGTAAGTAAAATTAGTCATACAGGGTCATTAAATGGCTTTTTAGGGGCTACAAGCCATGAGCTAATCCGCACAAACCATTGATTAATAGCTATAAAAACCTGAATGACATCCTAAACAGGACCAACCTTGAGGAAAATTCATATTAATTCAAGCTCTTAGGCCAACTCAGAATAACACCCAAAACAAAATCAGCAATATCGCACAAAACTAGTACAAACAGACGCTTTTTTTACTTTTAGCAGCGTTTTTTAAGATTTCCTTAATAATCGTATGCTAATATTACCACGAATAGAAAATCTGAAGGAATTTAAAATGCCAACAACAATACGTGTAAATGGAAGGGTTATCACACAGGACAATTTTGCTAGAGCCTATAACTCTAATGGTTATCGCACTACTGTCACTATTACAAAACCGCTAGCAAAAGAAGTAGCAGTAGTAGATGCAAAAGAAGCAGAAGAAGCAGAAGAAGAAATAATAATAAGTGATTTTAAAAAAGCACTTGAAAAGGCAGAAGACGCCATTAAATCACGAGCTCATAATCAGTCAAGCAGCATGTCAGATGATTTACATAGGGCAAAATCTTATAAAGAAAAAATTTCAAATAAAGAATCTCTAACAGATGAAGAAAAAGCTATGACAAAGGCTTATACTGATTCACTAAGGGCTGCAATAGAAAAATCAAAAAAAGATGATAAACAAGAGGTACTGCCAAAGGCTTTTCTAAGCTCGATAGAATCACCATCAGAAGGAGAAGAAGAATCAACTTTACTACGCGAGATTGAAGAAAATAAAGCTGAATTGAACGACTTATTAACAGGAATGAAAAAACACACAGAGGAACATGAAGTAATAGCTCTAGAAAAAACAACCAAAATGCTGAGATATTTTACGGGAAGCCGTTATTCGGTATATCAAAATACAAATTCCTCTTTTAGGGAATTTAAAAACTTAGTTGATTCAAGGCCTAAACACGAAACCATCGATAAAAAAGTTACGGAAATATATTCTCTTTTAGAAAAACTAGAAAAAGAAAAAGAAGTATCAGCAGCAGAAACAGCCTCACTTTCATCTGACTGGAGAAACGATTCACTCTGGACGATCACGGACGCTAACACTGAGAAAAGTCAAAAAAATATGGGGGAACAGGCACGGCGAAAATCTGAACCGGCAAATGGTACTGCAAAAAGTCAAGGAGATTTAGAGGAAAGAAAACAAAGAAAATCTGCACCGGAGATCTTATCTACACCCCCTTCACCCTTAGAAAAATACAAGAAACTTAGAGAAGAAAAACATGACAACTGTGCTGATTCTTTTTTCAGCGTGTGTCGATCAACTTTTTTTTCGACAAACAGGCTCGGCATCTCTCGTGAAAAAAAGATACAGGCTGCAACAAATTTAATTGACATTATTAATTTACAAAATATTCCAGCAAATAATAACGACCTTAAGAATCAGCTAAAACTCATACTCAGAGCATCAACTGGCCATGAAAGTAACAGCGCATTTGCTCAATCAATTATCAAACAATCTAATACTAACAACCCTAACCCATTTTTAAATAAAATAATAGAATTTATCAATAAAGACGAAGCTGAAAAGCGTGCAGACCTTAGGCAAATTGATGAAAGAGTGAATGCATTATTCTCAACCTTAAGTTCATCTAAAGAATGTTCAAAAAAACAAAAACTTGCTAGAACATTAGCTTTAATGAACAGGCTTCGAGAACAGAGTGCTAAAGAATTCACTAGGGAAAACTATCGGCAACAATTAAATGACATGCCAATTGGTTCTTCGAACAAAAATGTTCTACAAAATCTAGTCGACAAACACGATAAACCTCAAGCACAGCCTTCACCCCAAGCACAGCCTTCACCCCAACCATAACCGCGCATTTTCAAACATCCTAAGCCATGGCGAACGCTCTTGCCACGGCTCAGGGTGCCAGCTAAATTGCGTGGTACGAAATACTCTTTCCGGATGCGGCATCATGCATGTAACCCGACCATCGACACTGGTTAATGCGGTAATACCGCCATCACTGCCATTGGGGTTTAATGGATACTGCATTGTCGCCTGTCCTTGACCGTCAACGTAACGCATACAAACTTGCAACTGCTCTTCGCACTGTTTTTGTTGTAATGAATCAAATGCAACTCGCCCCTCACCATGAGACACGATAATGGGAAGCACACTACCGACCATGCCATTAAAAAAAATTGAGGGCGACGGCATAATTTCCACCTGCGATAAACGCGCTTCAAACTGTTGTGACTGATTTTCAATAAAGCTAGGCCAAGCATCCGACCCAGGAATTAAATGCGTTAAATGCGAGAGCATCTGACAGCCATTGCACACGCCTAGGGTAAAAGTATCGGCACGCTGAAAGAACTGTGCAAACTCATCACTTAACTGATTATTGACTAAAATAGTACTAGCCCACCCACGACCTGCTCCTAAAACATCGCCAAAAGAAAAACCACCACAAACCGCAAGACCCTGCATATCATTTAAAGTCGCGCGACCCTGTAATAAATCACTCATGTGCACATCAATGCAATCAAAACCTGCCAAATGAAAAGCTGCCGCCATTTCCACATGACCATTAACCCCTTGCTCACGCAAAATAGCAACTTTAGGTCGGTTTTTTTGCAGAATAAAAGGCGCCACAATATTTTCATTAATATCAAAACTTGGCTTTGCTTGCAGCCCTTTATACTCTTTGTCTAATAATAAATCGTATTGTTGTTTCGCACACTCCGGATTATCACGTAGCGCTTGCAGATGATAACTGGTTGCTGACCACAATCGATGTAAACTAATGCGATCATTCTCATAAATCATCTTGTTATCGTAAAAAATCCTTAGTTGATCCTCGTGATTAATTTCCCCAATAACATGTACACAGTCGATCAGTTGTTGCTTTGCAAAAATCGCCAATACATTTTCTCGGTCAGCTTTTTTAATTTGTATGACCGCGCCTAATTCTTCTGTAAATAAACAAGATAAAGGCTCGCTGCCTAAGGCTGATAACTGTAAAGTGCAGCCCAGATGTGAGGCAAACATCATCTCGCAAATAGTAGCCAACAAACCACCATCGGATCGGTCGTGATAAGCCAGCAACATTGACTGTTGTCGACATGCGCCAATGGCTGCAAAAAAATCGGCTAAGATTTGCGGGCTATCTAAATCCGCTGGCGCACTACCAACGGATTGATAAACCTGAGCTAAAGCTGAGCCCCCTAAAGCATTTGAACCACGACCTAGATCTATTAATAATAATTCGGTTTCTGGTTGATCACTCAATTGCGGGGTCAGGCTTTGCCGAATATCCTGCACAGCCGCACATGCTGTTACAACTAAAGTCACCGGAGATGAAACGGTTTTTTCCTGCTCTTCTTCACGCCATGTGCTTTGCATCGAAAGCGAATCTTTGCCAACAGGAATACAAATACCTAAGGCGACACAACTATCGACTAACGCCTGAACGGCATCATATAAATTGGCATCTTCTCCTTTAATCGCCATAGCAGCCATCCAGTTTGCCGATAACACCACATCACTCAGCTTTTTAATATCGGCTGCTGCAATATTGGTTATCGCCTCACCTAATGCCATTCGCGCAGAGGCTGCCGGATGTAGCAGTGCAATGGGGGCACGCTCGCCCAAAGCCAAGGCCTGGCCTAAATGACCTTTAAAATCTGCAGCACTGACCCCGACATCACTCACCGGCACTTGCCATGGACCAATCATCGAATCACGGGCAACCAAACCACCAACACTGCGATCACCAATGGTGACTAAAAAACTTTTATCAGCAACGCAGGGCAACTGTAAAACACGCGCTATTGCCTCGGCTAAATCACAGGTATTCTCTGGACTGAATTGGTCTTGCAGCATGATTGAACTTTGTGTTTGCCGAACCATTGCCGGCAGCTTGCCCAATAGCGTATCCATCGGCATATAAACCGGCTGATTTTCACATTGTTCATCATTGACAATAAAGTCAGCTTGTTTTGTGGTTTTACCAACCACCGCAAAAGGACAACGCTCGCGCTGGGCAATGGCTTTAAATGTTTCAAGTTGAGTCGGATCAATTGCTAAAACAAAACGCTCTTGCGCTTCGTTACACCAAATTTCAGCTGGTGACATCGAGAGCGCCGCATTAGGAATATCACGCAGCTGAATGATCGCACCCAATTGATCATTCTCAACAATTTCAGGTAAGGCATTGGATAGCCCTCCCGCACCAACATCATGAATACTTAATATTGGGTTTGGCTCTAGCTGGCAGCAGTGATTAATCACTTCTTGCGTTCGTCGCTCCATTTCTGGCTGAGCTCTTTGCACCGAAGCAAAATCTAATTCAATTGTGTCATCTTGGCTAACACGAGACGATGCGGCGCTACCACCTAAACCAATGGCCATCGCAGGGCCACCTAACACGATTAAAGGAATATCTGCTTTAAGCACTGCTTTATTGACGTCTTTTCCCTGCATATAACCTAAGCCACCAGCAATCATGACTGGCTTATGATAGCCACGATGCACCGCGCCTTGTTCTGTCATTAATGAAATACCTAAGCTGCGGAAATAACCTAAAATAGCAGGCCGACCAAATTCATTATTGTAGCGGGCCGCACCAATGGGTGCTTGTAAGATAATTTCTAATGCTGAAGCAATTTGCTGCGGCCGACCTACATTATGCTCCCAAGGTTGGGGCAAATCTGGAATATGCAAATTAGATACCGAATAACCGGAGAAACCAACTCTGGCTTGCGAGCCACGCCCCGTTGCTGCCTCATCTCGAATTTCACCACCTGAACCTGTGGCCGCTCCAGGCATTGGTGAAATAGCCGTAGGATGGTTATGCGTTTCAGCTTTGAGCACCATGGGAAAATCACCAGCCTTAAAATAATAACGATGCTCGTGATCAATTAAGCATTGTGTCGATGGTGACTGCTTAATTACCGCCGCATTATCTTTATATGCCACCAAAACTTGCTCGGGTGATTGCTGATAGGTTTGGCGAATTAAATCAAATAATGAGTGCTCTTTTTCTTTGCCATCAATCCAATAATGCGCATTAAATACTTTATGACGACAATGTTCAGAATTAACCTGTGCGAACATCATTAACTCTACGTCGGTTAAATCTTTTTTTGCCATCAAACAATAATCATGTAAATACGCTAATTCTTTTTCATTTAAAGCCAAACCGAGTTGACTATTTGCTTCACGCAAACAAGCCATGCCCTCTTCTTGCACTGGAATAATAATTAAATCAGGTGAGGCCGGCACTTCAAACAAGCGCTGTAGATGTTCCCAATCAAATAAAACATTTTCAGTTAACTGATCAAAAAAATCACCCATAAAATGTGATAAAGTCGATTCACTCAACCAATCTTTACTTTCAAAAACATAAAGCAGCCCTTGCTCAATTCGATCCACTGCAGAAACACCGCACAAATGCGCAATTTCTGTTGCTCTTGATGACCAGGGTGAAATCGTTCCCACTCGCGGCACCACCCAAACGTATTGCGAATGTTCATCTAAAGGTTGTGAGACAGCAAAATGTGTATTCGGAAATAAAACACTTAAGCGGTTACAGTCTTGCTCACTTAGTTGATCTTGTGAGCTGGCAATAAAAAAAACTTCACGCACTTTCGCGCCTGTTAAAGAGTCGTGCTCTGCGACCAGTGAGTCAAGTTTTGAGGTTTGTTTTATCTCACCAAATAGTACATCCATTTCCATATTGACTCACTCCTTGTTTCGTCTTTTTATTGATCCTCGAGGGTCATCAAACTAGCATTACCGCCCACTGCAGTGGTATTAACTGTGATGGTTTGCTCCTGACACAAGCGCTCTAAATAATTCGGACCACCGGCTTTTGGCCCAGTGCCAGACAAACCCATACCGCCAAAAGGTTGCACGCCAACCACTGCGCCAACCGTATTGCGATTAACGTAAATATTACCCGCCTTGACGCGAGATTGAATCAATTCAACGGTTTGGCCAACACGACTATGCACGCCAAAAGTTAAACCAAAGCCCCAATCATTAATTGTCTCTATGACATCCAATAATTTATCTTGGCTGTATCTTACAACATGTAAGATCGGCCCAAATACTTCTTCTTTTAAAACACTCGCATCTTGAATTTCATAAGCACACGGCGTAACAAAATGACCTTGCTCACAGTCGCTTGGTAAATCGACTTGATAAATTAACTTTGCCGTTTTTGCCAACTCACTAATATAACCCTGCAATTGTTTTTTTGCCTGCCCATCAATAACAGGACCTACATGAGTTGCTAGAGCAGTTGGATCACCAATATCAAGCTCGGCCATCGCACCGGCAAGCATTTTAATCACGGTATCGGCAATATCTTCTTGTATGAACAACACTCGCAAGGCAGAACACCGCTGTCCAGCACTGTCGAATGCTGAAAAAACCACATCTTCTACTAATTGCTCTGGTAATGCAGAGGAATCGGCAATCATGGCATTCATGCCACCAGTCTCTGCAATAAAAGGAATAATAGCACTGCGTTTTTGTGCCAAGCTTTGGTTAATAGTCCAGGCGGTTTCATTAGATCCGGTAAACAATATGCCGGCAATATCACTTTGATTAATTAACACCTCATTAACCAATCGACCACTTGCACATGCCAGTTGCAATACCTCTTTTGGCACTCCTGCTTGATAACACAACTCAGCAACCACGTTAGCAATGAGTTGCGTTTGCCTGGCTGGTTTTGCAATCACACAATTCCCGGTAACTAAGCCTGCTGTAATCTGACCTAAGAAAATAGCCAATGGGAAATTCCAAGGACTAATGGCTAACACAACACCACGCCCTACTTTGCGCAAATGATTGCTTTCGCCCGTAGGTCCTGGCAAAACTTGCTCGCCCAAATTCTCTGCCGCATGTGCTGCATAATAGCGACAAAAATCAATGGCCTCACGCAATTCAGACACCGCATCTTCTAAAATACGGCCGCCTTCTTTCATAATCAGCCATAATAACTGGTCTTGATGCTCCTCAAGCTGAACAGCAATTTTACGTAATAACTCACAACGCATTAAAACATCGGTTGCTGACCACGCAGCAAAAGCATCAGTAGCACGTGTATATAAAGTCTTTAAATCTTGCTCGCCTAATTCATAGCTGCTACCTAATAATTCCGTTTTACACGCGGGAGAATAATGCTCAATAACTTTCGTATTTTTAAAATGCTTGGGGGCCTTAAATGATAATCTTTTTTCAGCCAGCTCAGAAAAAGCCTGATCTAACTTTTTAATTTCAGAAAAATCCGTCAACAAAACACCCATGGCGTTTTTCCGATCAGCAAATAGCTGAACAGGTAACGGAATGTTTGGATGATAAAAAGTACTGCGATTACGCAAAACATCAACGGGGTTTTCAACCAGCTCTTCGACAGACACATCATTCCGCATAATACGATTAACAAATGATGTATTAGCGCCATTTTCTAGCAAGCGTCGCATTAAGTATGGTAGTAAATCTTCATGCGCACCGACTGGTGCATAAATACGCGACTTTAAATTCAAGCCATCATCACTCACAATTTTATCGTGCAGTACTTTACCCATGCCTTGTAAATTTTGAAACTCAAACTCATAACTTTTGTCACCGCCAATCATCGCTAAAACAGCCGAAACCGACAAAGCATTGTGCGTAGCAAATTGTGAATAAACGTCTTTTTTAGCATTTAACATTTTCCGCGCACAAACCAAATAAGACACATCAGTACTTTCTTTTCTTGTAAATAATGGATAGGCAGGCAAACCTTGCTCTTGCGCCCATTTGATTTCACTATCCCAATAAGCTCCTTTAACCAAGCGTATTTGCATACGTTTTTGTTCTTTTTTAGCTAACTCAACCAGCCAGTCGATCACATAAGTTGCTCGCTTTTGATACGCTTGCACAGCCAAACCAAAGCCTTCCCAATTTTTCAATGATTTGTCCGTAAAAACATTTTCTACAATGTCTAAACTCATGTCTAAACGATCACACTCTTCCGCATCAACGGTAACGCTGACATGATTATCTTTCGCTAATTTCACTAAAATCAGCAATAACGAGGAAAGCTCTGTGACCGCCTCGTCATAATGGAAAAAATCATAACGCGGATACAGCGCTGACAACTTAATAGAAATAGAAGGACGATCAAAAATGGATTTTTCTGGATGCTTATTAACACCCAAAGCTAAAATTGCTTGATAATAAGCATCAAAATACGCCTTGGCATCTAGTCGAGTCATCGCCACTTCACCCAACATGTCGTAAGAATAAACGTAACCCATTTCTTTTTTTTCAGTTGAGTTTTCTAAGGCCTCCTCAATAGTTTGACCGACCACAAACTGTTCGCCCAGCATTTTCATTGCGCGATTAACCACCACTCGAATCACCGGCTTACCCAACTTAGAGACCATGCGCTGCCACACTGATTTTAAATAGTGTGCTTTTGAATCACCCAATACTCGTGAACTTAATAAAAAACCCCATGTTGCCATGTTAACAAAGCGTGAATCGCTTTTGCCTAGTTGATCTTCCCAATCAGCCGCGCCGAGTTTATCGGCAATTAATAGTTCAACATTTTTTTTATCAGGAATACGCAACAAAGCCTCAGCCAAACACATTAAAGTAACGCCTTCCTCACATGACAGATCGTAATGAAATAATAAAGCCTCAAAGCCTTCCGTTGATTTAGATGCCCTGACTTTTTCAATCAGTGCCGTTGCGGTTTTTTTAGCTTGACTGTACTCTTGCGCTGAAAATTCCACGGAATCTAACAAAACTTGAACTATTTTTGACTCATCCATCTGATAGGCTTCATTCATCTCTTGACGCAGAGCATTTGACTGTGACTTTGGCTGATAGTACATAATAATTTTTCTCCTAGGCATTTAAAATATATGGCCTATAGTACGCCTAAATCACCCTTGAAAAAAGCCCCCAGCCAAGTCATTGAAAGGCTAAATAGCATTTGTTAGCATAGCGCGATAATTAAAAGTCGCAATACAGGATCAACATGAAAAAATTACGCCCCCACCAACACCTATACCCTATTATTAACATCATGGTTGAATCTACCGTTGAGGCAATTGAGGCTGATGATAAAACCATTAGTTGTCAAAAAGGCTGTGATCACTGCTGTCACCTTCTGGTTGAGATATCCTGGGAAGAAGCCAGGGAGCTTGCTTTCTGGTTAGTCGAGCAGCCTAAAGCCACACAAAAGCAAGTATTGAAAAACATTAAAGAGAATGTTGATGCAGCTGACGCTGTCTTTAATCGCCGCAAAAACTGGACTCGCTACAACAAAGCTAACCCCAGCGATACACCCGACTATCCCGATGCCTTGTGCGATCACTACTTTTACAAAGAAAACATTCCTTGCCCTTTTTTAAAAGAGGGTGGCTGCCAAGCCTATGTTGCCAGACCCACGGTTTGTCGCTTTCACATGGTGACCTCACCGGCCACACTATGCCAACGCACTGTACGTGATAATGATGACTATGAAGTCCCAGACGAAATTGACACTTTGAGTGAGGAGGTTGCCCCCATTCACCGTGATCTTTGCGAAAAAGACCGCTGGGGACACCTGGGAACCATGGTTGCCACTGTCCTAAAAGAAGAGTTTTCAATCACGGTTTAATTGCCAGGAGACCCTAATGCATAAAATACAAACCGCCTTAATTACCGGTGCCTCAACTGGGATTGGCCTAAGCTACTGTCATGCGCTAGCAAAACAAAAAACCAACCTAGTCATTATTGCTCGCAATGAAAGTGCTTTAATAGATATAAAAAAAGAGCTAGAAGCGGCTTACCAAATACAAGTTTGGGTATTATCCCTTGACCTCAGTGAGCGAAATGCTGCAAAAGACATTCAGCAATTTACGCAAGATAAGCAACTCTCTATTGACTGTCTAATCAACAATGCCGGCTACGGTGATAATGGTGATTTTTTAGCACTTGACTGGCAAGAATCTCAAAAAATATTACAATGCATGCTCATGACCCTAGTTGAATTATGCCATGTTTATTTACCTGAAATGATTAAAAATCAACACGGCACACTCATCAACGTTGGCTCAGTTGTTGGACTTATGCGCTTAAAGATAAAACATCGTCAAGCCAGAGCACTGTATCGCCCGATTAAAACCTTTGTTGTGAGCTTCACCCAACAGCTTGCTAAAATTTATAAAGACACCGGTGTTATAATTCAATGCCTCTGTCCAGGGCTAACTTATTCAAACTTCCATAAACGAACCGGTGAGGCGCATCTATATAATGACATACCCAAATGCGTTTGGATGTCTGCCGATAAAGTTACCGCCGCTAGCCTACAGGCAATAATAAATCGAAAAAAAACAGTCGTAGTCACGGGTTTTTTAAACCGATGCGCTATTTTCCTCTGGAAAATAAAACAGCTATTCCAATAAACCATTTACAAAAAAATAATAATTATATGGCTTATTGCTTTGCAAATAATTCGTTTTAGTTTGAAAAATAACTAAAAAGGCTGGTTTAAATCATTGAGGCATATTCTGTTGCTCATGTTTTTCGAACTTTACTAATTTCCATTAAATTAGGTGGTTAGTATGTTTTGAAATACCCTAGGGGTTAAATTCAGCTGTCGATAGCCAATCGAGGCTAGCATGGTGAGTACGGCACCGCTGATCGGAAAAAAATTTTATTGCATAATAATCCCACCGCGGTGAGATAAAGCAATCTCCAGTACTATTGAATACTGGAGATAGTAGGAGATTTATTGTTGTTTTAGTAAGTTAATTATTATCCGCTATGGAGCTGGGGTTGCTGCTGCGCCTGCTGCTGCTGCGCCTGCTGCTCCTACACCCACTGCTCCATGACCCTCATTAAAAAACCCTGACTCGTCTGTCGGCACTGGCTTCTCTAGTTTTTGCGTATCTTTCGCATCAATCAGCATTGCTAACAGCCTGCCTTGTTCTGCTAATAGCTTTCCTTGTTCTGTTAATTTTTTTTCTAATTCATCAATTCTATCACCTTGCTTTTGTATTGTGTTTTTTTGTTCTTCTCCTGTACTACTTAAATTTCTTAGTTGCTTCTTTAAACCATCATATTCTAAAGCACTAGGCACTACTTTTATTTTTAGTTTAGCGAGTAAAGCCTCATGACCAGCAAGAGCTGCACGCTCTACAGCTGCATTAATATTAGCGCCTGGTTTTTTTAGCAATTCATCAACTAGAGCCTCATGACCGCCAGCAGCTGCACCATAAACAGCATTATTAACATTAGCGCCTGGTTTTTTTAGCAATTCATCAACTAGAGCCTCATGACCGCCAGCAGCTGCACGCTCTACAGCTACATTAATATTAGCGCGTGGTTTTTTTAGCAATTTATAAACTAGAGCCTCATGACCGCCAGCAGCTGCACGCTCTACAACTGCATTAATATTAGCGCCTGGTTTTTTTAGCCATTTATCAACTAGAGCCTCATGACCGCCATAAGCTGCACCCCATACAGCTGCATTAATATCAGCGCCTTGTTTTTTTAGCAATTCATCAACTAAAGCTTTATGACCAGCAAGAGCTGCACCCCGTACAGCTGCATTAATATTAGCGCCTGGTTTTTTTAGCAATTTATCAACTAGAGCCTCATGACCGCCATAAGCTGCACCCCCTACAGCTGCATTAATATTAGCGCCTGGTTTTTTGAGCAATTTATCAACTAGAGCCTCATGACCAGCAAGAGCTGCACGCTCTACAGTTGAGCGCCTGGTTTTTTTAGCAATTTATCAACTAGAGCTGCAGCTGCACCCCATACAGCTACATTAGCGCCTCGTTCTAGCAATGTATCAACTAGAGCCCCTTGACCACCATGAGCTGCACCACGAACAGCTGCACTAACAATGGCGCCTTGCGCCTAGAGCCCCTTGACCACCTTTGCTCCCACTAGCAATTTATCAACTAGAGCCCCTTGACCACCTTGAGCTGCTCCCAATACAGCTTCATTAACATTAGCGCCTCGTTCTAGCAATTTATTAACTAGAGCCTCATGACCACCATATGCTGCACCACGAACAGCTTCATTAACATTAGCGCCTTGTTCTAGCAATTTATTAACTAGAGCCTCATGACCACCTTGAGCTGCACCCCATACAGCTGTATCAACATTAGCGCCTCGTTCTAGCAATGTATCAACTAGAGCCCCTTGACCACCATGAGCTGCACCACGAACAGCTTCATTAACATTAGCGCCTTGTTCTAGCAATCTATCAACTAGAGCCCCTTGACCAGCACGAGCTGCACTCAGTACAGCTGCATTAACATTAGCGCCTCGTTCTAGCAATTTATTAATTAGATCCTCATGACCACCATAAGCTGCACCCCGTACAGCTTCATTAACATTAGCGCCTCGTTCTAGCAATTTATCAACTAGAGCCCCTTGACCACCTCGAGCTGCACCCCATACAGCTTCATTAACATTAGCGCCTCGTTCTAGCAATTTATTAACTAGAGCCTCATGACCATTATAAGCTGCATCCCGTACAGCTTTATTAACATTAGCGCCTCGTTCTAGCAATCTATCAACTAGAGCCCCTTGACCACCACATGCTGCACCTTCAACAACACCATTAACATTAGCGCCTGGTTTTTTTAGCCCTGTTAAATCGTAAGGCTTCAATCTACTAAAGAATTCATCTACATTTGTCGTATTTATTTCTGTTAAAAAATCTGCCTTAACAGCATGCAAATTTACATTTTTTCCTTGCAAACTATCGTAAGCTAAGACCCTGCCATTATCATAAAATTTAAGGTGTCCAGACTTATTTAATGCACCCAATAAAATATGATTTGCTTCTTTCCCACTAATATCCTCAATTTCTGATTCATCATTCAAAAAAACATCTACCAAGAAAATCTCAGCGTCTGGAAATAGTTCTCTAAATTCTGCTATAAAAGTTTGACTATTTTCTGGAAATAAAAATCCTTCTTTAACTATTGCAACCTTACTTAATATAGCGTCCTGTGGCTCAGCACCACTTTCACTTAGCTCTTTAGCTGAAGATATATGCTCAAGAAAAGAATTCTCAGTTTTAATCCGCGCCCTCCCTTGTTTTACTTGCAGGATCGCGCTAATTAGGCTACGGATAAAACCTAAAAGCTTAGGATCAAGCGCTTTCTTATCATTTAAGCAAGACTTAGCATAGCAATAAAATAATCCTAAAAAAGCGTACTGAAAACAAGTCCCTTCTTTGTTACCTTCCGACAGTTTTCGCTTCTTAGATCCAGTTGAGATTACTTTTTCTAAAGGTCTTGCATCTGTTTTTTGCATAAAATCGTAAAAGCTTGTGCTTTCTTTGATTTGGTCTATAATCACTTTGTTTGCATCTACACGCTGACGCTTAGCTTCTTGTTCTTTTTTTATTGAGTTTGACTTAGAATTGGGCATTTCGGTTATCCTTAATATTTGTTGTCGTTTTGCGCTCTCGCACCTTTAGATCCCCTCATCATTAACAACGAATGAGTGACAATTCTGACTTTAAGAAAGATTATAAATCATAAATATTAAGGAAATATTAAGGGGATAGGAAAGAATAAAAAAAAACTCTAAAACATTAATTTTTAACAATAAAAAATCTTCAAACCAGCGACAGGCTGGTCAAACAATAGCCAGATAACTACTATTCATTGAAAAATGCCGAAAAATAACATCTAAAGTCTAGTTGCCACAAACACCCGAGCAGAAAATAGTATGGAAACAAAAAACAACTTTGGCTTAGCAATATAATCTTTATATTCAGTAGATTATAAATAAATTTACTCGCCTTCAACGAGTTATA
>CBDETP010000018.1:0-33119 GCA_965242995.1 Coxiellales bacterium
TAACGACCACCCTCTTTGGGTAGATCGGCAGGTGCCAAACTGACGGTTATGCACCTTGATGGAAAATCAAAATAACTGTTTAAAATAGCACTGCGCACGCGGTCTTTGCTTTCTTTAACAGCACCAGCGGCTAAGCCCACCATGGTGAATTTAGGCAGACCATTGGAAAGATGGACTTCAACACAAACTTCAGGCGATGAGACGCCTAATGCTGCTCTTGTGTGAGCAACGGCTAATGATTTCACAATATTGGTTTCTTAATTTGAGGAATGATTAAGGCAAATAAAACTATTGATCTTCAATGTCTTTTTCGATTTGATCAATTTGTTTTTCCAGCAGTTCCAAGCGCTCTCGCGTGCGCTGTAAAACAGCCGCTTGTACTTCAAACTCTTCGCGTGTAACCAGATGAAGTTTAGAAAATCCAACCTCAAGTGAAGCACGCAAACGCTTTTCCATGTCTTCTGGCAATGATTTAATGCCATCAGGCATAGACTCCATCAGTCCACGAACTAACTCATTGATACTTTTAGCGTCCATTGTTTCTCCCTTCAATAAATAAGCGGTTAAAAGTAGTTTACAGCAAAAAACAACTTCGTCTATACCGTGGTTTTAATCACCGTATTCCTTTAAAAGTTGGCGCACATCATCAGGCAGTGGAACTGAGCTTTCTTTTTTAAGATCAACCCAGACAATTTTTGCTGTACCTTTGGCATAAACAATGCTGTCATCTTGCTTTGAATGAATCGTATAAGATGTATTAAGGCTACTATTACCAACGGCTGTTGCATACACACGAACGGTAATTGTTTCTGGATAAATAATGGATTTTAAAAAAATAGCTTGAGTTTTAATAAGCACCGGCGCGATGTTATCTGTTCGGCTTCTCAATCCATGTTTATTGAACCAACCGGCCCTAGCTTGTTCAAAGTAAATAAAATACATGGCGTTATTGACATGGTTAAGTGAGTCCATATCTCCATAGCGAACCACAATAGTTTCTTGGTGCAGTAGTGCTTTCATTGTAGGTCGCTCCGGCTGTTGATGATTTTTGCCTTTAATAGTTTTAATTGTTTTAGCGTTGACTTCATACCGTCTAAAGAAATAGCCCTGGTACCGGAGAGCAGCACATTGACTTCAAAATTATTTTTCAGGGCTTCAATTGCGCTTTCTCTTACGCAAAAATCAAGTGCTAGCCCGCAAACCCAAAGACGTTTGATATTCATTTTACCTAAGGTTTTTAGTAATAAAACCCCGTTTTCATCAAAGCCAGACAGCGCGGAGTAAGTCTCATGTTTTGCACTTTGTGCTTTATTAATATGAATAGCTGTGTTCGGCAGCGCTAAGTTTGGGTGAAATTGTGATCCGTGTGAGTCTTGAATGCAGTGTTCAGGCCATGGGCCGCCCTGTGATTCAAAGCTGCAGTGATCAGCAGGATGCCAATCTCTGGAGGCGAAAATAGGAATGCGCTGCTGTTTTGCTTGATTAATCCAGTGGTTCACCAGGGGAATAATTTCTTCAGCAAAAGGCACGGCTAATGCCCCATTTTTAAAAAAATCATTTTGCATATCAACAATTAATAATGCGTCATGTGGGGAAAATTGAATGGTGTCCATATAACAACCTATTGATTTCTTGGGCGTGATTGAATGCCAAACCTTTTATACCCGTAAAATTGCAAAATGCCAATATGTTCATGCATTGCCATTTGCAGGATGGCCAAATTATAAGCGGATGGCCAAATCGATACGACAGGATAGGGGTAGTCACTCGGGTATGGAGTGGTTTTTATGCCGTAATAACTAAACCATTGCTGTGCTCGCTTCATGTGTAGTCCACCAGTGACTAATAAATAGCTTTTAAAGGGGTATTTTTTTAAAAGGGGCTTTAAAAAAGCAGCATTTTGTCGGGTATTTTGACTGTGGTTTTCCATCACAATGGCTTGTTTAGGAACCCCTAGTGCGATTAACGTTTTTTGCAATAAGCTGGCCTCAATCAGTGTGTTTGGTGGAACGGCTCCACCAGAAAGGAAGATGGTGTAGTGAATACCGTTTTTTAAACCTTGTTGATAAATGGTTGCCGCGGTCAAGATACGTGAATAGCTCATGATGCCGAGACTGGGGTGGTGTTTTGATCGACTGGTGCCACCACCGAGCACGATCATCGCCTTGTGCTGATCAATGGCCGTTTTTTTATTGATTTTTAGTCCGTTTTCTAAAGGGTTAACCAGCCAGCTCGTGACGGTGCCGTTGGCGCAAAAATAAAAGCTCAGACAGATTAAAACCAACAAAATACGAGACCAGCCAGATCGCCAGGCAAATGCGGCAACGAATAAAAGCAATAAAAACAACGAACAAGGGTGTAATAGACCACTGACGATAAACTGCCAAGACATGTGATAGCTGCCTTATGATTTTTAGAGAGTCAATACTGTAGCGTAGTTCTTGTTATAAATTAAGTATTGTCGTGGTGCTTTGGAAAATATCGGTTGTTAGATTGCATGAAAAAACGGATGAAATGCTTTGTGTTTCGTAGCCTTCACGTTTTAACTTTCTTTCTTGTTTTACAGCCTCCGCGCACCCCGTTTCTTCAATCTATTTGAACTCTTCTTTACGATGAGGAAGGGTGATTTTATGCGCAATCACTTATCTTTTTTTGCTTTTTTAGCAGCTCTTTTTTCTTTAGGTGTTAATAAAGCTTTTTTCTTATCACTTTTTTTTGGTGATTTTTCTTTGCTCATATTGGTGATCCTTTGTGTTATGAATGGATTTCATCATTTATGACTATAACACCGACAGTATGTGTTCGCTACCCATGAGTGTCTTTCTGGTCGATGGCTCTTTGGTGGGGTTGGGGGCAGGCGTCACGTGCACTATAGTATTGATATCTGCTTGCACAGACTGTGCCAGGCGTGATACGCCTCTTTTTTTGTTAGAATAGAAGCCTAACGACTAATGTACCACCCATAAGAATAAAAAGATTTTAGCGCCTCATTAGAATGCAAATAGCGAATGAATTTTTTTGCATCAGGGTTATCATTATTGTTTTTTAATACAATGGCAAAGCTTCTAGTGATGACTAGTTCGGGAGACAAATTAACAACCTGTCCCCTGCCTGGGTTTGAGATTGCCCAGTCTCGCCAGGTGATCCAGGCATCGGCGTCAGGTTGATTGAATCGTTTAAAGCCAGACCCACTATTTGGTTTAATGGCAATGATATTTTTCTTAAAAGCTTTTAAAAAATT
This sequence comes from Coxiellales bacterium, assembly GCA_965242995.1. Taxonomy (GTDB): domain Bacteria; phylum Pseudomonadota; class Gammaproteobacteria; order CBDETP01; family CBDETP01; genus CBDETP01. Next base: position 3,242 of record CBDETP010000018.1, read on the forward strand.
AATATCGTGTTTTCTGCCAACAATGTCTTCCCAAACCGCAGTGCCTGAGGTATTGCTATGCCCTGCACCATTAATGACAACAATACGCATTCCTTTTTTGCTAAGATCGTCTAATGATTTTATGTTTTTCCGGTTGCCCTTTTTCACCAAAATAATGGCATCATGCAAATAAAGAGGTTGCACGTTCTTCACACTATATTGATTTGAGAAGTTATGGATGATAGCGCCCAGTGACTGCAGTGAAGCCCCCCAAAGAATATCGGCATTTTTTCTCGCAGCAGCCTGCCATTTTGCTTCTGGGCCGAAAGTGATGTTAACTTTTATGCCAGTTTGTTTTTCAAATTTTTTAGCAACATCAATCAGCGCGGTGTGTGGTCCGCCGGGTCCATAAAGATTGACGCTGGCGTAGCTGCTTGGTGTGATAAGAATAGCTATGATGGCAAGCAATAAGCCCCAAGATTTTTTGTTCATTGTTTTCCTTTTATTCGGTGGTTTTTTCGGGATACTAGCGGGTTTTAATGGGGAGGGCAAAAATTTTGGCTGACTTGTTTTATGGGCATGACCTTTTGCTGCTTATCTGCTACCATGGCTTCAATTTTTCGTGTGGAGGTGTTAGTGCATGGGCATGCTATTTACATCAGAATCTGTTTCTGAAGGTCATCCAGATAAGATTGCAGATCAAATCTCGGATGCTATTTTAGATAATCTATTAGCACAGGATCCTATGGCCAGGGTAGCCTGCGAGACACTCGTTAAGTCTGGCATGGTGTTTGTTGCCGGAGAGATCACCACGGCTGCTTGGGCCGATGTGGAGAAAGTTGCTCGTCGGGTGATTGCTGATATTGGCTATACTAATGCCGACTTAGGCTTTGATAGCGCAAGTTGCGCGGTGTTGTCTGATATTGGTAAGCAGTCAGCTGATATCGCTCAAGGCGTTGATAGCCAAGATATTTTAGACACTGGCGCGGGTGATCAAGGCTTAATGTTTGGCTATGCTAGCAATGAAACAGACGTTTTAATGCCAGCTCCAATTACCTATTCTCATCGTTTGATGCAGCGCCAGGCACATGTGCGCAAGCAAGGCATTTTGCCGTGGTTAAGACCTGACGCTAAAGCACAATTGAGCTTTCGCTATGAAGATGGCAAGCCGGTTGGCATCGACTGCGTGGTATTGTCTACTCAGCATGATCCAGATATCGCTCAGGCAGATTTGCAAGAAGCGGTGATGGAAGAGATTGTTAAACCTGTTTTGCCGGCACACTGGTTGACGGAAAAAACACGTTATTTGATCAATCCAACCGGTCGTTTTGTCATTGGTGGCCCAGTGGGTGATTGTGGTCTGACAGGCCGAAAAATCATTGTTGACACATATGGCGGCATGGCGCGCCATGGTGGAGGCTGTTTTTCTGGTAAAGACGCAACCAAGGTTGATCGCAGTGCAGCGTATGCCGCACGGCACGTGGCTAAAAATATTGTGGCCGCAGGCCTGGCCGATCGTTGTGAGGTGCAAATCTCTTATGCCATTGGCGTGGCCAAACCAACAAGCATTTCGGTTGAAAGCTTTGGCACCGGTAAAATCACAAATGAGCAAATGGTTAAGCTCATTGAAACTCATTTTGATTTACGCCCAGGCGCCATTATTGAAAACTTACAACTGCGTCGAGCAATTTATGAGCCAACGGCAGCTTATGGTCATTTTGGTCGTGAGTTAGCCGACTTTAGCTGGGAAAAAACCGACAAAGCCGAAGTGTTGCGTGATGCAGCACAACAATTTACTAACGTGGAGGTACACTAATGATGACAGAAGATACTCGAGTAGAACAAACAACACAGGACTATCAAATTGCAGACATTACGCTGGCCGATTGGGGGCGTAAAGAAATTGCAATTGCACAAGTAGAAATGCCAGGCTTAATGGCCTTGCGCGAGCAGTATAAAGATCAACAACCTTTGGCCGGAGCACGTATTGCCGGTTGTATTCATATGACCATTCAAACGGCCGTGTTGGTTGAAACGTTGATTGAGTTAGGCGCTGAAGTCCGTTGGTCTTCTTGTAATATTTATTCTACTCAGGACCATGCTGCTGCCGCACTGGCTGAGCGCGGTATTCCGGTGTTTGCTTGGAAGGGTGAAACGGAAGAGGAGTACATGCAGTGTGTTGATAACACAATTACAGGCCCAAATAATTGGCGGCCAAATGTGTTGTTGGATGATGGTGGTGATTTAACAATTTTAGTGCATGAAAAATACCCGGAGCTTTGCGCTTCTATTAAAGGTGTTTCTGAGGAGACAACTACGGGTGTGCACCGTTTATATGAAATGGCAAAAGAAGGCCAGCTACATATGCCAGCAATCAATGTGAATGACTCGGTGACCAAGTCTAAATTTGATAATTTATACGGTTGTCGTGAATCTTTGGTCGATTCCATTAAGCGAGCCACCGATGTGATGATTGCCGGTAAGGTTGCCGTTGTTGCAGGCTTTGGTGATGTTGGTAAGGGGTCGGCTGCATCCTTGCGTGCTCTTGGTGCGACGGTTTGGGTGACTGAAATCGATCCTATTTGCGCATTACAAGCAACCATGGAAGGTTATCGTGTGGTGCTGATGGATGAAGCGGCTAGCCAAGCTGATATTTTTGTGACAGCAACCGGTGCCCACCATGTGATTACTCATGAGCACATGTTACAAATGCGTGATCAAGCGATTGTTTGTAATATTGGTCATTTTGACTGTGAAATTGATGTGGCTTCCTTGGAGCAGTACTCTTGGGATAACGTCAAACCACAGGTCGATCAAATTATTTTCCCCAATGGTAAGCGCATTACATTATTAGCCCGTGGTCGTTTGGTGAATTTGGGTTGTGCGACCGGACATCCTAGCTTTGTTATGAGCAACTCATTTACCAACCAGGTGCTCGCGCAAATTGAATTGTGGCAAAATGGCGATCAGTATAAAGTTGGTGAAGTGTATTGCCTACCTAAAAAATTAGATGAGCAAGTAGCTCGACTTCATCTTGAGCGGGTTGGCGCAAAGCTAACAGAATTAACCGATAGCCAAGCCGATTATTTGAATTTAAATAAAGCCGGGCCTTATAAGCCAGATAGTTATCGTTATTAATCGTCGACGTTATTAATAAAAAAAGCCGCATTTTTGCGGCTTTTTGATTGCGTAAAGATTTTATCTTTTTAGTTGTTTAATGGTGGCGGCACTAACAAAACCCACACAATGTTCAGTTGAAGATTTTGGAGATGTCAGTTGTCTAGGAAAGACGGAAGAATTTTTCCATGTTGCTGGCTGGCCTACTTTAGCAACATTTTTTAATAATTGAATAGAATATTTGCTGTCAAATAGACTTGGTTTGTCATCAATTGTAATACGATAGTTCATGTTTGATTTAGGATAAAATGAGAACAGCAGGTGGGCTGGCACCTTATCAAAAGCATTTTCAGGAGCAACTAAAACTGTCGTTAATTGATTGGCATTAATTGTGACAGGACCCTTTGATGCTTTGCGAATGACTAATAACCCTTTACAGTTTTGTGCATTCTGATAGATGCCAGAAGAGTAGCTGCCAAGTGTTATTTTATTATTGAAGCTAATTGTGGCTTTGGGTCCCTGGGCTGAAGCTTGGTATGGGGTTTGGGCAGCGCACCCAGTTAGCATGGCAGCAATCGGTAATAACATCAGTGAGAGTGTTTTTTTCATGGATTCCTCTTATCTTAAAAAATCAGTATAAAACTTTTTGTGAGTCCAGCCAAGTAAATGAAAAACCTGTCTCTAGTCATATTTTTTGGCACAGGTGAAGTTGATTCAGGCTGTGCCGATCCAAGTTAAAGTACTAAGGGCTGCAGGGTTCTGGTGATGCACTCAGTGGCCTAAGAGGCTCTTTAACTAATTCAAGGTTTTCAAGCTTTAATAAAATAGGCTTGCTTTCAGGAGTAAGCTTCACTCCGTAACGAATTTCTCCATTTTCCTTTATTTTCTGAGAGACACAGCGCCCTTTTTTGCCGTTATATTGTTTTCCTTTTTCAGAGGTTAATCCAGATATACAGACAATAGGATGATTTTCCTTGCGTTTATTAAGAAAAGAGCCTATTGAAACCTTATCTTCCATTAAGGGGTTAGCTTTCGATTGTTCTTTACTTCTTGTGACAGGTCGTTTAGAACAGAAAAAAGAATCTGCACCGAGCCTGGGGTGATGATTCTTACAAGCAGCAAGTCGCTGTTGGCTAATTTTGAGCCGAACATCTTCGTGAAGAAACCCATATTTTCTCTCATCTGCTCTGTGGATTAGCATTTGATTATCATGAGAAAGGTGCTGCATCCAGTCGGTTGGTATTTTATTGACAGGAATTATCTGTGAAAACAGCTTGAATAATTCATCATAAGTTTTTTGACAAGCCGAGTTAAAGTCAGTAGCAAATAGTTCGCAGAGTCTGATTTTTTTGTTGCGGTCATGTCGGCACAAATGGCTTTCTAAAATAAAAAGGGCTATGTTGCCTAAAATTTTGTTGATAGGGTGTTTTTTGAAAAAAACAGTTTCAGTAACAAGTTTTTTTAGTTCTTCAAGCATATCATTTAAATTAACTAGATTAAAAAATGTCTTTAATTTATCTCTTGAAAAAGAGCAGATAAGTTTTGGTAAAATTAAAGAGTCAATACTTTCTCCTCCCAAGGGGTCATTTAAAAGCATGATCTCATTAAGGCCGACAGGTATTTGTTTATCATTGAATGAAATAAGAAAGCCTCCTTTAGGAGTAGAGCTGATAGTCTCTGCAGCACCCCAGGTGGATTCTTTAAAAAAAATAACATTTATTGGTTTACTGTGGCACGCTTGAAAGAATTGGTGAGTTTCATTACAAAATTTTTCATCTTCAATCAATTTAGGATGATATTTAGCGAAATAATAATTTTCTTTTCGATGCAATGATTGCCTTATTTCTGAAAAATCAGATTCATACTGCCAATTATCAAGCCAAATTTTTAAGCATACTTTTTGTAATAAGTTATAATCTTCAGGGGTGGAGCTGTAAGTATCGATAATGGCTTTTTTTTCTGTGCCGCTTGTGATGGGGTCATGGGGCATGTATCTCTCATAAACAATTTTTTCATAATAAGTTTCAGTATAAACAGCCAAATGATCAACGATAGGGTCAACAATAAATGTACCTCTACCTTCAAGAGTAATAGTAAGAACAAATTGATTAAATAATTCGCCATACATTTCGCCATACATCTTAACGCCAAATTTAATGCCCTCATTTTCTTCAAAAATCTTAGCAAGATAAATAGCAAGAAAAGGCGATCGATGACTGCAGTTTCCAATACCATAAACAGCGGTTAATGAAGCAAGATCGACCATCTTCTTTTGTTTTAATGATGTTAATTCATCGGGGGTGCTATTAAGCAAGGTTTGCAGTTCGCCCATTTTTCCAAGATGATACTTGTTATCTATAAAAAAACGTCTTTCAAGAATGGCTTGTAGAAAAGCAGCTTTAGCTATTTCACTAGGGTTCGTGCTGTATTTATATTCTTTAGGTAAGCCACTTTTTAAATGGAAATAACCAGGAGGGTGGCGATAGAGAATATCTAATGCTGGTTTGAGGGCGACAAGCTGTTCTTCCGTGGCTTTTATTTCACGAAGAAAAGTTAATAGATTTTTCATAGTTGCATTCTCCTACAGAATAAACGATTGAAGGAATTCACAGTTCAACATAAGATTTTTCCCAGGAAAACCTGGGCCGTGATTTTTCGATTATTATACAGTACAAATATTAAGGAAATATTAAATGATTGAAAAAAAAAGAAGGAAATTAAAAATACGGTATTGTTGAGGTGTGTTTTAGATAATAAAATGGATTTTTATGAAGGTTCTGGTGTTTAGGTGGTTGATTATCATTGGTTTTTAGCAGGCTCCGGCTGTGATGGCCGTAATGTACCCGTTAGCCGTTTATTGGTGAAGCGGCGGGTGGCAGGCCTTCAGTTTGCCTGTGTCACTGTGCAGTTTGATTGGAATTTGATTAAAAATAACTCATGCTTGTTCCACTTGGAAGACAAAAATAGCCGTCATCCGCCCATTTCTTTAGGCTATCTGGTTAAGGCCAGGCTGGATTTTAGTGAAGGCAATGGCGCATTCGGCCGGTTAAGCTTCGCTTGCCCGCTTTATTTTTTAACTAAGGCCTTCGGTCAATCAGTGGTGTCAGGGATGACGCTAACCGCATTTATGAGGAGTTTTTTTGATAAAAACAACCTGTCATCGATTGTGATTCATTACGGTGGTTATGCAAATACCATTCACGTTGAACAGTTTATACAAGCTGAAAATGAAAATGACTATGATTTTTTTTGTCGGTTGTTAGATTTTTACGGGTTAAGTTATTTGTTATCCATGAATGATCGTGTTGAGCTGGTTATTTATCCCTGGGCCTCTCCCCGTCCTGGCAAAAAAGTTGTTATGCGTGATGATTTTGCGCCTGGATTGGTGGGTGATGCCCGCAGTAACCATGGTTTTTTTTATACAAAAGTTTGTCGACAAGCAGTCGACTCTGTTTGTTTGCTTGACCATGAAGAATTTATTTCAAATAATTTAGTGCATAAAAAAACTCAAAATGAAGAGAGCTGCTGGCAATCAAGCTATTATGGGTTTGGTAGAAAGAATGAAAAAGAGGCTGAGAATTTTATTGGCTCTGTTAAAGCAAGAAATAATATTTTCAATAGTTATGAAGTCATAAAGGGGTATTTTTTATCAGTCGCTCCCCTTGATGTTATGTGTCACAAAAATAAAATGACTATAGTGTATTCTGTTAGCCATTCATATTCTATTTTAAGTAAAAAAATCCAACAAAAACTTGTTTTGTTGAAAGTGGAAGCAAAGATTCCAATCCATGTAAATTATCAAAAAGAAAATAGTTATCTGCAAAAGCAAGTGAAAAGTATTACCAAGTACAACAACTCTTGTTTGAGTGATGAAGGCAGTTATTATGTAAATTGGCAGGATGATACAAATCCAATTTCTGTTCAAAGGGCGTTGTACTTTGTTGGTTTGAATCAAAAAAACCCCCCATCAAGTTGGCACCCCCCCTTTTTTAATAAACAAAAAGTGATGGTCGGGTTTATTAATGGCCGTCTCACAAGCCCCGTTATTATTTCAGGCTGGACCAATAGCAGTAAGATAGCAGCAAGCAGCTTGAGTAATAAGGTCACCCATGTGATTAATGCTGAAAAAACAGGAAAATTATCTTTTAATGATGGCGTAAGACAAAGCGGAATTAAATTATTAAGTAAGAATCTTGGCTTGTCTGTTAGTTTAAGGGGTGGTGTTGAAGATGGTATAAGTTTGTTGTCGGATTTGGGTGATGCTAAGGTGGATGCAAAAAAAATTCAATATCAATCAAAAAAATCATTAATAAGTCAAAGCAATCAATCCTCTGGATTTCTGGCAGATAATTTTTTTATGGAGTCTCAAGGCGACATTTTTGTTCAGGCGGAAGGAGGTTTGTCATTTTTATCAAATAAAAAAATAATATTGAATTCAGAAAAAAGCTTGAATGTTAATAGCCATGCTGATATTAAAAGCACAGCTGAAAATACAATCATAGAAAGTGAGCAATGTCTGGTTCGGGCAAGTCAGCTGGATTTTGTTGCAAATAATCAGTTAATTATCACCTCGAATTCTTCTTTGGTTTTTTCTGCAGGAGGCTCGGCCATTGAGATGCATGCTAGTGGCATTGTTAATTGCTACGGCGCGCTGCTGACATCTGGTTTGGCCAATTTTTCTGGCGCTAAGCTTAAACACTATTATCCCGGGGTGCCCTTTGTTCACCCGTTTTTTTTAAGAAGGTGGGCGTCAATATTTATTGACAAGGTGGATCCAGTAAGCTCTTTTGCTATAGCTGATTTGGCTTGGTCAAAAAACAGTGCGTTGTGCGGCGACATGGTTGATTGCCAGTTTTTTGTTAAAACGATAGAAAAAAATCAGTCAGCCCGTGTGATAGTCAGCCTTTATGGAAAAGGCAAGACCGAAGAGATTGCCGTAATTTCTAATGTGACCTTGAACAAGGTGGGTTTGGTGCGGGTGCCTTGGAAGGTGGTTGTTCCTGCTTCTTGTGTGGGTAATGATAATGATGCCGATGACTGCTATTTGAAATTTTCTATTTATCTGAATGGAAAAATAATTAATAGGCGGTCGGACGATCTTTTTTTATTGGTTAATTTTCAATGCAATGTCAGTTATTTTGTTAATAAAAAGCAATTATCTTTTCCGGACAAAATAGTATCTGTTATTGATCTTGAAAAATCTGATAGCCTGCAGAGCAGCGCCCAAGATAATGTTGTCCAGGTTTATAGCAAGCAATCTTTTTATAATAGAATTCCATGGGGGAATAATACAGTTTATATTGCACTGCTTGAGAATAAAAAAAGATTGGAGATGGTTGATAAAAATGACATGCAGCCCAATTTTCAGCAGATAAATTGTTTATTAAAACAAAACCCAAATAAAAAAATACAGCAGGTGGTTGACTTGATGCCGCCTTTTATTCTTTGTAATATGCGAGAAGATGCTGAAGATGGTTATTTCTTTACTCGATCCACGTTGACGAGAGAGGAATTAGATTATTGTCGGCAATGCAATAATAGCGCTATTGTTTTTGTTCATGGCTTTAATGTGGATTATGGTTTTTTTGGCAAGCATTTTTCATCCGTTGATTTAATTGATTTAAGCACATTTGATTTAACAGAAGAGTCTGAGAAATCATCAAAGTTATCTGCTCAGTTGAGCTCGCATGAGTCGCACTCTTATCGTGACATTAAGTGGTTGGTTAAACGATTTCCGGTGTTGAGTGAAGCGCGCAGCTGTAATCTTGATAAATGGCTGGATCAGCAGTGGTATTTAAATGGTAAAGGGGCTCATAATTGGTTTATTAATATGGAGTATAATTTAAATCATGCTAATGGTTTTATTGAAAATAATTATCAGCAATATCGGCGAATTATTCACATTGCTTGGTCGGGCGATGTGTCTAGTGCGGTTAATTATCCTCATGCAGCAAAGCACGCAAAAATAGCCTCAAAAAAATTAGCAGTATTAATGAGGCAGCTAAAGAATGAAGGTTTTAAAACGTCAATTATTGCGCATAGCTTGGGTTGCGCTGTGGTGTTGATGGCTCTGCAAAATCTTGCGGAAAATGGCTTTGAAAAACCAATGGATTGTGTTGCTTTGTGGGAGGCGGCGGTGCCGAGTGATGTTTTTTTTCCAACGAAGCATAGCCAGGTAGTCTCCCCTATTTATTTATGGCACTTGCCTCAGGCGGTTACAATGGCTAAAAAATTTGTCGTTTTAACGTGTAAAAATGATAATATTTTAGGGCCAATTCCACAGGAAAAGCCCGGCGGTCTTTCTTATGAGCAGTGGCTTGCTCATAAGCCATTTTTACAAGAGTGGTTGCCGGCCGTTATGGTGCAAAAACTAGGATTAAAAAGTATTTATGCGGCAGCAACATGGATGGGTGTTAGTGTTACCGATCTTTTGGACACTGATCAGCAGCAAGATATTTATCAGCAGTGGGTTAAGCTTCATCCATTGGATAAGCAAAAAAAAGAGCTTCCAAAACAATTTTACGATTTTTTACAGGCAGATATGCAGGTTAACCATCATGATCATAAAAAATTAATGCATCAGCTTTTAATTAATAGAGATTTGTTGCAATGTTTTGTTAGTCGTTACGGAAAAGATAATTTCGACTTAGCCCCAAGTTTTTTTATTCGTTGGTTGGCTTTAGGTTTAGAGAAGACGGAAAGTTTATTGTTTGATTTTGAGAAGGTCTCGGAATCTTTTCATGGCGCTTTGGCGTTAGCAGATTTAATGTTTTATCACGTTGGTTATGAGCCCTTGCTAGCATTAGGCTATGAAGGACCTTTGATGAATGCACATATTAAAACCATGCTGAAAAATAAAAAACTCATTCTAATTAATCAAGATGATTGTCTGTTTAGCCATTCTGGCATGAAAGTGCCGTCAGAAGACTTGCAGAGAAAAATATATTCACGCTTAATTCAAGAGCTTCCGGGCTTTGCTGACCGTTGACATTTTAGATGGGGAAGCGTAATCATTAGCTGCTATACTTATATAGAGTGCTTAGTAAGGAGCTTTGATGATGAAGTTATTGTTTATTGTTTTGGGAGTGTTAGCCGTTGTTTTAATTGCGTACTGGCTTATTCAAAAGAAAATGATGCAGGGCGTTAAAACCCCGGATTACACGGTTGTGTCACAACAAAAGAACATAGAGGTTCGAGAGTATCCGCCCATGCTGATTGCAGAGGTTCGGGTTAGCGGCACAAGGCAGGAGGCGGCGAACCAGGGGTTTCGCTTGTTGGCGGATTTTATTTTTGGTAATAATCAGGTGCCAGATGCTAAGAGTGAAAAAATCGCAATGACAGCGCCGGTGATGCAGAAATCCGGGAATGAAAAAATCGCAATGACAGCGCCGGTGATGCAGAAATCTGGTAATGAAAAAATCGCAATGACAGCGCCAGTGATGCAGAAATCTGGTAATGAAAAAATCGCAATGACAGCGCCAGTGATGGAGGTCCAGGCAGGAAATCAAATGTGGGTGATACAATTTGTTATGCCGAAGCAGTACACATTGAAAACGTTGCCGAAGCCAAACAACCCTGCTGTGAAAATTATTGAAAAACTGGGAAAAAAAATGATTGCTATTCGTTTTTCAGGCTTTGTCACGGAGAGTAATTTGACAGAGCATTTAAAAGTTCTGCAGCAATACATTAACCAGAAGGCTATTAAAACCAGCGGTGAGCCAGTTTATGCTTTTTATAACCCGCCATGGACGCTGCCTATGCAGCGGCGAAATGAGATATTGATCAATTTGGCTGAGTAGATAATGGCAGGTATAAAAAAACCAGGCACGATTGGCCTGGTTTTTTGTTGGTGCTTTGGTTTATCGGCCGTAGTGTGCGCGAGCCTCCATCAATACGCCATGTATGGCGTGGGGCTCGTTTTGGATGTTGCGATACATTGAGTCGATTGCTCTAAAATAAGTATCATTGCCGTCAATGTGCATTTGTCTAAATAAAACATCTTCTTTATCAACCAAGCTGATGACAACGTAATCGCCACTGATTGGTGTTTTTTTAGAATCAAAAATCAAAGAGCTGCCCTTTTTGAAGTGTGGCTCCATGCTGTTGTTGTCCAGTAGGATGGCAAAGCAGTCTTTGGGTAGTGTTGGCTCACCCATTAGGTGGGGGCGTCGGCTACTTTTTTGGTTAATGTGATAATCAAGATATTTGATTTCTTCAATGGCTAAGATTGGAATGGGGCGAATGTGACAGTTAGCTGGGCTGTTAACATTGATTGGTCCAATACCATCTTGTAGCCAAGCTGGGCTGATGTTTAATTTTTCAGCAATTTTATGTAGGTGCTTGGCTTTGACAGAGTGTTTAAGCAGGTAGTTCATGTTTTGCTTAGAGATGCCAATCTCTTCGGCTAGCCATGCTTTTGTACGGCGCTGTTGATTTAAGATCAGCATAATGCGATCACCGAAGCTGCGAGTTGGTTTTTGCTGGGCCTGTTGTTGTGGTTTTTCTGCAACGATCATAAGAAAATCTCCTCTCCTTGGAAATGGTTTTTTTTTAGTTTTCCGACTGTTTTTTTCAGTTGGAAAGAACGGTTCGAACTAAACGCGACTAACATAACATGTTTTTTACGTAATGTGAACAAAGTTAAAGACTTTTTCCGGTTTTTTTTGCGGATAATCGCTTTTTTATTGATTTTTAGTAAAAAGACAGCGGTTGCCTCTTTGCTGTCGTTTGGTTTTTTCTTTCGTGTGCGTGTTTTTTAGTTGTTTTTTATGCTTTTGGGAAAGCCTATTCAAAAAAGCTCTGTTCGCTCTTATATATAAGGGCGTAAAAAAGACGAGGGAAGTAAGGCTCCCAAAACCCACGGCCCGCTTTTCGTTTAATCTCAACGAGGCTTGCCTGACTGCCGGGCACATTTTGAGCGAACCAGGACATGAAAAACTAAATCGACGCGTAATAGATCGGAGATCGGGTGGGCGAAAGGTTGTCTATTCAGGTTTTAGATTGGCTCTTGTTGGGGGGTTGTGCGATATCAATAGCGTGTGATCACCTTGTTTTTTGTTTGGGCGTATTTTTTAACGGCTGAAATAGATTAAAAAAAAACGCTTTTTATGCGTCACTGAGATTGCAGAATTAAGTAAAAAACCCTATACTCGCGTCAATCATTGAATGGTGGAGAATCTAGCATTGTTGAATTCTAATGCAACACGTGTAAGCCCCTTTGCGCCTAGCTTGGTAATTAATTGCCAGCTTGTTGTCATGGCTGTTTTGGCGGCACTGATGCTGGTGTCTGGCCTGACTGGTGCTGTTTCCGTTTTGGTTGGTGGCCTGTCAGCAATCATACCTAATGCGGTTTTTGCTTACAGTCTGTTTCGTCGCCCACCGTTGGCGTCAAATGCTATGCGTTTTGTGTGTGTTTTTTTTGTTGGTGAATGGCTTAAGTTATTGGTAAGCGCTTTATTAGTTATTGCTGCCGTTCACTACTTATCGGTGCATTTAGCTGCATTATTGGGTGGTTTCGCCGCTGCTTACTTTGCTTGCTGGTTGGTCCCGGTTTGGTTGAAAGTTAAGAAAAGGGTTTGATAAGAGTATGAGTAAAGTCCTAACCACTGCAGAATACGTTCAACACCACTTGCATCACTGGCAGTGGCAAATGGTCCCTGGATCGACCTTTTGGACATTGAATGTGGATACGATGCTGGTTTCGGTCTCTTTGGGCGTGCTTTTTTTGGCTGTTTTTTATTTTGTTGCTCGTCGTGCCATTGTGGGTGTTCCTGGTAAGTGGCAAAACTTTGTGGAGCTGGCGGTAGAAAATGTCGACAAGTCTGTTCGTGAAACGTATCACGGCGATAGCCCTCTTATTGCGCCGTTAGCTTTAACAATCTTTTTCTGGGTTTTCTTGATGAATTTCATGGACTTAGTGCCGGTTGATTTGTTGCCCAGGGCTTTTGATTTGATGGGCGCCTCTCACTTTAAGGCAGTGCCAACAGCAGATCCAAGCTTAACCTTTGGTCTCTCTATTACGGTTTTCCTGCTTATTATTTATTACAATTTTAAAATAAAGGGCCCAAAAGCGGTGGCTTTAGAGACTATCTCTAAGCCTTTTGGTATTTGGTTGCTTCCAGTAAATATTGTTTTTCGGATTATTGATGAGTGCGTGAAGCCAATGTCTTTATCTTTGCGTCTATTCGGTAACTTATTTGCCGGCGAATTAATTTTTATTCTCATTGCCTTGCTTCCGTGGTGGAGTCAGTGGACGGTAGGTTCTGTCTGGGCAATATTTCATATTCTCATTATTACAATTCAGGCATTCATTTTTATGATGCTAACCATTGTATATTTGAGTATGGCGCACGAAGCGCACTAAGGCGCTTTTTTTATAACAAGAAACAAAGAGGAATTAATCATGCAAATAGCAAGTTTACTAGCAAACATCCAAGGAATGACAGCCATTGCAGCTGCTTTATTAATTGGTTTGGCGGCTTTAGGTACTGCAATCGGTTTTGGTATTTTGGGCGGTAAGTTTTTGGAAGGGGTTGCTCGTCAGCCAGAATTAACGCCGATGCTAATGACGCGTATGTTTTTGATGGCCGGTTTAGTTGATGCGTTTGCTGCGATTTCTGTAGTGATGGGTCTTTACCTTTTCTTCGCAAAAAACCCGTTCATTACCGTTGTTTTAGATTATGCCCAAAAAGCAGTAACAGGCGGCTAAGGCTATAGTATCCAAGCTTAAGTTTAGGAGATAAATTGTGGATTTAAACGCAACCTTACTTGGACAAATGATTACATTTGCCATCTTTATTTGGTTTACCATGCGCTATGTGTGGCCGCCACTAATGAAAGCGTTAGAGCAACGTCGCGCACAAATTGCCGATGGGTTGGCGGCCGGTGAACAAGGTCAGCGTGATTTGGAAGCGGCGGAATATCAAGTTAATGAAATGCTGCAAGAGGCTAAAACCAAGTCTGCTGAGTTGTTAGAGCAGGCTAATCAGCGTGCTGTTCGAGTGATTGAAGAGGCAAAAGAACGCGCACGTGAAGAAGGCGTTCGTCTTCTTAATGCCGCCAATGCAGACATCGATAAGGCCTATATGGCAGCGCAAGAAAAGCTACTGACCGAGGTTGCTTCCTTGGCAACATTGGGCGCTGAAAAAATTCTTCGTCAAGAGCTCGATGCTTCGGCTAATCAGGCATTGGTTGATGACTTAATTAAAGAGATTCATTAATGGCAGATCAAGCAACAATTGCCCGACCTTATGCGAAAGCACTGTTTGAGACGGCCTCAAGTGCCCAGGCTGTTGCGCCTTGGCATGATGTGTTGTGTGCTCTTTCTGCGGTTGTGGCCAACAACCAGGTTGCGGATTTATTAAAAGACCCTAATGTTGTCCCAGGACGCTGGCAGGTTTTTTTTATTGAAATGATAAATGAATTGGCAAAAGATGCGGCCAATAAACTTAGTGAATCAGGCTTAAATAATTTTTTACAGCTATTGCTCGATGAGAGTCGTTTATCTGCATTGCCCGAAATTTATCGCCTTTATCGCGAACAACAATTGTTGGCTGAAAACAAGCTGGATGTTGATGTGCTGTCAGTAACCGCTTTATCAGCAGAACAAAAAAATCATTTACATAAAAAGCTGGAAGCACGCTTTGGTATGCAGGTTTCTATGTACTTTAAACAGCATCCGGATTTAATTGGCGGCTTGGTAATTCAATCTGAAAAGGGCGTGATTGATTGCTCTATTCGGGGAGCATTAAATAAGCTAGCCACCCACCTTAAAAAAGAGGTAGACAACCTATGACAGTAAAACAACTAAAATCAACAGAAATTGCTGATTTAATCAAGCAGCGCATTGAGGGCTTAAACCTAGAACCAAAAATGACAACCGAAGGCACAATCATTAGTTTGAAAGATGGAATTGTGCGAGTATTTGGTTTGAGCGATGTCATGTTTGGTGAGGTTTTAGAATTATCTGATAACACCTTTGGCCTAGCATTTAACTTGGAGCGTGACTCTGTTGGTGCGGTTGTTTTGGGGCCATATGAGCATTTGCAAGAAGGGCAAACCGTTCGCTGTACGGGTCATGTATTGGAAGTTCCGGTGGGCGATGCTTTGTTGGGGCGTGTGGTTGATGCCTTGGGTAACCCCATTGATGGCCGTGGTCCTGTTGATGCAAAAATGACATCACCAGTTGAAAAGGTCGCGCCTGGCGTGATTGATCGCCAGTCAGTTTCTCAGCCAATGCCAACAGGGATTAAATCTATCGATGCAATGGTGCCAGTTGGGCGTGGTCAGCGTGAATTAATTATTGGTGATCGGCAAACAGGTAAAACAGCGATTGCAATTGATGCCATTATTAATCAGAAAAACACGGGTATTAAATGTGTTTATGTGGCCATTGGTCAAAAGGCCTCATCGGTTGCTGAAGTGGTTCGAGTGTTGGAAGAGCACGGCGCGTTGAAAAACACTATTATTGTTGCAGCAAACGCGTCCGATGCTGCAGCGCTACAATACTTGGCACCCTACTCTGGCTGTTCAATGGGTGAGTATTTTCGTGATCGTGGTGAAGACGCTTTAATTGTTTATGATGATTTAACCAAGCAGGCATGGGCTTATCGCCAGGTTTCTTTATTACTTCGCAGGCCGCCAGGTCGTGAAGCTTATCCGGGTGATATTTTTTATTTGCACTCTCGTTTATTAGAGCGAGCTGCTAGGGTTAGTGCAGCGTATGTTGAGCGTGTTACGAATGGTGAAGTCAAAGGAAAAACGGGCTCATTAACTGCGTTACCAATTATTGAAACGCAAGCCGGTGATGTGTCGGCTTTTATTCCAACGAATGTTATTTCCATTACTGATGGACAAATCTTTTTGCAAACGGGTTTGTTTAACAAAGGGATTCGTCCTGCAATTAATGCGGGTTTGTCAGTTTCTCGTGTTGGTGGTGCTGCGCAAACGCAAATTGTTAAGCGTCTGGCCGGTGGTATTCGTATTGCTATTGCTCAATACATTGAATTAGAGGCGTTCTCGCAGTTTGCTTCAGATTTGGATGAGGCAACACGCAAGCAGTTAGAGCGTGGTCAGCGCATTATGGAAACGTTGAAACAACGTCAATATGCACCGATGTCTGTTGCTGAAATTGCACTAAGTTGGTTTGCGATTGATCGTGGTTTTGTTGATGACGTTGAGCTAAATAAAGTCGGTTCTTTTGAGTTGGCTTTGCAGGATTATGCAAAAACAGAGTATGCTGATTTTCTTAAAGCAATTAACGAAACACCTAAACTGACTGATGAAGTTGAGTTACAGCTGAAAGAGTTGATTGGGAAATTTAAAGCAACACAAAGTTGGTAGTTTATTATGGCACAAACAAAAGAAATACGATCAAAAATTCATAGTATCAATAATACGAAGAAAATTACTCGTGCTATGGAGTTGGTTGCTGCCAGTAAAATGCGTAAAGCGCAAGATCGCATGAGCGCATCAAAACCCTATGCTGAAAAAATTCGAGAAGTAATTAATCATGTTGCGAAAAGCAGCAGTGAATATCGCCATCCTTATTTGGTGGGCCGCGATACTATTTCTCGCGTGGGTTATATTGTTGTTTCATCAGACCGCGGTTTATGCGGCGGTTTAAATGTTAATTGTTTTAAAGCGGCGCTTAAGTCAATGCGTCAGTGGGATGATAAGGGTGTGGACATTGATCTTTGTCTAATTGGACAAAAGGCGGAAAGCTTTTTTAAATATCACGGCGGCAAGGTTATTGCATCAGCAAGTCATCTTGGCGATGCCCCAACGATTGATAAATTAATTGGTGTTGTGAAAGTCATGTTAGATAAATATGACAATAAAGAAATTGATGCGGTTTATATCGTTAGCAATGAATTTATTAATACCATGAAACAAAACCCTGAAGCCAGGCCCCTGCTTCCTTTGGTAAATGTTTGTAGTGAGGAAGAAACGCTTGCTTCTGGTAATGCAGCGACAAAAGAAAAAAACAAAAAACATCATTGGGATTATATTTATGAACCGGATGATGCCAATATTTTATTGGATATGCTGTTGCGCCGATATATCGAGTCGCAAGTATATCAGGCGGTAATCGAAAATATTGCTTGTTTTATGGCAGCGCAAATGGTTGCTATGAAAAGTGCAACTGAAAATGCAAGCGAACTTATTGATGAGTTACAGTTAATTTATAATAAAGCAAGGCAGGCATCGATTACGCAAGAAATTGCAGAAATTGTTGCGGGTGCTGAGGCCATTAGTTAATTTTTTAGAATAAGAGGATAAAACCTATGAGCAGTGAAGGTAAAATTATTGAAATCATTGGTGCGGTTGTTGACGTTGAATTCCCACGCAATGCTGTTCCTAAAGTGTATGATGCACTTCATGTTGAAGATAATGGATTGACTCTTGAGGTTCAACAACAAATTGGTGATGGCGTTGTTCGGTCAATTGCTATGGGTGCAACGGAAGGTTTAAAAAGAGGCGTATCCGTTGTTAATACTGGAAAGCCAATCAATGTTCCTGTTGGTGAAGGCACGTTGGGCCGTATTATGAATGTGTTGGGCGAGCCAATTGATGAGCAAGGCGATGTGAAAGCCAGTCAATATTTACCCATTCATCGCAAACCTCCTGCCTTTGATGAATTGGCTGCAAACGCAGAGGTATTAGAAACCGGTATTAAAGTGGTCGATTTGCTTTGCCCATTTGCTAAAGGGGGTAAAGTTGGTTTATTTGGTGGTGCCGGTGTTGGTAAAACAGTTAACATGATGGAATTAATTCGCAATATTGCCGTTGAGCACAGCGGTTATTCTGTTTTTGCGGGTGTCGGTGAAAGAACGCGTGAGGGAAATGATTTTTATCATGAAATGAAAGAGTCTAATGTTCTTGATAAGGTGTCACTGGTTTATGGCCAAATGAATGAGCCTCCAGGAAACCGTCTGCGTGTTGCCTTAACTGGTTTAACGGTTGCGGAAAATTTCCGTGATGAAGGCCGTGATGTTTTATTATTTATTGATAATATTTATCGTTACACATTGGCTGGTGTTGAAGTGTCAGCATTGTTGGGTCGTATGCCGTCGGCTGTGGGCTATCAGCCAACCTTGGCAGAAGAGATGGGTAATTTACAAGAGCGTATTACTTCAACAAAAACAGGCTCAATTACATCGATTCAGGCGGTTTATGTTCCTGCTGATGATTTAACGGATCCATCGCCAGCGACAACTTTCTCGCATTTGGATGCAACAGTGGTGTTGTCTCGTCAAATTGCCGAACTTGGTATTTACCCTGCGATTGATCCATTAGACTCTACTTCTAGACAGTTAGATCCACTTATTATTGGTGATGAGCACTATCAAACGGCTCGTCGAGTTCAAGAAACTTTGCAACGTTATAAAGAATTAAAAGATATTATTGCTATTTTAGGCATGGATGAGTTATCTGAAGAAGATCGTTTGGTGGTAACGCGTGCTCGTAAAATACAACGTTTCTTGTCACAACCATTTTTTGTGGCTGAAGTTTTCACTGGTGCACCTGGGAAATATGTTCCATTAAAGGAAACCATTGCTGACTTTAAAGCCATTTTAAATGGTGAGTATGACCATCTGCCAGAGCAAGCTTTTTATATGGTTGGTTCTATTAAAGAGGCAGTTGAAAAAGCGCAAGCTCTGTCATAAAGCAAAGGAAAAAAAATGTCTGCTAAAACGATGCGATTAGATATTGTTAGTGCACAAGCTGCTATTTTTTCTGGTGAAGTCAGTTTTATTTCTGTCACGGGAAAAGTAGGCGAATTGGGGATTTATCCTGGCCACACACCATTATTAACATCGGTAAAACCAGGGCAAGTTCGAGCAACGTTGGCAGGTGGTGAGGAAAATGTTTTTTATATGTCTGGTGGCATGATAGAAGTTCAGCCAGGCCATGCTACTTTATTGGCCGATACGGCATTGCGTGCAGAAGATATTGACGAAGCTGCGGCATTAAATGCGCAAGAGCAAGCAGAGAAAATCGTGTCTGAACAGAAGTCTGGCCTTGAGTATTCGCAAGCGTTAGCTGATATTGCTGAAGCATCTGCGCAGTTACAAGCAATCCGGATGTTGAAAAAACATCGCCGCTAGTTTTCTATGAAAGGGATAAATAATGATGGACAATAATCCGGCAACAATCGACCCTTCTAAGTTAAATGTTGTTATTCTTGCAGCAGGCAGTGGCAAACGAATGAATTCAAGCGTGCCCAAGGTGCTGCACACCATTGGTGGCATTGCAATGTTAGAGCGCGTTGTAAATACTGCGCAAAAGCTGAATCCAAATAAAATTTTGTTGTCTACGGCCAAGGTGGAAATATTGTTCAGCAAGGCATGTCACATTTACCGGTTGAATGGGTCCGCCAAGATAACCCTCAAGGAACAGGCCATGCCGTTATGCAGGCCATGCCTTTTTTTAAAGACGACGAGCATGTTTTAGTATTATTTGGTGATGTGCCATTGATTTCTGAGGAATCACTTTTTGCTTTATTGGAAAGTACGCCTAAAAAAGGCTTAGGGCTAGTGGTAACAGAGCAGGATGATCCAACGGGTTTTGGCCGCATTATTCGTAATGAAGTGGGTAATATTATAGCCATTGTTGAACACCGTGACGCAAGCAATGAGCAGTTAGCAATCCAGGAAATTAATACGGGCATTATGACAACAACGGTTAAGCACCTTGCTGAGTGGTTGCCTCGTTTAAAAAATAATAACGAACAGGGCGAGTTATACTTAACGGATGTGGTGTCTTTGGCCGTTGAAGATGGTGTTCCAGTTGGTGGTGTGCTAGCGGCCTGTCGTGAAGAGGTTCAAGGTGTTAATAATCGTTGGCAGCAGGCAAATCTTGAGCGTTACTATCAAAAATCACAAGCTGAAAAACTAACGCATCAAGGTGTTCAGGTGCTTGATATTTATCGGCTAGATATTCGTTGTCATCAGCTTGATATTGCAAAGGATGTTACTTTAGATATTAATGTGGTGCTAACGGGCTGCGTAAAAATTGGCCCTGGCAGCGTTATTGGCCCTAATGTGGTGTTGAGCGATGTGACCATTGGTGAAAATGTTACTGTTGCAGCCTTTAGTGTACTCGAAGGTGCGGTCATTGATGATCAGGCCGTTGTGGGCCCTTTTGCAAGGATAAGACCGGGCACTGAAGTTAAAAAGCACGCTAAAGTGGGGAATTTTGTCGAGCTCAAAAACACGCAGGTAGGCGTGAAAAGTAAAGTTAACCATTTAAGTTATGTTGGCGATACCGAAGTTGGTGAGGGTGTGAATATTGGTGCAGGAACCATTACCTGTAACTATGATGGTGTTAAAAAACATAAAACTGTTATTAAGTCAGGTGCTTTCATTGGCTCAAACACATCGTTAGTTGCTCCAGTCACAATCGAAGAAAATGCCACAGTAGGCGCAGGAACAATACTGGTGGCCGACGCCCCGAAGGAGGCATTGACCTTGTCAAGAGTAAAGCAACAAACGGTGGAAAACTGGGTATCACCCAGGAGAAAAAATAAAGTGTAGTATCTTTTCATGTTGCCCAGCTTTACAAAGCAAGGCCTACGCGTATTTTAGTTGCAAAAAAAGCAGTTAATTACTATAGTTTAAAAACAGTAATTATATCTGGTGACATTAACAATGTTTTTTTTAAAGTCCATGAGTGCCGATGTTAAATTGAACTTGGCACACACAATTAAAGTTATTGTGGCTGTCTTGCTTTCTTTTTTAGTCGCCAATCTTCTGCCCGGCCAGCATGGATCATGGATTGTAATTTCAACGGTTGTTGTTATGATGGCCCATGCCAGCTTGAATGCACAGTATGAAAAAGCACTTTCTCGAATTTTTGGAACATTAATTGGTGGTGGTTTAGGAACCTTCATATTGTTTTTTCACCCTAATATGGCAATTGATGTTTTCTTTTTGATTTTAGCAACCACCCTGTTTTGTTATATACGAATAAAGAATTTACTTTCCCAGTATGCGGTTGTGTTGGGGTTAATTACTTACACGCTTTTAGTGATGAACCCGGCGGCTTCTTGGCAGTTGGGTTTTGTTCGAGTGGGTGAGATAATGGTTGGTATTACTATTTCCTTGTTGGTCTCGGTTTTTATTTTTCCAATTAGTTCTAGAAAAATGCTCCTGTTGTATTTAGATAAGAATTGGCAAGCACTGCACGATTATGCCGAGAGAATTCTGGTTAATCGAATAAGTCGCGATGGTGATAAGTCGCTAAGAAGCCTAGAGCAAAAAATACTTCAGCGCCACAACACCATTGAAGAGCTTTATTCAGCAAAAACTATTTTTAAAAAATACCAGCCCGGGAAAAAAATTCATTTACTTATTCGGTATCAGTTGGGAATTTATCGATATGTTACGGTTTTAGATATTGTTACCCATCAATATTTGATTGAGGATGAAAGTCTCATTGAAATGGATGAAATAAAATCTGCTTACCTATCCTTGGTTAATGTTTTAACTTCTGTTGAAGAAGATAGTTTTCCAGAAAGGCTAAAAGAGTTTCAAAGAAAGAAGGTTGGCTTAGAAGAAAAGGTGTTAAGTAAAGACTTTAGTGGCCAGTCTAAAACAACAGCGGCGCACACCCTGATTTTTTCGTTAAGCAGAATAGATTTTATTGTCGACAGATATTATAAAACACAAAAAAAAATAATAGAAACCACTTAGTCTTTTTGTTTTTTGCTTCTTAATAAGTGTCGGTAGAATATGCACCTGTCTCCATCAACGATATCATATCGATATGATTTCATCCCTGCTTTTTGCATAACGCGTTGTGATGCAGTATGTTGAACTGGAGTGTATGATAAAATATAGCTGGCTGATAAAATGTGGTGGTCAGCCCAGGCTAACAAGCCTTTAAGTAGTTCTGTTGCCAGGCCTTTCCCCCAGAATTCGGGCATTAATAAATAACCAACTTCTAACTCCCCGCTTTCTGTCGGTCCAAAACCACAGCGTCCAATAAATTTCCCAGTGGCCAACTCAACCATAACAAAAACACCAAAACCAATTTTTTTGTAAAAATAAATATTACGCTCAATGTTTTTTTTAACGCGTTTCGGGTCAACATGGTGCTGGCCAGGATAGAAGTGTTTTACTTCAGGGTTGCTTTCTAGTGCTAAATAGTTTTCATAATCACTAGTCTCTAGCGCTCTTATTCCTAAGTGTTCTGTTGTAAATAAAAAGTTTGATTCAGTTTTTTGCATCAGGTGTTCCCTAATCTGTTTATAATAGTATAGCTCATCCTTTTTGGCGTCGTGGAATAATTTAGAGGATCCAGAGGTAGAATAACATTTAATCAATGGGTTGCGGGCCCCAAAGATTTTTTTAAGGCAAAAAAATAATCGCTATTGTTTTCTTTTTAGGCTATGATCGCAGGTCAAATTATTATTATTGTTGTGCTGAATTATGTTAGAACTAAATGAGATCAATTTACGTGTTGGTGTTAAAACATTGCTGGAGCAAGCTTCTGTCCGCCTTGATTTGGGGCAAATAGTTGGTTTGGTTGGGCGTAATGGGGCTGGAAAAACCTCGGTTTTGAAGCTGCTTACCGGACAGCTGCACGAAGATCACGGCACGATGAGTATGCCTGCTTTTTGGCAGATAGCCCATTTGCAGCAAACACTGCCGACATCTAATGGCTCCATACATGATTATGTAAGAGACGGTGATACGGCTTGGGTTGCTTTGCAGGAAAAAATCATTGAAGCTGAAAAAGATGATGATGGCATTTTGTTGGGTCAATGTTATGCCGATTTAGAAAACATTGATGGTTATCAAATAGATTATCGTGTTGATGTGGTTTTGCAGGGTTTGGGTTTTAGTATGGACGAGTTGCATCAGCCAGTTAAGTCTTTTTCAGGTGGTTGGCAAATGCGCTTGCAATTAGCAAGAGTATTGATGTCACGAGCAGAGTTGTTGCTACTCGATGAGCCGACAAATCACTTGGATTTAGAAACCATTATTTGGCTGGAACAGTGGATTAAAAAAAATCACAGATTAATTATTATTGTTTCCCATGATAGGGAATTTTTGGACCATACTACAACGCACACATTGTCTCTTTCTGCGAAAAACTTGGATTTTTATAGTGGTAATTATACGGCATTTTTAAAGCAGTCATCGGAGAAAAAACGACTGTTAGAAAAATCAAATGAAAAGGTTGTTAAGCAACGCCAACATTTAGAGAGCTTTATTAGTCGCTTCAAGGCTAAGGCATCAAAAGCCAAGCAGGCACAAAGCCGAGTTAAAGCGCTGGAAAAGCTGCAGCTTAGCACTGTTCATCAGGAAGAGAGAGCATATAGCTTTCAGTTTTTAGATACCAAAGAAACGGGTTATCCAACAATGAAAATTCATGCAGATCTTGGTTATGAAAATAAAACCGTGTTGTTTGATGTTGATGTCATAGTTGATAAAGAAGATAGAATTGGCATTATAGGGGTTAATGGTAGTGGTAAGTCCACACTAATTAAATCCATAGCCCAAGAGATAGCAACAAGAAAAGGAAATATTGAGTTTCACAGCAATATTAATATTGGTTATTTTTCTCAAGATCAATTAGACACCCTGACATTAGACAACTCCCCCCTAGCCCATTTAGTTGAAATTGATAAGGATATTTCAGAATCTGCAGCAAGAAAGTTTTTAGGGCGAATGGGTTTTCAAAATGAGGCAGCGCTCTCTCCTATTCGAAGCTTTTCGGGTGGTGAAAAAGCACGGCTAGCTTTGTCACTGTTGATTTGGGGAAAGCCTAATGTTTTGGTTTTGGATGAGCCAACCAATCATCTGGATATGTCTATGAGAGAGTCTTTAATTTTTGCCTTGCAGAATTTCAATGGCGCTGTTTTATTGGTTTCCCATGATCGCTATTTTGTTGAGTGCTGTGTTGATACTTTATGGCTAGTGAAAGACGGATCATTGAAGCTTTTTAAAGGGACCCTGACAGATTACGAAAACTCTCAAATAGAAAAAATAGCACCTTCAGCACAAAAGCAAAAAACAGATAAAAAAGAAAAGCCAGTTTCTTCAGTGAAAAATCTACAGAAGTTGGAAAAAGCCATTGCGAAACTACAAAAAAAATTAGAAGAGATTGACAAAGAGCTTGCTGATCCGACCTTGTATGATGCGGCTCAGAGTGAAAAGCTAGCCGCTCTTAATCAGTTGCGGCTTGATGCGAAAATCTCATTAGACAAAAAAGAGGCGAAGTGGTTAAAGCTTATTGAGTAAGTTTTTTCTCAAGGAAGTAGTGAGAAAATGCTTTGGCCGTGATCCATAATACTATTCCAACTATAACGGCGAACCAAACATCTATATGGAAGGCGTGTAAATAGATTTCTTTTATTTTTTTTATGTCAGTCAGTCCTGCTGGGACTGACGCTATATTTGCTAGCAGACTGCTCACTTCGCCGCCGTAACTTAGACTTAAAAACCATGCCCCCATCATTAGTCCCTGCCATTTTTTTGGTGAATATTCCGTAATCATGGCTAGGCCAATGGGGGATATTAATAGTTCACCAATAGCTAATAAGAAAAAGGAAGCGATAAGCCAGATTGGGTGAACAGGAGATGAGCCGGGCGCTACTTGAATAGCAAGTATTAATATATAAAAGCACCCTGCTGCTGCAAAAAAAGATAAGCTGAATTTTGTTGTGTAGCTGATATTAATTTTTCTTTTTGCAAGAGCCTGCCATAGTTTGGCTATAAAAAGGCCAAAAATAATTAGGAAAAAAGCTTCTAGTGAGGCAAAGGCATTTATTGGGACATTAATCCCCCAGATATTTCTATTTACTAATGCTTGTATGTAAAAAAGCACACTGGATAGCATTTGGAAGTAAACCCCCCAAAAAACGATAGAACCTAGAATTAATATTAACAACAGCCAAAGCTGATGGCGCTCACGTGTTTGCAGTGAAAATGATTTTGTTATGATAACAAATAAGGCAACAATCCCGAAAACATTGGATATTCCCATGCCAATTTTTGGAAAGTTGAGGAATGTGTCGCTAATTGCTAGTAATACAGCGAAAATTAGAATAGATCCAATGGGAGAAAAAAGGTAACGTCGCCACCCGGTTCGATCAGTTTTTCCTTTCTCACCTTTGTTTTTGAAAGAGGAGTAACCGGCATAAAAAGTAAACATGGCTAGTAGTATGCCGGCTGCTGCAAACCAAAAACAAGCAGACCAGCCAAAATAACGCTGGATGTATCCTGAACTTTGAGTGGCTATAAAGACGCCTAGATTGATACCAATATAGAAAATGGTAAATCCAGCCTCACGCCTCGAGTCAGTTTCTGTGTAGAATTTTCCCAAAAAGGAAGAGATGTTTGATTTTAATAAACCATTGCCAAGCACAATGCAAGA
Organism: Coxiellales bacterium; assembly: GCA_965242995.1. Taxonomy (GTDB): domain Bacteria; phylum Pseudomonadota; class Gammaproteobacteria; order CBDETP01; family CBDETP01; genus CBDETP01. The sequence goes on from CBDETP010000018.1 coordinate 28,724, forward strand.
CATCCCTAATAAAACCAGTTGGTAACTAACAAAAGAAATTAAAAAATATCCAGTAAGCAATAAAATTGCTCCGCTGAAAATGCAGCGACGATAGCCAACGTGTTGGTCAACCAGCCAGCCGCCAAGTATCGGCAGCATATAAACTAAAGCGGTAAGTTCGCCATAGATGTTATTGGCTTGTTGTTGAGTGAGTGTGAAATAACCGGTTAATAGTAGTACTAGCAGGCTTTGTAAAACATAAAACCCGTTTCTTTCCCATAGCTCGGTACCAAATAAGTAATAAAGTGCTTTGGGTTGCTTTTTATTTTCTTTAATCATGATTTTTTTGTAAAGTAAGCTAAGATCGCCATACTAGCATTTTAGTGACTTTTTCACAAATCATTACAAATACTAGGGATTTTTTTTACCTTCTATTTTTGCATGAGTGAGGAAATGATAAATGAATTCAGTTGCTTGAATGGATTTTTTTGGTACTGGTGAGACTTTAGGGCAAAGCGGGTAATCGGGGGCAATATTTTTTTGTGTTTTCCCTACGCACCAACCATCATCTTCGGTGGATCCTGGGTAAGTATGCCCCCAGTCAATGGTTTGTTTACTGTTATGTCCCCAGGTGCAGTGTGCCAGTGTGGTTTTTCCGTCACAGTCAGTATGCTCGGTACAGTTGATGCCATCGAGGTGTTTTGAGTCGTAGAATGTTTTTTCTTTTTGGCAGTTTGCTTGCTTACTCCAAGGCTTTATTAATGGTTTCATGTGCTCATAAAAATAATCTTGTTTATACCAGCGTATTTTTTTCTCTTGTTTTTTAGATAGAATAATATAGGGATCATCCATGCCAGATAAGACTAGTAAAGAAGTGTTGCCTTTTTGTAGGTTTGGATTTTTTGAGTGTTTGTTTTGATCATAGCAAAGCATGCCCTTGGCGGTTGTGCCGGCAATTGCAACGGCCGCTTTAAATTTTTCTGGGTATTGGCAGGCCATGCGATAAACCATCATGGCACCATTACTAAAGCCGATGAGATATTGTTTTTTGGGTATTGACCACTGCTTAATAACGGCTTTTTGTACGGCAAGGAGATAGTCTGTGTCGCTATAGCATGAAGTCCAAGAGCAGCCGCGCCATATTTTGCAACCAGGCTGTTTGGGTGGAAATTCTTGGTTGTAAGCCAGGCGTGGCAGGTTGCAGACAGGGGTGACCCCATTTTTTTGATTAAAGCTGAAGTTTCGTTGCCAGCGTGGCTTGTAGTATTTAGGGATAAGAAAGTTCCAGCTGGAATAAAATTCCCCTTTTTTATCAATGACGTGCATCCCTTGTGGGTAGACCATCATCAGGTCTTTTTGTTCAGCTAGTCGATTAAGTGACCCTCGTGTGGTGCTGAGTGCAATGCCGGTCGCGGTGCCGTGGTAGCCGTGCAAGGCGTATATTGCTGGTATTTTATGCGGGTTTTGGCAATATGATTTGGGCAGGTAGATAAAATAAGGACGAGTGATCTGGGCTTTTTGCAGAGAGTCCCAGTAGCTGATCTCTTTTTTCACAAGTTGATTGCATTTGGTTTTGTCTGCAGTAGTGTTTGCCCAGGCACCTAATGGTAGCAGCGGTATCAGGCAAAGTGCCAGGGTGATAATGCTTTTGTACGGCAGGATTTTCATTGGGCTTTTACCTTTATGGTTTGGTAGCCTTTTGTAAAAATCCTTATTTACTAGCAGGTTAGGGTTTATTTTTTATTTACACGGGTTTTTTTATCCCTTATTCTTTATTATAGTACAGAAATAAGTCTTTTTGTATTGTTTTTAGGGGAGCTTTTCTTAGGAGTTAAGGAGTTAATTTCTCAATATATTGTGTTGCTGGCTTTTTGATTGTAAAGACATTACATTGTCGTTTTATTCTTGATGGTGGCTTATAGGGAGGTTGTTTATGCTGGATAATGCAAAGGATTTGGCCTGTGAGTTGCTGGCAAGGCCTTCTGTGTCGCCCAGTGATGGCGGCTGTCAGCAGGTTTTGATAGCAGAGTTAGAATCAGCAGGCTTTGTTATAGAAGACATGTCATCTGCAGATGTCACTAATTTATGGGCCAGATATGGTAATCAAGGCCCTATTTTAGTTTTTGCCGGCCACACCGATGTTGTGCCACCAGGGCCAGAAGAAAGCTGGCGTTTTCCACCATTCACGCCAACGGTCAGTGAGGGTTTTTTGTATGGACGGGGTGCAGCAGACATGAAAACAGCCGTTGCTGCTATGGTGGTTGCTGCAAAAGAGTTTGTTGCGGCGCATGGTGAGTTTGCCGGATCCATTGCCTTTTTGATTACGAGTTGTGAAGAAGAAAGCACCGATCACGGCACCAAGCATGTGATGAAAGCCTTGTACGACCGCGGTGAGCACATTGATTACTGCATTATTGGTGAGGCATCGAGTGATCAAAATATTGGTGATCAAGTTAAGGTTGGTCGGCGTGGCTCTTTGTCTGGCACGCTAACTATTACGGGTAAGCAGGGGCATATTGCTTATCCTCAGTTAGCGTCAAACCCAATACATAATGCTTTGCCGGCATTATGTGAATTAACACAAACCATGTGGGGTGAGGCCAGCAGCCATTTTCCGCCAACCTCACTGCAGTTTTCAAATATGCACGCCGGAGAAGGCGCAAATAATGTGATTCCTGAAAGCGTTGAATTACTGTTTAATTTTCGATATGCCTCAAATGTTAGCGCGAGCGCGTTGCAACAAAAGTTTGAAGCAATATTAGAAAAACATCAGCAAAATTATCACATTGATTGGTACCATAGTGGCGAGCCTTTTTTAACTGAAGGTGGAGAGTTGATTGCGGCAACCGAAGAATCGCTAAAAGAAATAGCTGGCAACCCCCCTATTTTGTCAACGACGGGTGGCACATCAGATGGTCGTTTTATTGCGCCCTATGGTGTGCAAACAATAGAGCTGGGTTTTTGTAATGCGACGATCCATCAAGTGAATGAACGAATTGCCGTAGAGCATATTGATATTTTAAAAAACATGTATAAAAGAATATTAGAGAAGGTCTTTATTGCTTAATTTTTTTCAGGACACGTGCTTTATGTTGTAGGTTTTTAATGAATGATTTTGAAAAGCTTAAAATATTTAATGATAATCTGAAGAATTATCAATCTAGGGGAAGTTTATTAATGACGGGGTTGCCCGGCATAAAATATAAAATAGCAAGAGAGTGTTGTGATTTGGTAAGAAAAAAGTTTATGGAGTCAAAGCCAGGTGATTATGTTTTTGATGACAAAGTTTTTGTCAGTGAAATTTTAAAATTTTATTATGCTAACCAGATTGCAGTAAGCTGGTATAGAGAACGTAGTTTGTTTTTTAAACCTAGCAATGGAGTGCTAGGTGATGTTTTTGATTTTTTTGTTGATGGTCTGGATGTTGCAGAAGAGGTCAAAGATGTCGCAACCGCAAGACACTATTTAAAAAACATGCATATAACAATAAGAGAGATGCCCACAAACTGTATTAAGCATCAAATGAAATTTTAATCAAGCCTCTTATTTCGCCAAATTTTATTTTCACCAAAGCCCATGGCAATAAATCGGTCTTGGCTGATACCTGCTATTGTTAAGTTGCGATGAAGTTTTTTAATTGCATCATTAAAGGGTTCATCCGCTAGATTTGCAAAAGTATCAAAATGAATGCCCATGGCATATTGGCATTTTAATAATTGAAAAGCATGTACGGCTTCCTGTGGGTCAATGTGTGAGGATTTCATGAAATCTCTTGGCATATAAGCTCCGATAGGCAGCATCGCAAAGAATATTGGTCCAAACCGTTTCTCTATTAATTCAAATTGAGGACCCCAAGCCGTGTCACCAGCAAAATAAACAGGGCCTGCGCTACTTTGTAAAACAAAACCGCCCCACAAAGTTTTCATGCGATCACTAAATCCTCGGCCAGAAAAATGTTGGGCTGGCACGTAATAAATGGGTAGTTCTTTAACCTTAGTCGTCCCCCACCAGTCGAGTGCTGTCACTGAGTGTAAGCCAATTTTTTTAAGGTATAAGTCATTGCCTAAGCCAGTGATAAAGGTTGGGTGAAAGCGAGACTGCAATTCAAGCAGGGTTTTTACATCGGTATGATCGTAGTGATTATGACTAATTAAAACCACGTCAATGGGTGGCAAGTTATTTAGACTAATGCCAGGGTTGCGAACACGTTTTGGACCGGCCCAGGTGAACGGTGAGGCCCTTTCGCTCCAGATGGGGTCCGTTAAAACATTAATGCCATCGACTTGAATTAAAACCGTTGCGTGATTAATGAAAGTAATTGAAACAGCGTTTTTTTGACCGAAATGTTTTTGGGGCAAAGAGAAGTTTTTGTTTTCAACCCAACTAGGCCAGTTGGCATCTTTTCGATTAAGGCGCC
>CBDETP010000019.1:0-71391 GCA_965242995.1 Coxiellales bacterium
CCACCTCACCCGCCTCTGCCGTCAAAGTACAATCCACGTCTGCGTGAAGGGTAAAAGCCACACCATAGTCAACAGTACCCGTGTACACCGTCTGATTTACAGCCGTAAGCTTATCATCGGTCAAAGCACTAAAAGTGTACTGCTCCACCCCCGCCCCATTGCCATTTGCAATCTCATCGCAAGTGAATTCATATTCTAACTTATCACCATCATCGGAGCCACTGTCTTCATGTAATAAGTGACCTCCATTTGTAGACTTGACGGCTATAGTGAAGCCAGCAGCATTATTATTAGCCAACTCACTTATTGCAATAGTGGTCGTATATGTACCACCGGTACCATCACTTGAATCAGGACCTGTATAACCTGCACTTGAACCACCCACTGTAATATTGTTTATAGCGTCAGCAGTTTCTGCGATAGCACTCCCCAAACAAACCGAACTAAAGCCTAAAAAGCCCAGAGGCACCAAAGCTAAGGCTAATTTACGTAATTTCATAATAGACTCCTTACTTTTTGTTACATTAAGTTTAAAAACCTAACAGCAACAACTTCATGTTTAATACTGTTACATGGAGTATAGTACAAAATATAGTCTTTTTTTGCTTTTTAGTAAAACTTCTTTCTTTTCTTTATCTTGCTGATTTTGTGCGTTTTTTTATGAAAAATTGAAAATCATACCAGTCAATTTATACCTAGGCACAACAAAAAAGCGTTAGCCTATTACTTTATACAAGGCAGCCTAATTCGGGACAAAATCATTCGCTAGCCCTTATATATTTTGTATCGTTTCCTAGATATCAAGCGCCAAACCGCAACCTATTAACGAGCTGCCAGCACTCCCGCTGGTGAACAACCTCAATATAAATTACGAGCCCTGTTAAAAAATAATCAGACTACCGCCTCTTGCCCACAACAAGCCATGATAGAGGCATGGGTGATTTGACCCAAAGCCAAGAGCGTTGACGGTGCGATGTTTAACGGTGGCAACCAATACAACGTATTGCCCAACGGACGCAACAAGGCCCCCCGAGACACTGCCTGCTGATACACGGTATAGCCTAAACGAGGCACTTGTTTGGGATTAACCAAATCGGCCGCCACAATGGCACCCACACCGCGTAAATTATGCAGCTGATTAGTTTCACGCGCCATACTACGCCAGCTTTCCATCATTGTTGTTTGTAAAGACTGCGCCCGTTCTGCTAGGTTATCCTCTTTAATAATTTGCACACTGGCTTTTGCCACGGCAATTGCCAAAGCATTGCCTGAAAACGTATGACTGTGCAAAAAAGCTTTGCCACTGACGTAATCATCATAAAATAAATCGTAAATGGCGTTAGTGGTTAACACCGCACTCAACGGCAACCAGCCCGATGTCAGCGCTTTAGACAAGCAAATAAAGTCTGGTGAAATACCGGCGTGCTCGCAAGCCAACATTTTTCCTGTGCGCCCAAGGCCAGTCATAATTTCATCGGCAATTAAGTGAATGTCATTGGCTTTAGCAAAGGCGGCCAAGCGCTTTAAAAAATCTGCACTGTAGATTTGCATACCACCGGCGCCTTGGACAATGGGCTCAAAAATAATTGCTGTCGTTTTAGCCGCAACCGCCTCAAGTTGTGGTAATACTTGCTGCCAATGATCACTGGCATCAGACCAAAGCGGGTCATCTTCACCGCTCACGTAAGGTGGTTCAATAAAGGTGGTCTCAAATAAAATTGATTCATAGGGTTTGCGGTATAGGCCAACATCACTAACACTCATTGCACCAGCCGTTTCACCATGATAACCGTTTTGCAGCGCAACAAAGTGCGACCGCTCGGGTGTGCCCATTATTGTGCGGCTGTGTACACTCATTTTCATGGCAGCCTCTATCGCACAAGAGCCATCACCGGCATAGAACACTTTGCCTAAGTGTGGCATGAGCTGGATTAATTCTTCAGCCAGATCCACTGCATTATCAAACGTTGTGTTGGCAAAAATGACGTGCTCGAAACGATCAAGCTGCTCTTGCAAGGCCTGCTTCAATGCGGGGTGATTGTGGCCCAGTGCCTTACACCACCAACTGGAGACCGCATCAATTAAGCGCTCACCCGAGCTAAGCTCTATAAAGCTATCGTAAGCCCGCTTTATTTCAAGCGGCTTAAACTGCTCGTAGTCTTTCATTTGAGAACAGGGGTGCCAAATGGCGTTTAAATCTCTTGTGGCTAAATTGTTGTTTGTCATGCAAACCTCCTGTATTGACCGCGGCTAGGTTAGCATTTATGCTGTGCCGCAACAAACACAAAGGAATGAACTATGACGCAAACACCATGGAATCTTGCAAATACATTAGCCCTGTTTGAGTTACCTTTTTTCCAGCTCGTTGACCGCGCTTATAAAACGCATCAGCAATCCTTCGGGCACTCTGAAGTGGAGTTTTGCACACTATCGAGCATTAAAACCGGCGCTTGTCCTGAAGATTGTTCATACTGCCCACAAAGCGGTCATTTTAAAACCGGTGTTGAAAAGGAGAAATTACTCGACATTAACTTGGTTCTCGCTCAAGCAAAAGCAGCCAAGGCCAGTGGTGCCAAACGCCTTTGTATGGGCGCGGCATGGCGTTCGCCGCCTAAAAAAGACCTACCGAAAGTCGCTGAAATGATTAAAGCCGTTAAAGCCATGGGGCTTGAAACTTGCGTCACCCTCGGCATGTTAGACCAAGAGCAAACCCAGCAGCTAAAAGAAGCCGGGCTCGATTATTACAATCATAACATTGATAGCTCTGAAGAATTTTATTCAGAAATTATTAGCACTCGCACCTTCCAAGACCGGCTCGACACGCTCGAACACGTCATGGATGCCGACATCAATGTTTGCTGCGGCGGTATTTTAGGCATGGGCGAAACTCGTGAAGACCGAATTAATATGTTATTGACCCTGACTAAACTTAAAAAACCACCCAAAAGCATCCCAATTAATAAGCTCATTGCCATTCCTGGCACGCCATTGGAAAATGCTCAGGCCATTAGCGAATTTGAATTTATCAAAACCATTGCAGTAACCCGGATTTTATTTCCACAAGCCATGGTACGCTTGTCTGCGGGTCGTGAAAACATGTCGGACACTATGCAGGCATGGTGTTATATGGCGGGTGCTAATTCCATTTTCTTGGGCGATAAATTGCTTACTGCGAAAAATCCTGGCGCCGATGAAGACTCTGCTTTATTTGAGCACTTAGGCTTAACCACGCCAGCAGAGGAAGCTCAAAAAATGAAAGAGACCAAAGAGGCTCAAGCGTGTGAGCATGCTTGCTGATCGCTTAAAACAAAGGCAACTCCGGCGGGAACAGCAACACCTGAGCCGGTCTCGCCCAGTAATACACCATCAAAAAAACAATAGGGTACTCGTTGATGGAAAAACCTATATTGATTTTAGCAACAATGATTATTTAGGCCTAAGTCATCACCCAGATATTGCTAGCACCTTTCAAGAAGGGATTAATCAATTTGGTGTCGGTGGCTCATCTTCGAGCATCGTGTCAGGATATAGCCCCGCGCAACACGAATTCGAACAAGCCTTTGCTGACTGGCTTAGAATGGATCGTGCCATTTTATTTAATTCTGGCTATCACGCCAATCTCGGCCTTTATTCAGCACTTTGCGAGCGGCACGACCGCATTTATGCTGACCGACTATGCCACGCCTCAATTCTCGACGGCATTCAACTCTCACGCGCAAAACTGACGCGCTATCAACACAATGATATGCAACACCTTGAGCTACTTATTCAAAAAAACACACCCGACTGGATTGTGAGTGAAAGTGTTTTTAGCATGGAAGGGGACGTTGCCCCTATTGGAGCTTTATCGAAAATCACCAAAGCTCATACAGCGCAACTCATTATTGATGATGCCCATGGCATTGGTGTTTTGGGTGATGGTCGCGGCATCATATCAAGCCACCACTTGACTCAAAACGATATCGCCTGCTTGGTTGCACCATTAGGAAAGGCCTTTCATGGCATCGGAGCAATTGTCGCCGGAAAAAAAACCATCATTGATGAATTAGTGCAATCGGCTCGAAGCTATCATTACTCCACGGCATTACCCCCTGCACTGTGTTGCGCGATGATAAAAACATTAAAAATTATCCAGCAAGATACTTGGCGACGTGAAAAGCTGATGGAAAACATTGTCACCGCGCAAACGGCTGCAAAAAAATACGACATCAATTTATTAACAGGCGATAAAACACCGATTATTTCTATAATTATTGGTGATAATAAAAAAACACAACTGGTTAAAAAAGAACTTCTTGCGCGCGGTTTTTTTGTTTCAGCAATCAGACCACCCACGGTAAAAAAGGGCAGCGCACGACTTCGGTTGTCTTTAAATTCCTCGCATACAAAAGAAGAAATTAATCGGCTGGTGCAAATCGTTAGAGAGGAAATAAAATGATTGAGAACAACAGTGATCATTTTGTTTTAGGTGGCTGGGGCATATCCCCCGAACTATTAACAGTCATGCCGTCGGCTCTTGCAGAAAAACCCATACTACTTGATTATGGAAAACATCAATTATCATTTAATGATGCAGTTGAACAAATGTCTGAAAAAATCATCGCTCCCATCACCTTGTCGGCCTGGTCTTTTGGCGGGCTACTGGCGATTGCCTTAGCAAGCAAACACCCTGAAAAAATAAAGAGATTAATTTTATTTTCAAGCTCACCTCGTTTTTTAAATGATGAAAGCTGGGATGGAATTTCAACAAAAGATGCGAATGCTTTTTTAGCTTTAGCTGAAAAAAACCCAGAATATTTGCAGGATTATTTTTTAGCCTTAGTCAAATACCCGTCCAGAAGAGTCGACATTGACAAGGCAACACGACAGCTATCTCACCAAACCAATCTACCTTACTGGCGCGACTTGCTTTTTGATCTTTTCAACAAAGATCTTCGCAAAGAATACATCAAGCTAAGTATGCCTGTCCTACATATCATTGGCGGTAAAGATGGGATTTTAAAGCAAAATGAAATTCAACTTAAAAAACTAAATAATAAAGCAACGAGTTTTTTTATAAAAAATTCCGGTCATTTGAGTTTTTTATCTCACAAAAAACAGGTGCGAGATAAAATAAATAATTGGTTGAATGAAACATGACTACATATAAAGATAAGATTAAAAAAAGCTTTAATCGAGCCAAAAAAAGCTATGACGAGTCTTGTCAGATACAAAAAACAATCTGTCAGAAACTTTTAGTGCTTAGTAAGCCCTACGCAAAAAAATCAAACTTGGTCGTTGATTTGGGCTGTGGCACAGCAAACAGCACCGTACTGCTAAAAAAAAACATATCATACAAAACCCTGTATGGCTTAGACATTAGCGAAAAACTTTTAGATCAAGCAAGAACAAAAGAAAAGCTGGATGATGTGAATTTTCTTCAGTGCGACATAGAAAACTTATCTTTTGACGAAGGCACAGTTAGCCTTTTTTTCAGTAGCATGGCCATGCAATGGATTACCAACCTATCAACCCCTTTTAAGAAAATTGGTCAGCAGCTGTCGGACAATGGGTTTTTTATTTTTTCATTGCCAATTGGAAAAACTTTTCATGAACTTAGAAATCCATTTCGTCACAATTTTTATACTCTGAATAATATTGTCGATGAACTTAAAAAATCTAAATTAGATATCATACACAGCTCAACTGAAACTTATACGCTACCGTTCTCTTCTGCCTTTTCGGCGCTAAAGTCAATAAAAGGCGTTGGTGCGAACCAATTAAATCACACTCAGCCAAAAAAAAAGGGCATGTCCACAAAAAATAATTTGGCTGATTTTTTCCATGACAAAAAAAAATTTAATCTTAGCTATGAAATAGCTTATTTTATTACAAAAAAAAGGAACGAGACATGAAAGCCATCTTTATTACTGGCACAGATACCGAAGTTGGTAAAACATCGGTTTCAACAGCGCTCCTTAATGGTTTCAAACAACAGGGATTAACGACTGCATGCATGAAGCCCATTGCTTCTGGGTGTGACAAAAACAAAAATGGCGAATGGCAAAATGATGACGCGCTGGCTTTGCAAAAAGCCTCATCCATTTCACAGAGCTATGATCAAGTGAATCCAATTAAATTTTTACCACCCATTGCTCCACATCTTGCGGCAGAAGAAGTTAATCAAAAATTAACAACAAACTCACTAAAAAAAATAATTCAAGAAAACCTAGTGCCAGCAGCGGATATTCAACTTATTGAAGGAGCGGGGGGCTGGCTAGTACCACTCAACTATCAAGAGACCATGGCCGATGTTATTATTTCACTTAAAATACCCGTTATTTGTGTTGTTGGCATTCGTTTGGGCTGCATCAATCACAGCTTACTCAGCTGTGACAAAATAAGACAAAGTGGCGTGCCTTTTATTGGCTGGATTGCTAATTGCCTTACCGAGCCAACCGCTGTTGATAAAAAGAACATTTCCACTTTAGAAAAAATGATTCCCGAGCCTTGCCTTGGCATTATGCCACACACAAAGAACTCCGACTTTACTAAAGTCTCTTTCTTAATTGATAGTCAGCTAATTCCGGATTATGCTATGGTTAAAGAACCGGTGATTGATTAGATTGGAATAACACCATGCGCATACCTAGAGTTTTTTTTCCTCATGAGCTTTCTAAAAACAACAGCTATGAATTGCCTGAAAAAACCAGCCACCACCTAACTAATGTTTTGCGTATGAAAGCAGGACGGGAACTGGTTTTATTTAATAATTCGGGGGTTTTTTTCTCCGCAACCATTACTGAAGCACATAATAAAAAGACGCTAATAAAAATCACCCATCAAGAAAAAGCAGACACTGAGTCACCACTAAAAGTTCATCTTCTGCAAGGACTTTCACGCCAAGAAAGAATGGACTATAGCATTCAAAAAGCCGTTGAATTAGGCGTGCACCAAATTACCCCAATCATTAGCTCTCGCTGCGAAGTTAAGTTTTCTGAAAAACGCCTGTCTAATAAAATGCAGCACTGGCAAAACATATGCATTTCGGCTGCGGAACAAAGTCATCGAGCTTTTGTTCCAACCCTGAATAAACCACAACGGCTCGACAGTTTTTTATCGACTCAAGAATCCTTGCTTCCCTTATTAATTTGTCACGCCGGGCCATCACAAACTCCCATCAGCCAACTTGCTTTGTCGCAAAACTGCTGTGTTTTAATTGGTCCTGAAGGTGGGTTGAGTGATGAAGATTTAGATCAAGCCTTTGGCGCTGGCGGCCAAACCATATCACTGGGACCAAGAGTCTTACGCACAGAAACCGCAACGGTTGTTAGTCTCACCCTGCTCCAGCAAGCAGCGGGTGACTTTCAATGATAAAAATTTTTGACAAGGAAAGTTTTTAATTGCTTTTTTCGCCAAAGATACTGTAAGTATATGCTTACTTTTTTGTGCGACTTTAATCCACACCGATCCTTTTCCAGTAGAAAAACCGTTATAAGCCACTGAAATAAATACATTAACAAAAATGGATGCAATACTTACTTTTTTTTAACTCACAGATCACATTGCTATTTATGGGTGATTTGCTACATTAGTTTTACTTCAAGAAAAAATCATTTTGTTGACGTTCTTTGTTAAGGAAGGCATACGCTGGGCATGACGCTCGGCTACACGGTCTAAGGATAGAGGTTTGGGTAAGGATTACCAACTAGAGGCAGGTCATTGACCTGCCTCTTTTTTTTACCTGCGATTACTTAAAAATATTAAATCGCACAACCCTAAACTGTATGCCACTTATTTGTGCTGATGTTTGCAACTACAGGTAGGGGCTTGGCTTAAACAACACCTTGTTTAACAGGGGCTTCTGGGTCTGGTTTTAAACAGTGATTAAATACAATGACGGCGCTTGCCCTGTTGTGAAAAAAGGGCGGTCTATTGCTGGCTTTCCAATGGCGGCAAGTGACATTAAAGACTTACTTAAAGACTCTACGCCCCCAAAGTACACCTCATTTTTTAATAATCAATCGTACTCTGGCGTAGGGTATAACATCATCAAAAAGGGTGGCTGTTAGAAAATCTGTCCAAAAAAAACCGAAATAATTCTCGGCTTTTTTATTTGTTAGCAGAGCACTTTAAAATGCTTTGATTTATTTGACTTGATCATTTCTTAATAGTGACGTCTTAATGCCCTCTTCTTTTTCACCATCACGCTTCTTAAAACAACAAGAAAAGAATGAACAAACAGAGCTTAAACAACTCTTCCTTGTGAGGATTTCATTTAATTGTTCATTTAGTAAGGGTGTTAAGTATGCATCAATCTTAGCTAAAACTTTTCGAACTATTTTTTGATTCTCGGGAGTTATGTTGTCTTGTTGGTAGGATAATAAAATGCACCATTCATTAATCTCAAAATTAAAATCCTTTTGATAATCACTTGCTTGTTCAGGCATATCGTCAATTACCTTTCCACGCTCACACACATAATCATCTCTTGAAAGGTATAAACCTAGAATACCTACAAATTGATCTACTGTTGCGTCTTTTATATTATTTGAGGGTGCTCTTTTACTTAATTTTTTCCTCTCATCGAGGGCAAGAGCGTGTGCGGCCGTTATTGCCTTTCCTAATATATCCTCTCCACTATTTTTTATTACCTTCATCATGTCTCCTTATTTACTTGTTACTTTTGAGCTTTAAACATTATAAAGCCATGGTTATTTTACACCATGAATATTAAGGAAATATTAAATGTGGCGAATTATTACCGTTTTTTTAATTTAAATGGTGCTGTTGCGATTAACCTATTGTCTAATATGGTTTTTTTCAATTGAACTGACACTAAGGCCTGCCAAGTTATTGCTAACCAACTGTTTTTAAAACTAAAAATTTTTCTGGGGCTTAAAGACTTCAACTGGCGGGGAACTTTAATCATCTTATTTTAACGTTTAAAAAATTTTTATTTTTTCATAAACCATTCCTTTTTTGATATCTAGCTAACTAGAAAAATTTCAAAAAAACCTTATTCAGGATTTACACCCGCGTTTTCTTACTGTACTATTCGGCCACTACAAGATAAGGAGAAAACCCATGACTAACAACAACGCATCAAACATGCTCATGCTATCTTTTTTTACAACATGCGCTGCCATTCTAGTGGGTTTGTATTTATCGTTAGAAGAAAAAGAGTCTTCTTCTGAAAATAATTTATTATCTCAAGACAATTCTGGACAAAGTCTATTATCCCATAACAGTAACGATAATCTTTTTTCCTGTGCCGGGAAGGGCGGTGCAATCGCAACAACAAGCTCTCTTCTCCATTTCTTTGGAGAGACGATCCAAGTTGAAGGTTCTAGAAATGGATGTGGCGCACTCAGTAGGTTGCTTGTTTGTGTAAACCAAAGAGGGTTAAGGTATTTGGAAATCTTTAAACAATCAACGCAAAGTCATATAAGTAATGTTGAGCATTATTTAAAAAGAAAATTATCTGCTGCAGATACAGAAGAGTCGGCAGTGACGTGTGAAAAAGCCTTTTCTGCACAAACGCCTCATGGCACCTTTTTTTCTACAAGTATCGAGGGATTAGAAAATTGTGTGCGAACCGAAGAACCATCATGTACATTGTCGCCGCCCACTAAAAATTGAATCTAAATTTCCTCGGCATTGTTTTAAATCGCACCATATTATTACGAAGCACTAAACGGTAATGAGGAGTGGTGCAAAACAATTTTTAGCTCGCCCGAGCCATCTTTAACATAGCCAAAAGTATATTCTACTTTTGTCTCTTGATTATTTTGATCGGTAAAAAAATATTCTCCCATTGCAATGGTTATGTCATCACTGTAATAAAAGCCATGGTTTTCAAAACGAACTTTCTGCCAGGGATCTAAAGCAAATCCCGCGTCTTCTGCAAAAACCTTACTGTTACCAATAAAATAAGATAACGCACCTTCTGCTGTATCTCGAAAGGGTTTGACTGCTGCTTTTGTTGGCTTAAACAGTACATCGCTCTCATCATAGGCATATAGCTCTTTGATTAAGTTCTTTGCTGTTTGCTGGTAATCAGCATCTTGTTGAAATACCTTGCCGATTTCAACCAAACCATCTGCCCATTTTTTTTGCGCGATTCCCACTTCATTCTTGGTAATTGCTGGCATAAAAGCACTCCTTTTATTTGCGGGTAAAAATTGTTAATGAATTTTAAACGAAAAAAAAACCAGGATCTACCTGGCTTTTTTTATTTTCATCCTTTTAACCACCAAAGGGAAGAGACGAGTGGTGTAATACAATCTTCAATTGTCCTTTATTTGTTTTAACATAACCAAAAGTATATTCAACTTTGGTAACAGTATTTTTCATGTCTGTGAAATAATATTCACCCATAGCAATTGCCATGTCACCATGTAGATAAATCTCATCGTTGTGGAATACAATTTTTTTCCATGGCGCTAAAGCAAAACCCTTGTCTTCACTAAAGTCTTTATTGCTACCAACAAAATAAGACAGCGCTGAGGTAAAGCTTCCTCTGAATGGATGCTCTGCTGCTTTTGTTGGCTTAAATAGCACACTGCCTTGCTCATAGCTATATGCATATAATTTATGAATTAAATCACCTGCTGTTTTTTTATAATTGCCTTTGGCCAAGTGAACCTTGCCAATATTAACCAAGCCCTTTGCCCAAGCATGCTGAGCTTCAAGAACTTCGGCTTTAGTGATGGGGGCTACTACAGACTTAGCAGAAGAACTAACCGCGAAGCTCATTGAGCTCACACCCACTAAAAACAAGGCCGCTGCCATTGTTGCGATAAATCGAGTCATACTTTTAACCATGAGATCTCCTTTTTATTAATGATTAATATCTCTTTTACTTTATTAACATTGTTAACAAAACAAAGCAAGCTTGATTTATTCAATATGAGTTATAATGCCCTCTAGCTCATCCAAAGTGTTGTAATGAATAACTAGCTTACCTTTACCGCTGTCTTGGTATTGAATATCCACTCGCGCACTAAGCTTATCGGCCAATTTATTCTGTAAACGCAGCACATCAGGATCCTTTTCCTTCATCGAACTGTTTTTTTCTTCTACCGGTGCTCGCATTTGCCTAATAAGCAATTCTGTTTGTCTAACTGAAAGCTTTTCAGCCACCACGCGCTGACATACTTTCAATTGATTAATGGCATCGAGCGTTAACAGCGCTCTAGCATGGCCCATGTCTAAATCACCCGCCTCAAGGTGGTCTTGCACGGCTTGTTGTAAATTCAATAATCGCAATAAATTAGTAATCGTTGTTCTTGACTTACCAACAGAGGCAGCAATTTGCTGGTGCGTCATGGCAAACTCACTTTGCAGTCGCTGCAGGGCAATTGCCTCTTCAATGACGCTTAATGATTCTCGCTGAATATTCTCAATTAGCGCGACGGCTAGTGCGGCTTTATCATTTAATTGATGAATAACCACCGGCACTTCAGTAAGTGAAGCCAGGCGGGCTGCACGCCAGCGACGCTCACCTGCAATAATTTCATATTTATCACCCGCCACTTTGCGCACTAAAATTGGCTGTAAAATACCTTGCTCTTGAATAGACTGTGATAGCTCAAGCAATGTCGACTCAGTCATATTACGCCTTGGCTGAAACTCACCTGGCTGCAACTGAGAAATTGGCATCTGTAAGAAGCCTTGTCCTGCAGATTCATTTGCCTCTCGTTGGCTTGACTGTTTTTCAGCAACCGCAGCTTGTGAAAAGCTAGGGCTTAATAAGTGCTCTAGGTTAGTGCCTAATCCACGCTTTTTTTGTGTCATGTCTTAATTTCCTCTTTAAAAATTATACCGTCGCTTCTGGCTTTTTTGTCCCAATAGAATAACGTCTTAAAATCTCACCCGCCAATGCTAAATAAGCGATGGCTCCTTGTGAGCTTTTTTGATAATGCATGACTGGCAAACCATGGCTTGGCGCTTCAGCCAAGCGCACATTGCGGGGAATAGCCGTATGATACACCTGTTCGCCAAAGTGTTTTAATAATTGCTCTGATACTTCTCGCGTTAAACAATTACGGCCATCGTACATAGTTCGCAATAAGCCTTCTATTTTTAATGATGGATTAGCCGCATCACGAATCCGGTTAATTGATGCCAACAAACTAGAAAGTCCTTCGAGCGCGTAATATTCACACTGCACTGGAATTAAAACACTTTGTGCGGCGACCAAGGCATTTAATGTCAACATGTTTAATGATGGCGGGCAATCAATAAAAATAAAATCATAGGCCTCTTCAAGCGGCTCCAAACTTTCAGCCAAACAGTTTTCTCGACTCTCGGCGGACAATAAACGAACTTCAGCAACTGTTAATTGTCCGTTTGATCCCAATAAATCAAAACCATGCTCACAGCGCTGCAACGCTTGCTCAACTGTTGCCTCACCCAACAACACTTCATTCATGGTGTGTGGTAACTCTTTGGCATTAATACCACAGCCAATCGTTGCGCTGCCTTGTGGATCTAAGTCAACCAACAAAACGCGTTGGCCGGTTGCGGCCAATGATGCCGATAAGTTCACACACGTTGTGGTTTTGCCCACGCCGCCTTTTTGATTTGCAATGGCAATACACCTAGCCATGATTTTCTCCTGCTACAATAATTAAATGCCTTTGCGCCTCTAGTTGTGGCACGTCTAAAGAAACTGTTTTATATAACCTGGTTATTTTTTGAAGCTCTTCTGTTGGGTGCTTGCCTTTCATAAAGAAATGAGATCCCTGTGCATTAAGTAGATGATCGGACATTGCCACCAGCTCTGCAATTTCACCAACACCTCTAGACAGAATACCATCAAAAGTCTCATCTGCGTAGAATTTTTCAAATCGTGCATGCTCAACTGCAACGTTATCTAATGCCAAAAATTGCTTTGCCTGCAATAAAAAACGGGTTTTTTTGCCATTACTGTCAAGCAAAGTAAATGTTTTTTCAGGCAAGACAATCGCCAATGGAATGCCTGGCAGGCCAGCGCCGGCGCCAATATCAATAAACGTTTTTCCATGTAAGTGCGGCACAATACTAAGGCTGTCGATCACGTGATGACTAATCATTTTTTCCGGCTGTTTGATTGCCGTTAAATTATATTGTTGATTCCATTTCGCCAAAAACAACACATATTCCAGCAATTTCTTATAAGCAGATTCGGCAATATCCAAAGACAATGCTGAAACACCTTGCCGTAATTTTTCATCCAATGTTGTCGTATTCATTGTCATCCTTCACTTAAAGCCTTTTCTTGGTTGTGCTTTTTAATATAAACCAACAACAATGAAATGGCCGCTGGTGTCATGCCAGAAATACGTGCGGCCTGACCAATATTCAGCGGTTTAATATCCATGAGCTTTTGCTGCAATTCATTGGATAGCCCCGGAATTTTTTCCACACCTAAATCCACAGGAATTTGCGTGCTTTCATGTTTTTGCTGTTTAGCAATCTCCGCGGTTTGTCGAGCAATGTAGCCGGCGTATTTTGCTTGCACTTCAATTTGCTCAATAACCTCTTGAGTCAGCGTTGAATCTGCTACCAGTTGTGAATAGCCAATACCCGGACGCCTTAACAAATCACTCGCGTGCGTGACCTTAGTAATAGGCTGATTGATTTGAGCTACCAGTGTTTTAGCAAGTTCACTGTCTGGCTGAACCACCTGCTGAGCTAATCGCTTTTGCTCCTGCAAAATGGCATCACGCTTTTTCACAAGCTGCTGATAGCGAGCGGAGGACACACAGCCCATTTCATAGCCTATTTGTGTTAAGCGCAAATCGGCATTATCTTCTCGTAACAACAAACGATATTCAGCCCTGGAAGTAAACATTCGATAAGGCTCTTGCGTGCCCTTGGTGACTAAATCATCAACCAACACGCCAATGTATGCTTCATCACGTCGCACAACCCAAGCGGCTTTGTTTTGTGCTCGACGTGCCGCATTAATGCCGGCCAACAAACCTTGAGCTCCGGCTTCTTCGTACCCGGTGGTACCATTGATTTGACCTGCGAAAAATAACCCTGCAACGACCTTGGTCTCGAGACTTGGCGTTAAGTCGCGCGGATCAAAATAATCGTATTCAATCGCATAGCCCGGCCGTGTGATGTGCGCGTTTTCCAAACCTTTCATGCAACGAATAAACGCTTTTTGCACGTCAAACGGCAAACTTGTGGAAATGCCATTAGGATAAATCTCATGCGTATGCAACCCTTCTGGCTCTAAGAATATTTGGTGCGCATTGCGCTCAGCAAAACGGTGAACCTTATCTTCAATGGACGGACAATAACGCGGACCTACCCCCGTAATTGCATCAGAAAACATCGCAGACCGATGAAGATTTTCACGGATTATCGCATGCGCTTTTTCATTGGTATGGGTAATATAACAAGGCACCTGAGTCAGTCGTTCAATCGGCTCGGGGGCAAAAGAAAAGCGGGGTAGGCGCTCATCACCTAATTGCTCTACTAACTCAGAAAAATCGATGGTCGAACCATCAATGCGTGGTGGGGTTCCTGTTTTTAATCGGCCCACACGAAAGGGAAGCGCTCTAAGTCGTTTTGCCAGCGCCAGCGTTGGCGCATCTCCGGCTCGGCCTCCACCATACTGTGTCGAGCCAACATGAATACAACCACCCAAAAAAGTACCCACCGTTAACACTATATTTTTTGCTGAGAATGTCATGCCCATGTTCGTCACAACGCCTGTCACCTGGTCTTTTTCAATCAGCAGATCATGCACTGACTGCTGAAAAAGCCAAAGATTCTCTTGTGATTCAAGCATTTGCCTAATCACTTGCTTGTAACGATCTCGATCGGCCTGAGCGCGCGTTGCCCTGACTGCTGGCCCTTTGCTGGAATTAAGCGTGCGAAATTGTATGCCCGCCTGGTCTATCGCCAAGCCCATAGCACCACCTAGCGCATCAATTTCTTTTACTAAGTGGCCCTTACCAACGCCTCCAACGGCCGGATTGCACGACATTTGCCCCAAACTATCGAGTTTATCGGTTAATAATAATGTGCGTGCGCCCATGCGAGCTGCAGCTAGTGCGGCCTCGGTTCCAGCGTGACCGCCGCCGATAACAATCACATCAAATTGTTGCGATAACTCACTCATCAATAAACCCTTTGTAGTAAAGGTGAGCATCATAGCACGAGATAGTTGAATTCTCTAGCCATGGCGGGATAACAAGGAACATAAACAATTAGATCGCAAATAATACAGCCAACTTTTCAACTTTTCTTCATGTCTCAATGACTTAAAGCAATCTCAATAAATCCATTAGAATTTCGTGATTAATTAGGCTACTATTTTTCGATACTCGCTTAACGTCACGACAATCAAAAGGATGTGAACATGGATAATTTACGTATCGGCATTATTGGCAACATTGGTGTGGGTAAATCAACGCTAATCAAATCGATACAATCTCCTCCTCAGTCTGACGTTTTACTTAACTGCTTGCCAAACCGCGAAGGGGACGAGCAGGTTTACACTTTTCCCGAGCACTTTAATTCAGATGTGCTTGATGCTTTTTATAAAGATCCCATCAAATATGCCTTCATCGCGCAAGTAGAGTTTTTTAATGGTCGCCTAGAAAGACAAGCAGAAATTGAGCAGGCACGCGGCATTGTTTTAGAGGACCGTACTATTTTTGAGGACTACCATATTTTTGGTAAAGCACAAAAAATTAATGGCTTTATGACCAACACCGAGTTTGCCGTATATCAACGCGAATATGAATTAATGACGAAAAAAATTAATGAGCCCGACCTCATGGTCTACTTACGCGCTGACACCGACACATTATTAAAACGAATTAAAAAACGTGGCCGAGATAGCGAAAAAGGCATTGGTCGGGACTATTTAGATTTGCTAAATGGTTTATATGAAACTTTTATTATTCAACATATCAATTGCCCCGTATTGGTTATTGATGCCACCGAAGAGAAACCGTTAAATGACTATTTAATGGAAACCACAAAAAAAATCGTGTATAAAATTCAAGAGCTCGATTTACGCGTAACCACGCCAGGCTTAAAAGAGTGGGTGACTTTATCAGAAACAGACGCTGCCATTCGCGCTATTGATGCCGAGCGCCAACTCGAAGATTATTTAAAAAACAAAAAACGATTAATTACCCTGGCAGGAAATGTTGGTTTAGGAAAATCCACAGTAACGGCACTTATGCATCGCAGCTTGCGTGTCAATGCACTATACGAGAAGCCAGAAAAAAACCCATTGCTAGGAAAGTTTTTAAAAGACAAGAAAAAATATTGCTATGATCTGCAACGTCATTTCCTCGATATTCGTGCCGAGCAACGCCGCATAGGAAAATCAGGAGATACCAGCTACGTTAAAGATCGCACCCTTGCTGAAGATATTATGATTTTTTGCCAACAGTTTTATCAAAGTGGTATTTTATCCGCTTCCCAACTTGATTTATTGACCACTGAATTTCGAGCCGTTAACCAACAACTTCCGCAAGCCGATTTAATGATTGTATTACAAGGAAAGACTGAACTTGCTTGGCATCGAATCCAACAACGTGCTCGC
Source organism: Coxiellales bacterium (assembly GCA_965242995.1). Taxonomy (GTDB): domain Bacteria; phylum Pseudomonadota; class Gammaproteobacteria; order CBDETP01; family CBDETP01; genus CBDETP01. The sequence goes on from CBDETP010000019.1 coordinate 16,544, forward strand.
GCCATAGAAATGAATGGTGGCTGGGAGTATGCTGAAATTCGATCACTGAATAATTTATATAAAACCTACGCCGAAGACGTGCGAAAATGCGGCTATCACAAAAACCCTGTGCTTGAAATAAATGTCGACAAGCTCGACCTAACCAATCGCATGCACATGGGCTATTTGTTTGAAAAAACCTACCAAGCTTTACAGCAGAATTAATGTTTTATCTTAAATTACGCTGAACAAGCGCATGAGAAAGAAAATAACTTAGTGAGTACGCAAAAAAAGCAACTGTCAAATAAACCAAATACTGCGTGGGGAAAAAAATTTCTCTAAGCGTGTATGATAAATATTTGTTAGAAAGTAATGCGATAATCGAGGCTCCAGCATAAAGCAAAAACATTAATCGAAACACCTTGCTTTTTAATATTTTATTATCATTAACCGATGCTGCTGCAAAATAACTCCCCGCAATCACACCAACAACCATTGCGATAAAACCTGTCATCATTAATGTTTCCATGACGCCTCCTTTTGAAATCCATTTAAATCAAGCTAACATAGACCAAATCGAAGAACAAAAGGATTGGCTGCGCTTAAATCCTACATTTCAGCCCACAAAACAGGTAACCTTATGAAAAATAGTCCCTATTGAAAAAAACAAAGATCGCCGATAACAAATGTCTTATAAAACAACGAGCAGATTACCTATAATACAATTCCATTATTCCTACTCTGTGGCAAATACTGTATCCATCACTTGATTTTCTTCAATCAATTATACCTGGCGCTTGCTGATAAAATCAGCCCTTTTAATTAATACATAATGTGTTTTTCATCTTGTTATAGAATACTATAATCCAAGGGGCTAAGACGAGCCCCGGTTTTGTCCAAACAATGGGTAAAATCCGCTGAAAAGTATTTCCTTCTTCTTTGCTTTTAATAAGACTAAATAAAAAAATATTCCTTTTTCAGATCAATCTCCACATTAAAAATACACTTAATTAAAATTTAAAGCCCCTTATTTCCCAACACAAAATGATGAAAATATTTCACCTAATAGATCATCGCTATAATAAGCACCAGTAACCTCTGATAAACACTGTTGTGCCAAACGCAAATCCTCAGCGAACAACTCGAGGGCATGAGACATTTCAAACTGTTCAACGCCTTGCTGGCAGTATGACTGACAGCGAAGCAGGGCATCGACATGTCGCTCTCGAGCAATAACCGCGTTTTCACCGCCGCCAATTCCAGACCGACTCTTCAACTCTTTCTTTAATTCATCCAATCCTTCTTGCGTTTCAGCCGATAAATACAGTGATTCTTCATGCCTTTTATTATTTTCTACTAAATCAATTTTATTATAGATCTGAATGATTTTATCTTGACCCACACCTGACAAACTGTTTTGACGAACCTCACAGAGCTCTTCAGACTTAGTAATGTCTTCAACCCAAAGCACACAGTCTGCTTGTGTCATTTCTTGTTGTGCGCGGCGAATACCTTCTTTTTCCACGACATTGTCACTTTGATGCAACCCGGCTGTATCGATTAACTCAATGGCTAAGCCATCTAGATAAACCGTTTCACGCAAAACATCTCGCGTTGTACCCGCCTGGTTAGTAACAATTGCCGTCTCTTTTTCGCAAAGCGCATTCATCAAACTCGACTTTCCGGCATTGGGTGGCCCAGCAACAACCACATGAAAACCTTGTCGCAACTTAGCCCCTTGTTTTGCTTTTATAATGATTTTATTTAAAGTGTTTAATAAGTTATTTGCTTGCTTTAATAATTCAGGGGCTTGCAAAGTTTGGATTTCTTCTTCTGAAAAATCAATCGCCACTTCCACCATTTTTCTTAACTGAATTAATTCTGCCAAACATAAATTAATGGTTTTAGAAAATTCACCTTGCAAAGATCTCATGGCAGCTTGTGCGGCTTTTTCTGATTGAGCATGAATTAAATCGGCAATGGCTTCGGCTTGCGTTAAATCAAGTTTGTCATTTAAAAAGCACGCTCACTAAACTCACCTGGCTTTGCTAATCGCGCGCCAGCCTTGACTACTGCTTGAAGGATACGATTGGCCACCACCATCCCACCATGACCCTGTAATTCCAATACATGCTCGCCGGTAAAAGAATGGGGTGCTTGAAAATAAATCGCCAGGCCCTGGTCTATTTTTTCGTTGTCGTCATAAAAATAACTAACGGATGCTTTGCGTGGATTAATTTTTTTTTTGATGATTTTTTTTATGATATTTTCAACACAAGGGCCACTGACTCGAATGACATGAACTCCACCAAAACCTGGCGGAGTCGCTAAAGCCACAACGGTATCAGTGGACATGACTTATCACCCTACTTTTTCTTTTTTTTCTTTGGCTCTTTATAGTTCTTCATGGTCCACCATTGCTGAGCAACCGACAATAAATTATTCGTTAGCCAGTAAAGCACTAAACCTGCGGGAAAATGCAAAAAGAATACGGTGAAGATGACCGGCAAAAACATCATCACTTTAGCCTGCGTTTCATCTGCTGGTGCGGGACTTAATTTTTGTTGCAAGAACATACTCGCACCCATTAAAACGGGCAAGATGTAATAAGGATCACGTATTGATAAATCATGAATCCACCAAATAAACGGCGCCTGACGTAACTGCACGCTTTCAATAATAACGTAATATAACGAGAAAAACACTGGAATTTGAATCAGCATGGGCAAACAGCCACCCAATGGGTTAACTTTTTCTTTTTTATATAGCTCCATGGTTGCCTGACTCATTTTCTTTTTATCATCGCCAAAACGTTCTTTCAAGGTTTTCAGTCGCGGCGCTAATTTACGCATTCTGGCCATTGAACGATAACTGGTTGCAGATAACGGGTAGAATAATAATTTAATGACTAGCGTGACTAAAATAATTGCCCACCCCCAGTTACCAACTACCGAAAATATTTTTGCCATCACCCAGAAAATCACTACGGCAATCATCCATAAAAAACCATAATCAACGGTTAACTCTAAATGACTTGCTACGGCCGATAATTTTTTAGCAATTTCAGGTCCTACGTAGAATTTCATTGAACCCTTATCCGTAGCACCTGGCGCTAAAGACATTTGCGGGGATGAATAACCTACCGTATAAACATGTTTATTTTCATTATTAGACGGGCTCATGCTCACTTGACTGTAAAAGTGGTTTACTTGATTCACTGGCGGAATAATTGCGCCTAAAAAATAATGTTGTTGCACAGCAATCCAACCGCCTTGTGAATTTTCTTTATAAGGCGTGCTTTCTAAATTACTGAATTTTAATTTTGCATAAGGCTTTTTGCTGACTGAAACCGAGGCGCCGGTATAGGCGTGGTAATTGTATTTTTCATCCGATTTATAATTCATGCGAACTAACTGACTATAAAAACTACCTGACCATGCTTTTTTGCTGTTATTTTCGACTTGGTAATTGACATCGACGGCATAATCACCTCGTTTAAAGACATAAGTTTTAACAACGTCTAAACCGTTTTTGGTTTTGCCGCTCAACGCAACCGTTAATTGTTTTTCACCCTGATTTAATGTGTAGCTTTGTTTTGCAGCGCTATAAGTAATGGGGCTATCAATTTTCGCGAAGGTTGGCGATGACACTAGGCCACTTTGCAAGATATATAAGCGATCGGTTTGACTGCTCATTAGTTGTACCGGTGTTTTGTCTTCTAGCGACAAAGGGTAGTCTAATAATTTTACCGACGCTATATCACCACCGACTGGATTAATTTTAATACCCAACACATCGGTTTTAATGCTAATCGGTTGTTTGTTTGCTACAGCTTTTGTAGCAGAGGCATCGGTTTTGCTCGTTGTTTTATTTTGGCTGGTGCTAGCAGAGCCCACCCCAACCGGTGGCGCTGTGGTTGGTGCCACACCTTCTGCTGTTGCTGGCGCTGTTTGAGTCACTGCCGGCGCTTTTGCTGCTTTTTCCTGCACCCATTGATTGTAGAGTGTAAAGCCAATAAGGCTGAGTAAGATATATAATATGGCGCGCTTTAAGTCCATCAGGTGATTTCCTTTTGTTTAAATTGATTATTTTCAGAATGATGACAGCCAGGAACATGGTCAACGCCCCCAGGATGAAAAGGATGACAGCGGAGCAGTCGGCCCAATGTTAACAGAACGCCCATGAAAACACCGCGTTGCAGCAGCGCTTGTTCTGCATATTGTGAGCAAGTTGGATGGAATCGACAACAATAACCAAACCAAGGTTTTAGTAAGTAACGGTAAGAACGTAGGCAAAACAGCAAAATCAAGAGTGGTAGGCGCCGCAAGTGAGAGAAAAGGGTCATCGGCCTAGCCTTTCTATGCATTCCTCTAAACATTGCTTTAATTGCCTCTTATCTGCTTTATTAACACCGTGCTGAATCACAATAACCGCATCCATTCCTTTTTGTTTCGCGGTGGAAGTGCGGTACGTTTCGCGAAGAAGTCGTCTAACCTGGTTTCGATGGGTCGCCAAACGCACATTGCGTTTACTAATAATGACACCCAAACGACCTATATTCAATGAGTTAGGTCGGTAATAGCACATAAAAAAAGGATGACGATACCGTCTTCCTTTTCGAAGGACTTGCTTAAATTCAGGCCACGTCTTTATACGATTTTCGCGTGGAAAGCAGTTGTCCATTAGGCAGATAGGCGTTTACGGCCTTTTGCTCGGCGTCGATTAATTAATTGGCGGCCGTTTTTAGTTGCCATACGTGAACGAAAGCCGTGCTTACGTTTGCGTTTTAAATTACTTGGCTGAAAAGTTCTTTTCACAATTCTCTCCTCTTTTGAACTGGCAATCATAGAGGAGTCTGCACGATGCGTCAATGGGAAAATAGCAAGGAATTTTTTAGAACAGCCCTCTTAATAACTATAATATATATATATAAATAATAGTAGTTATAGGGGAGGCCTCTTTGTGTGTATAAAATAAAATTAAGTAGACAAAACAAGGCTTTATCTTATAAAAAAGGCTAGCCAAAGCACGTGGGATCATTGTTGAAGGTTTCGCTTAAACTTGTGGATAACTCAGTTAATAGTTTAGATATCGACTTTTGCACACCTTTACCCACACTTTTTGAACGTAGATATTCAAGAGTTATTCACTCTTTTTGTTCTGCTTGTCGTTGCTTTTGAGCTAATTTAATGTCTTTTTCACATCGGCTACGACGTAAGCTAGAAAGATGATGTAAATACAAGCGCCCATGAAGATGATCAAACTCATGTTGAATGCATTTAGCCATAAATCCATCTACGGTGAACTCCATGGGTTCACCAAAGAAATCCAGCGCCTTAACCGTTATTTTTTCAGCTCGACTGACTTTCCCATGAACTGCTTCAGGGTAAACCGACATACACCCCTCTATGGACGTATGAGTGCCTTCTTTAGCAATGATTTCGCCATTGATTAAACACAAGGGTTGGTTTTTCTCCTCTGAAAAATCAATCACCGTTATAAAAAAGGGATCTTTAAAGCTTAGCTGAGTTGCAGCAAGAGCGGCACAATTACCGGTTCGATAATGAAGGGCGAACATTGAAAGAGCCGCTAGCTGGACTTTTTCATCAACGGAGCTAACTTTTTTAGCTTGTCGATATAACCGGCTATCGGGAAAATCAACAATACTTAACTTTTTATCGGTCTCTTTCTCTTTTATTAATTTAACGATTTGCTGGATGTCTAAGAAGTTTATTTCAGGCACAAGTTTTTCTCCTTTATGAAAAAGCCTTTTTTATGTTATTTCGAGTTGTTATGCAATGGTCTAATAATATTATTAATATATATATATAAATAATAGTAGTTATTATAGAGAAAAGCACTCTTGTGGGTATCTGTTTATTTTACATGTATTTCAATTTGTTATAGTGGATATCTTACGTGGGTAGCCTTTGTTTTAGTTGTTGTTTAGTCAGGGACAGTTTGTGGATAACTTAGGCCTTAATGTGAATAACTTCCTCGTGGCGCCTTTTTCCACAATCTATACCTTTGTTATCTCATGGCTATCCACAGGCTGTTTTTTAGGAAGATGCTTAATTTATTGTGTGTTTATAACGGGAAGTGTTAGCTGTAAAGTTGCGCCGGTGCTGAGAGTATTATTAAGGACTTGCAACGAACCTTGTAGGCCCTCAACAATGGAACGACTTATGCTAAGGCCCAAGCCACCTTGTTGACGCTTTGTTGAAAAGAAGGGCTCAAAGACCAAGTACCTGTCTTTGTCAGCAATACCAGCCCCATTATCATGGACGGTCAATGTAAACAAGTTTCCCTTTAGCTGAGTCTGTATTGTTATTGTGGGTTGTGTTGTTTTGTGGCACGCCTCCAAGGCATTAACGAGGAGTTGTTGTAATACGTATTTTAACCGATTAGCACTGATTGAAAGGCTCGGTGGTTGCTGTTCAAGCTTTAAGCCAACGGTAGTCAATGGATGCTTTGATGTAATTATTTGCTCACAAAGATCGTTGATAAGTTGGTTGATGTTATAAGGCGTGTTCTTTTGAGGCGAGTTAATCAATGTTTGCCGGACCCCAAAAAGGGTTTCTTCAATTGCATCAGCCTGTTGAACAATCCCTTGTTGTAAGTGAGTGAGCTCTTCAGTGCTTAATTGATGGCTTGCCAGCTGGTTTAGAGTACGAGAAGCACAGCTGTTAATGGAGTTGACAGCATAATTTAGCTGGTTGGCAATAGCTGATAACATTGAGTGATCGTGTTGATGCGCGGGTATGTTTTGTTCCGGTGATATTTTCAATAAAACATGATCGCACTGTCGATCACTAAGGATTGGAACAAGTTCAGCTTTCAAACAAAGCGTTTCACCGCGTGGGTTAACGGTTAAAAATGAATAAGATTGCGTTTTTTTACGCTCTATCACCAGTGTCATTTTTTCAATGTGTTTTAAATGAACCTCTCTAGGAAGAATATCCACAGCATTACAACCGACGGGGCTATTTGTTGATAGCGCTGAAAGGTGATTATTGGCGAGTAAAATGATATTGCTATTACTGAGTGTGTAAGTTGCATCATTTAGCGTGCTGTTAAGGGCTTTTAGATAAGCATCGGCCGGCGGCAGGGAGGGGGAGGATTCTTCGCGCGTTAGCGCTGAATTTTGGCTGTTAGAAAGCACTTTTAAATGAGGGACCTGCAAGGAGCCAAATTGAATGCTGTGTCTGTTATTTTGCTGTGTTGTACCCGGCTGTACGATGGGATTAGATTGTTTGGTGATTGTGCCGATATAACCGCTATCTGGCGCGCCTTTCTTACCAACAGGGAAGGACTGGGCGGTAACAAAGACAATAGAGCCGTTTGGCAGTACAAAACGATGATTTTTTGTAAAAGGTAGCCAGTTTTCAAAGGCTCCTTTCCACGCGGTTTTATATTCAGCTTGGTCCGAAGGGTGGATGGCTTGTAGCCAGTCAAGCGGTTTTATGTCTTCCAGGAGGAGGCCTGTGATTTGACACCAGGTTTGATTAACGTAAGCACAGTCGCCGTTTTTATCGATAAAGAAGATGCCAACGGGTGTGTGATCAAGTAAGTTTGATACGGGTTTTTGCATAATTTCCTTATATTTGCGTAAACCACTTAGCTTTATATCCGCGCATAGTAGCGATTTTTTCTGTATGGGTAAACCCGTAAATTTTGAATAAAGTGGAGCAAAAGTTTTTTTGAAGATTTTAGGCTAAAATTATTAAAATAGGTAGGCTGAAAATAGGAGGGGGTTATGTACAAGAATGTTGTTGTGGGGGTTGAGTTGAATCAAAAAACCGATAGTTTGTTGATAGCGCACTGTAAAAAAATGTTTGACGATAAAACTAAAATAACTTTAGTGCATGCGGTGGAGCACCTGGGTGGCTATGGTGGCATATACAATATGGCAGCAGGTATTAACATCGATAGCATTATTTATGAAGAAGCTAGTAAAGAATTAACAAAAGTTGCAAAGTTGCTTCATGTGAAAGAGGCTGATCAATTTGTAAAAAACGGACCAGCAAAAACAGTTATCGTTGATGTTGCTAAAGACATTAAAGCGGATTTAATTGTCGTGGGCAGTCATGGCCGCCATGGCATACAGCTTTTATTAGGCGCAACTGCAAATGGGGTGTTACATCAGGCCTCATGTGATGTATTATCCGTGCGTGTTGATTAGTAAATAATAATTTAAAGGAAGGACCGTTGTATGATGGTAATGAATGAAAGGTTCTGAAGAACAAAAGAAGAAGCTTTTAAGCTAATCATCATTCGAATCTTTTCTGTTGCTTTGATCCTTTTGAGTTAATTCATGGGTTGTTCTAACGACAAGCGTGTGGTCAGTAGGGATGGCGCTGTCATTTAATTTTTCATTGTGTGGCTGCTTATTGCTTGCAATATAATAATAAACAGATGGAAGAATAAATAACGTAAACAAAGTACCAAAAGCCATACCGCCAACAATAACCCAGCCGAGTTGTTGACGACTGATTGCGCCGGCACCGGAGGCAAGTGCTAAAGGTAGCGCGCCTAAAATCATAGCAAACGTTGTCATTAATATAGGGCGAAGGCGAATTTTTGATGCTTCTAATATGGCTTCTCTTATGGATAGATTTTTTTCTTCTTGTAATTGATTAGCAAATTCAACCATTAAAATACCGTGTTTGCTGATAAGGCCAACTAACGTTAATAAACCAATTTGGGTGTAAATATTAATGGATCCGCCATCGAGCTTTAACAAAAATAATGCACCAATCATGGAAAGCGGCACAGTAATTAAAATAATAAAAGGGTCTCTAAAACTTTCAAACTGTGCGGCGAGCACAAGGAAAATAAATAAGACCGATAAAATACCCGCAAAAAGCAGGGTATTTTTTGTTTCCATGTACTGGCGAGAGCCTCCTGAAAAATTATAACTAATGCCGGGCTGATGTAATTTTTTAATAGAATTGATTAAAAAAGTGGTGGCTTGTTCCTGTGTATACCCTGATTTCAAACTAGCGGACAAGGTAGCTGAACGCAATTGTTGAAAGTGCGACAGCCCCTGCGGTTGAATTGTGTACTGTCGTGTAGTGACATTCTCTAAAGGAATTAAATCACCGCTTCCTGTTCTCACAGACAAAATATTTAAAATGTTAGGGTCTTGTCGATATTGGTTGGCTAATTGGGGGACAACTGGATAAGCACGACCTTCCTTTTGAAAATAAGTCGTTATGGGTCCACCTAAAGCGAGTCCAAGAGAAATGCCAATATTGCTAACAGGAACGTTGAGCTCATCAGCTAGGTTTCTATTGATGTTTACATTTATTTGCGATTCATTGTATTTTAAGTCAGAAGCTATGTTTGTTAAATTAGGGTTTTTTCGTGCCATTTGCATTAATTCACTCATTACGTGATGCAATTCTTTATAGGTGCCCAAGGTCGTCACCACAAAACCAACGGCTTGAAACCCCCCTTGTTGACCGGGGAATTGGAATAAATTTACTGGGAAAGCTCTAATTCCTGTGATCATCAATAGTTTGGGGAAAAGCTCTTTGATGATGTCATTTACTGATTTATCTCGTTCAGACCAAGGCTTTAACATTAAAATACTCAATGCAGAGTTTTGTCCTCTAAAACCATTAATCATTAAATAACTTTTTTTCTCAGGGATTTTGTCAAAAATTTCAGGAATTTTTTTGGTGTATTTTTCGGTGTATTTAATATTGGCACCCGTTGGCGCGCTGGCAATAACCGCAATTGCACCAATGTCTTCTTGCGGCGCTAATTCTTTTTTTGTGGTGACAAATAAAAAGTATAAACCCACATAGCCACCGATCATGATGAGCACCACTAAGTAACTAACGCGAAGTAGTTTGTCAATAATCCAGTGATAGCCATGAGCTATTTTGTTCGTTACCCAGGATATTTTTTTAGGTAGCCAGCCATTATTTGTTTTTTCAGACAATAAGCGTGAGCACATCATTGGCGATAGTGTCAGTGCGACCCAACCGGAAATAATAACGCAAACCGCTAAGGTAAAAGCAAATTGTTTAAAGAGCGCGCCAACGATGCCAGAAGTAAAAGCAATGGGCGCTAACACAGCCGCCAAGGTAATGGTCATGCCAATTACGGCAAAAACGATTTCGCGCGCACCAGACAGTGCAGCATCCATCGGGTTTTGTCCTTTTTCAATGTGGCGATAACTGTTTTCAGACACAACAATGGCATCATCCACGACCATACCAATGGCTAAAACCATGGCGAGCAAGGTAAGGGTATTAATGCTATAGCCCATCCATAATAAAAAAAAGCACACAGTGATGAGTGAGACAGGAATGGTAACAACAGGAATCAATAAAGCACGAAAAGAGCCTAAAAATAAAAAGATCACGACAATCACAAAAGCTACTGTCAACGCCATGGTAAGGCCTACTTCATGCAGTGAATCTTTAATAAAAATAGTGCTGTCATAAGCAATGCTCGCACTTAAACCTTCAGGAAACATTTTTTCTTTTTCTGCTAGTAACCTCCTCACCTCTTTAGAAATGGTTAATGGGTTGGATCCGGTTTGGTTGGTCACGCCAATCATCGTGGTTTTTTTGCCATCAGAAATAACAGAGAAGTCATAATTTTCAGCGCCCAACTCAACCTGAGAGACGTCACTCAGGCGCGTTAAAATACCACCTTGATTTTTGACGACCAAATCATTAAATTGTTTTTTTTCCGATAGCATGGCTTTAATATTAACGGGGTAGCTTAATTGTTTGGTTTGAATACTACCAGCAGCAGCCTGCACGTTTTTATTGTAAAGTGCTTGCTGAATGTCGGCTGCGGTAATGTTGTGTGCGGCCATTGCATAGGGGTTTAACCAAAGGCGCATGGCATAATTCAGGTTCCCTAAAATATTGGCTTGCGCGACGCCTGGCAAAGTTTCCATTTCGGGTTGAATGGAGGTTTTTAAATAATTAGTAATATCTTCCATTTTCATTTTTGTGCTGGAAAATGCAATGTACATAATAGGGCGTTCTTGCGGATCTCTTTTGGAAATAAAAGGATCTTGAATATCGCGAGGCAATTGATGACGTGCCGCATTAACGGCATTAGACACATCGGCTAAAGCGGTATTGATGTCATAACCCAAAGGAAAAGTTAAAACAATACTGCTGCTACCTTGGCTGCTTTCTGATGTCATATAGTCTAAGCCGGGCACACCACCGAGTGATTGCTCTAAGGGGGTGGTGACAAAACTTTCCATCAGCCCAGCACTTGCTCCGGTATAAGACACATTAACACTAACAACCTGTACTTTAATTTTTGGCCACTGACGAATAGGTAGTTTAAACACTGTTGCGGCACCAGCTAACATAATAATTAAGGTGATCGATATCGATAGGACCGGTCTTTTAATAAATACGTCAGTAAAACTCATGAGTGCGCTGCTTTGTTTGGATGCGTGGGAAGAGGAATAACACGAGTGCCAGGATTAATTTTTAACTCGCCCACGCTAACAATAATCTCACCAGGCTTTAATCCGGATAGAATAATGATGCTACTTGCTTGACGGAGGCCGAGCTTAACGTAGGTTTTAATCGCCTGCTTGTTTTTAAACCGATAAACAAAAGGCCCTGTTAAATCATAACCAACGGCAGTTTCTGGCACAACAAGGGTTTTTTTAGGTTTTCCTAAAAATTGGGTAACTTGAACGAAGCTGCCGGGCAATAGTAAATGATCGGCATTAGGTATGGTCGCTCTGACCATGAGTGTGCGAGTTTTATCGTTAATAATCGAATTTAATGCGTAGACATTACCTTGGAAACTTTTCCCAGGAAAGCTGGGGGAGGTCATCACAACGCGTTGACCGACTTTAACAGCAGATAGTTTGCTGGCTGGAATGGCATAGTCGACATACAGCGGACTCAGTGCTTGCAAGCTGACAATGGCGTTGCCCGGCTCCACATAATCCCCAATATTGACTTGACGCAAGCCGAGTTTGCCGGAAAAAGGCGCTCTAATAACGGTTTGCGCCAGTGTTGCTTTTAAATTATTGAGTTCCGCTTTGGCTTGTTGGTAAGTGGCTTTGGCCTTGTCGAAGTCAGCCTTGGTAATAGCGCCACTGGGCAAGGTTTTTTTTGCACGCCAATAACTAATTTTGTCGAGTTGTAGTTGGCTTTTGGCTTTGCTGATTTGTGTTTTAATAATATCTTGATTTAAAACAATGAGCGGTTTGTTTGCTTTCACAAAACGTCCGGATTGAAATGAAATTTTGGTGACCTGGCCGGCCACTTCAGGATTAATCATCACGCCATTAAAAGCGCCCAGTGTGCCCGTGGCTTGAAAGGTAGATTGAAACGTTGAGGCTTTGACTTTGTCTAAATTAACAAAAGCGGGCATGCCGCCTTGGCCTTTGGGTGGGCCGGCTGGTTTTTTGCCAGGAGTGACTTGTGCCGACTTTTTAGGTGCACCAGCGCCTTGGCCAGCGTTTGCTTTTGCTGTGGATTCTGGTTTGGTGTTTGAAGTTGTTGGTTGTGTTGATTCAGTAGATGTATCTGCTGTGGCGGGTTTTGTTGATGTGTTTTGTGTCGCTGCTGTTTTTTGTTCGTTGGCTTGAGTCGACAGCACCACAACAAGCAGGATGCTAGCAAAGAATATAGCGGCAATGCGAGAGATCATATCCGTCCTTTGGTTGAGTTAACTGCCTGTTTTAACAAGAAGTCTAGCATGTTTTGCCGTTATTCTAAACAGTTTGATTTTAAGCAGCAGTTTTTTATATCTGTAGCACGGAAATATCCGCCACTTGTGTGAACAAGCTGCGTAATTCTTGCAGTAAGGCTAAGCGATTTTGTTTGAGCTTTTCATCATCGGCCATGACCATCACGTTATCAAAGAAATCATCAATCGGTTGTTTGAGTGTGGCAAGCTCCGTTAATGCCGCTTGATAGTTTTGTTCTTGGCAATGCGCTTTAACCGTGTTTTGTAAGTTCATTAAGGCAGTATGCAGTGTTTGCTCGGCGGCTTCTTGTAGGTAACTTAATTCAACGGTGTTTTGCTTGAGCGCACCTTGTTTTTTAAGGATTTGGCTCACGCGCTTATTCGCCTGTGCTAAGGATTGCGCTTCAGGTAATTGTCGAAAACTTTTTACGGCTAAGATACGTTTGGCAAAGTCAGTTAATGTGCTCGGCTGCGTAGCAAGAACTGCAGCAAACGTGTCATGCGCAATGCCTTGATCTAAATACCAAGCGCGCAGGCGTTCTAAAATAAATTCCATACACTGGGTGACGGTGTGCTCGTTAGGTAATGTAACGGCATAGTTTTGCAAAGCCGCTTCCAGTAATTTTCGTAAATTAAGTGGCAGCTGATTTTCAATCAGTAAACGAATAACACCAATGGCTGCGCGGCGTAAACCAAAGGGATCTTTATCACCAGTGGGCGCACGGTTAATGCCAAAAATTCCGACCAAAGTATCAATGCGATCGGCCAAGGCAATGACGTTGCCTTGTGCACTACTAGGCAGTGCATCTTTGGCAAAGCGTGGCAAGTATTGTTCTTTGATTGCGGTGGCAACAGCGCCACTTTCATTGGCGACAAGTGCGTAATAGTAACCCATGGTACCTTGAAGCTCAGGAAATTCTCGCACCATCTGACTGCACAAATCATTTTTACAAAGGCTAGCTACGCACTTTGCTTCTTCCATGTTTGCTGATAGTTGTTCAGCAATAAAACCCCCCAATTTTTCTAGGCGTTTTGTTTTATCTGCCAATGACCCGAGCTCTTTTTGGAAAATTAGTTTTTGTAAACCCTTGCTCATTTCAGTTAGCGGTGTTTTACAATCGACTTGATAGAAAAAATCCGCGTCACTTAGGCGCGCATTAATGACGCGCTCATTCCCTTTAATCACTTGTTCTGGGTCACGACTTTCAAGATTGCTTACCATAACAAAATTGGGTTGCAATTCACCGACATCATTTTCAACGGCAAAACATTTTTGATGGTATTGCATGGTGGTGATTAATACTTCTCGAGGAATTTCTAAAAAACGTGTTGGAAAAGAACCGATAAGTACTACTGGCCATTCAACCAAGGTGGTGACTTCATCTAATAATTTTTCATCCATCACTGCACGTTTGTTTTTGGCAACTTTCTTTTCTATTTGCTTGGCAATATTATTTTTTCGGTTGTTAAAATCAGCAATAACGTGTCCTTGCAATTTTAAAACATCCTCATAGTCACGCGCCTGCTTTAAGTAAATCGGTGCTGGATTGTGAAAACGATGACCCTGTGTTTCGCGCGTGGTTTTTAAATTAAACAGCGTGGCAGGAATCAGTTCATTGCTAAATAACATCACAACCCATTGCACGGGCCGGACAAAATCAAAGTCATTGTTGCCCCAACGCATGCTTTTGCGTAAAGGGATTTTTTTCAATGCCTCTTCGACTAAGCCCGCCAACAATTTATCCGTGGTTTGTCCAGTTTTTTTAACCGTGCAGTGGATGTAGGTGCCTTGTTTGGTTTCTTTCGGGTAGAGTTCATCCAGTGATGCGTTACAAGATTTTGCAAACCCTAAACAGGCAATGGTAGGGGCGCCGGTTTTATCATAAGCTTTATCGAGACTGGGGCCTTTGCGCTCGGTAGTTTGATTGGGCTGACGTGTGGCCAGTGATTCGACTAAAACGGCCATTCGCCTTGGTGAGATGAAGGGGCGAATATTACTAAAAGCTAAATTAGCGGCGTCGAACTGTTTGCTCATTTGTGTCACCAGATGACTGGCTAGCGATTGCATTTCAGATGAAGGCAGTTCTTCACAGCCCAGTTCTAATAAAAAATTACGCGCGTCCATTAGCAGCCTCCTTTACACCCGGGAAACCAAGTGCTTCACGGGCATCATAATAGTTTTTTGCAACCGCGAAGGCGAGTTTGCGAATGCGTAGAATCATGTGTTGTCGTTCCGGCACAGATAATGCACCGCGCGCATCGAGTAAGTTAAATGTGTGAGAAGCTTTTAATATTTGTTCATAGGCCGGCATTGGTAAATTGTTTTCGACTAATGTATTAGCGGTTTGCTCGTACTGTTCAAAATTTTGAGACAACGCCTCAATGTTAGCGTATTCAAAATTATAAGCCGATTGCTCTTTTTCGTTTTGCAAAAACACATCGCCATAAGTGATGTTGCCGTGTGGTGTCTCTGTCCAAACCAGGTCATACATATTATCGACGCCTTGTAGAAACATCGCGAGGCGCTCTAGTCCGTATGTAATTTCGCCAGTTACCGGACGACACTCTAAGCCACCGACCTGCTGAAAATAAGTAAACTGGGTGATTTCCATGCCGTTTTGCCAAACTTCCCAGCCAAGACCCCAGGCGCCAAGCGTGGGTGATTCCCAATTATCTTCAACAAAACGAATATCATGTAATAAAGGATCGATACCCAATGATCGTAATGAATTGAGATAGAGCTCTTGAATGTTCGGGGGAGATGGTTTTAGTAGCACCTGAAATTGATAATAATGTTGTGCACGATTCGGATTTTCACCATAACGACCATCGGTTGGGCGTCTAGAAGGTTGTACATAAGCGGTATTCCAAGGTTCTGGTCCGATAGCACGCAAGAAACAAGCCGGGTGAAAAGTGCCTGCGCCAACCTCGCTGTCCATTGGCTGCAAAATAACACAGCCCTGCTCTGACCAATAGTTTTGTAGGGTTAGAATAATATTTTGGAATGTTAAAGATTTTTGAGTCATGGGTGATGTCCAAACGTCGTTAATTTTTAGTGGATGATACCGCGAAGCGCGCGGCGTTGCCAGTATTGGCAGCCCCTTAGATTTTGTTTTGTAAACAAAAACGCCCTCACAGAGAGGGCGCTTTGCTAAACGGCGTTGACCGTAATTATTTGACTTGGTCAATCATGCTTTGTAAGCCAGCAGCGGATGTGCCACCAGGAATAAAGCGGAAGCTAGTGCCTGCTTTATTGCCAATAACAAAAGCCGGTGTGCCAACGAGCTTTAAGTTAGTGGCCAATTGACGGTTTTGTTTTAGCTGGGCTGCAATTTCAGGTGAGCCCATGTCTTTTTTCAGTTTATCGACATCAATGCCTACGGACTTGGCAGCTTGCATGATTTTATCTTCGCTAAGCGGGTTTTCAGCTTTCAGTAGCGCATTATGGAAAGGATAGTATTTTCCTTGTTTCATAGAAGCCAAAGCTGCTTTTGCCGCCGTGTCTGAGTTGCCGCCAAAAATTGGGAACTCTTTAAAGATGAATTTAAGTTTCGGGTTGTCGCCAACAAGTTTAGCAACAATTGGCTCCATGGCTTTACAGTGGCCACATTGATAATCGAAAAATTCGACAATCATCACATCGCCATTTTTATTGCCTGTGTATGGGCTGTTTGGATCATTAAACAATTCTTTAATGTTAGCTTTAATCGCACCTTGTGCTTGCTGCTCAACCTTAGCCACCTCTTGTTTTTGCAGAGCTTGAGAGGCCTCAATCAGCACCTGCGGGCTCGTTACAAGGTAGTTGTGGACAATGGCTTGAATGTCTTTTACTTGTGCTGGGCTAAAAGAGCTTTTTTGGTTGTCGGCCATGCTTGGTGAGGCAAAACCCAGGGTTGCTGCAAAAAGTGCGGCAGAAATCAATGAGATAGATTTTTTCACGAGAAAATTCCTTGTTTGGTTAGTCTGAAGCCACGTTAACAGGCTGCCTGCACGAGGTCTTGTTGCAATATAAACGATATTAATTCAGAAAGCGAGACGGTTTTTTTGTGGCTTTCAGGTCGTATAACCCTGGGGAAAGTGAGCATTGGTTGCCGTGTTGCGTGCGAGCATGGCTATATGTTATAATTTTCTTTCATTTTTATGGTCTATAACTTATGGTAGGCCCCACCGAAAATGGACCGGTTTTTTTATAGAGTAGGTTATTGATTATGGCAAGCGCATTAACAATTAAAGATTCTATGCAGTGTTTTGATTCTAAAAAGCTTTCTACGGGAAGCTTGTCTTCTTACATTCATTGGGTCAATCAAATTCCACTGTTAACCAAGGATGAAGAGCAGGCCTTAGCAACAGAGTTTCATGAAAATGGTGACCTGGCAGCAGCACGCAAGCTGGTTATGTCTCATTTGCGCTTTGTGGTGAGTGTGGCGCGCAGCTATAACGGCTATGGTTTGCAGCAAGAGGACTTAATTCAAGAAGGCAATATTGGCCTGATGAAGGCAGTTAAGCGTTTTGACCCAAAAGTGGGGGTGCGCTTGGTGTCCTTTGCTGTTCATTGGGTGCGAGCTGAAATCCATGAGTTTGTCTTAAAAAACTGGCGTATTGTGAAAATTGCCACGACCAAAGCACAGCGTAAGTTATTCTTTAATATTCGAAAAGCCGCCAAAAGCCGCGGCTGGTTTTCTGAGCAAGAAATTAATGATGTGGCTGATGCACTCAACGTGAAGCCGTCGGATGTTCGACAAATGGAAATGCGCTTAAATGGTGCCGACCAGTCTTTTGATGCCTTGGAAATGGATGAAGACAATGCGTGGAAGGCCCCAGCCTATCAGCTAGAAGACTATCGCTTTAGCCCTGAGGCTCAGGCTGAAAATGATAATTTTACAGCACATCAAAGCGAGGCATTACATCAAGCATTAGTTAAGTTAGATTCGCGCGCACAAGACATTGTTCAAGGCCGCTGGTTAACGGATAAAAAACACACGCTACAATTTTTCGCGGACAAATATAAAATCTCTGCTGAGCGTGTTCGTCAACTCGAGCAACAAGCGATGCTTAAACTTCGCGGTATGATGCAGTAAGTGTTTTTTTGAGTAATACACAAATACGGTAGTGGCATATAAGTCTCAGCTTGTCTTTTATATCAATATTAAATACCATCACCAAAAAAAGAAATCTATTCGCTTTCTTTTTTGCGTTTCTTAATATTAGCATGCTGCCTTGCTGATGAGCATGTCATTGTTGCTTGGAGTTGTTGTGGCCTGCAAAAACCCTTATTACAAACCAGAGTTCGTTTCTAAAAGAAAATGTTCTTTTCAGATGATTTGGCTTTTGAGTTTATTAGCGGTTATTCTTGCTTATAATTCGTTTGCAGAGAAAGGCTGTGGAACTTACGAAGAATTATTTGGCGGGGGTTTTTCTCCAAAAACTGAGGAGGATGCCATTAGAAATGTTACAGCCTCCCTTTTGATGATGGTGGTTGTGCATCCCTTTTCGAAGTTTTTTTTCAATGTCTGCATGTTAGATGAACAGAAAATATATTTGACAGAACGTGATAAAGCGCCTGTAACTCGCTTGCTTATAAATGAAGATATAAATAAAAGAGCGTTAAGAATTTCTACGTGCATAAATGGAATGCCCCCCCTTTTTTTTGGAACATTTTTTTTTCAGTGCGCTATGGTTGGTACCGTAGGTCCCTTTTTTTCTGTTTTTGAGTTGGTGCAGGCATTTTACAAGGCAAAACCCTGGCAAGAAATAGTTGATATAGTAGGCTTGATGCTAATTGTTCACATTATTAATCCGGTTGCAGGAGCGAAGTTTTTATATGGTAATGATGTCAGAAAAAAAACATGGTGTGTTGTGACATGGCTTTCCACGACACTGACATTTATCATTAAAACTTTCGTTGCAAATGGCCAAGTGATTAATCCTTTTGGAAATGCCACTATTTTGGGTGACAAGAATGAAAAGGTCAGTCCTTTCAATGTTTGTGAAAACCTGATTTTTTTATCTAATACAAATTTATCCAAGATGGGACGCCAGGGTTTTGAGTTGCCCGCTTTTGAGGCGCAAATGCTCTCGCTTGCTGGCAGCATGACTCAAGTGACCAAGCTAACTGCACTTGTTTTGTTTTGTTCTTCATTTGCTTTTTTACTAAAGACATTATTAAGCGCTGGTAAAGAGCGGTTTACTAGCGAAGATAGCGGAACAAATTCACCCAGGCCCCAATAAGGCCGAGCAAGGCGCAGCTGGCTAAAATCCACAGCGCTTGATCTGCTGGCAATGAATACCAAAAAAGAGCTTTGTCGTAGGATTGTATTAGGCTTTGCGCGGGTGTTTTTAGCCAGAGCAAAAGCGCGGTGACCAATAGCCAGGCAATTAAGCCGCCGCCTAAGCCATATAATAAACCCTGGTATAATAACGGCCGGCGAATAAACGCATGAGTGGCGCCAACAAGTTTTAGTACAGTAATTTCTTTTTGATGTTTTTGTATTTGTAAGCGAATGGTGTTGCCGGTAATTAATATGACGGCAAAACCAAATAAAATAATTAAGCCATAAGTTAAGCGCTTTCCTAAATCAATTAAGTCGGTGAGGCGTTGCACCCATAAGCTATCCATTTGTACAGAATCAATGTTGGGCAGTTTTTTTAATTGATTAGCAATGGCTGTCATTGCTGTCGGTGTTTGTTGGGTGAGTTTTGGCACAACAACTAACACGCCAGGCAGCGGGTTACTGTCTAGCGAGTTTAATAAACCACCTAAGTCCGCTTGTTTTTTAAATGTGGCAAGGCCTTGTTCTGGTGTGATGTATTGGACCTCGGCAACACTGGCCATTGATGAAATGTTTTTTTCTAGTGTTGGAACTTGTTGTGTTTGACTAACGTACACAGAAATGTTGGGTGACTCATTCCATTGGTTGCTTACTGAATCGAAATTATAAAGTAATAAATAAAAACCCATCGGTAGGGTCATAGCAATACCAATAGCTGTTAGTGTCATTAGGCTTGCCCAAGGTTTTTTTAGGATTTCACTAAGCGCTGAAAAAAAAGCACGAATATGACAACCAAAATAATGAGGAAGTCTGGCGCGTTTTTTTAAGGGTTTTGCAGTAATAAAGGTGGTTGACATATTAAAGAATTCCTTCGCCGAGCAGGCGGCCTTTTTTAAGCGTGATAATGCGATAGTTCATCGGCGCAATTAAGGTTAAGTCATGCGTTGCAATTAAAATGGTCGTGCCCACCGCATTGAACTGTTTAAATAAATTCATAATATCAAAGGATAATTCAGGGTCTAGGTTTCCGGTGGGTTCATCGGCTAATAAAACCGAAGGTTTGTTGACAATGGCTCGTGCAATACCAACGCGTTGCTGCTCCCCTGTCGACAATGCTTTTGGATACAGTTTTTGTTTTTTTTCTAGATTAACTTTAGCTAATGCCGCCTGCACTCGTGAGCGAATTTCTTGTTTGTGGTGACCGGCAATAATTAGTGGAATAGCCACATTATCAAAAATAGTTTGGTTGTCGATTAACTGTGGATTTTGAAAAATCATACCAACGTCGCGTCGCATAAAGGCGATTTGTTTGGCGCTGAGTTTTTCAATGTTTTTTTGATTGATGCGAACATGCCCGCGAGTTGGGCGGTCAATTTTTAATAATAATTTTAGCAGAGTGGTTTTCCCGGCGCCGGAGTGACCTGTTAAAAAGGCCATTTCTCCAGAAGGAACAGAAAAACTAATATTATTTAGCGCATGGAAATTATTATCGTAGACCTTGGTAACATGAGAGAATTCGATCATGATTCTACACCTGTGCTCGTGTTAATGTTTTCAAATAATGCATCAATAAATGTGTCGGCATTAAAAGGTTGTAGATCATCAACTTGTTCGCCAACGCCAATAAAGCGAATAGGCAACTGAAGCTGTTTGGCAATTGCAAATAAAATTCCTCCCTTTGCGGTGCCGTCAAGCTTAGTTAGACACAGACCAGTAATGCCAACAGCATCATGAAAGGCTCTCGCTTGCACTAAGGCGTTTTGACCCATGCTTGCGTCTAAAACGAGTAGCGTCTCGTGCGGCGTGTCGGCATCTTTTTTGTTCATCACGCGTTTGATTTTTTCCAGCTCATTCATTAGGGGCTTTTGTGTGTGTAGCCGACCCGCTGTGTCAGCAATCAGCAAGTCGACTTGGCGTGCGGTGGCCGAAGCCATGGCATCGTAAATAACGGATGCGCTATCGGACCCATGTTTTTGTGTGATAATAGGGACGTTGTTGCGCTCAGCCCAGGTAGTGAGTTGCTCGATGGCAGCTGCACGATAAGTGTCGCCAGCAGCTAGCAGGATCTTTTTCTTTTGTTGTTGAAAATGATGTGTGATTTTTGCAATGCTTGTGGTTTTTCCTGCGCCATTAACGCCCACCGTGAGTAGCACAAAAGGTTTGGCTTGTTCGATATTCAGTGGTTCTTGGCAGGGGGCTAAAATTGCTCGCATTTCTTCTTTTAGCAAGGCCAAAAGTGCTTGAGGGTCTTCAATGGCTTTGCGGGAAACTTTTTGATTAACTTGATCAAGTAGGTATTGTGTTGTGCTAACACCAATGTCAGCCATGATGAGGGTGCTTTCGAGCTCCTCCATTAGATCATCATCAATGGTTTTGCGACCCAGTAGGGCGTTGGCTATGTTGTCGCTAAGTTGACCTCGCGTGCGCTTTAGTCCCTGGCTAAGCCGGCCAAACCAGCCTTTTTTTGAGGGTTCTTTATCGTTATTTTTATCTTTCTTTTTCGAACCAAACACAATCTTTTCCTTTGCCTAGTGGTTAAGTGTTGCTTTGGTCGCTATAATGGCCCAAGCAATGGATGACTTTACTAAAGGGATGATGCCTGATATGCGTTTTCATTTAAAGAGTGTTTTGGGTTTTTTTCTGCTTATTTTCGTTTGTAGTAGCGCAATAGCTACTGATGGTGTGAGCGAGAAGCAATTTAAAAATGGCCTTACCGTATTGGTTAAGCCAGATCACCGTTCACCATTAGTGTTAACGTCGGTTTGGTATAAGGTGGGTGGTAGTTACGAGCACAGTGGTATCACGGGTATTTCCCATGCGCTTGAACACATGATGTTTAAAGGCACCAAGCGCTTTGGTCCTGGCGAATTCATTAATCAAATTAATGAAAAAGGTGGGCAAGTTAATGCATTTACGTCAAACGACTACACCGTTTATCACGAGTTGTTGCCCAAACAGTTTTTAGCCAAGGCGCTGTTGCTGGAGGCCGATCGCATGCACCACCTGGTTATTAAAAAGGATCTGTTTGCGAAAGAGATGCAGGTGGTAATGGAAGAGCGGCGTATGCGTACCGATGATAACCCAATTGGCTTAACCTATGAGCGTTTTTTGGCAGCCGCTTATATTAATAGCCCTTATCATCATCAAACCATTGGCTGGATGACGGACTTGCAAAACATGACCGCGGCGGATTTACGGCAGTGGTATCATGAATGGTATGGACCCAATAATGCGATATTAATTGTTGTGGGTGATGTAAAGCCAGCGAAGGTTTTTCGATTGGCAAAGCGTTATTTTTCTCGCATCCCTAAGGCTAATTTGCCCAAGCTAAAGCCAAGGGTCGAAGTGCCGGCGTTGGGGCTGCGACAAATTGTTGTTGAGCGCCCAGCGAAGGTGCCTTGGATCATTATGGGTTTTAATGTCCCAACGCTAGTGCAGACTGGACCAAAAAGCTGGCAGCCTTATGCACTTGATGTGCTTTCAGGTATTTTAAGTGCGGGCGATAGTTCTCGATTAGAAAGAGAGTTGGTGCGCGATAAGCAAATTGCCGCACATGCCTCAGCGAGTTATCGAGTGGTTAGTTTGCACCAAGGGTTGTTTACAGTTAGTGCGGTGCCGTATGCCGGCCATTCAATTGCAAGTGTGCAAGCGGCTTTATGGCAGCAAATTAAAAATTTACAAAAGAAGCCGGTGACAAAAGCTGAGCTTGATCGAGTTAAAGCGCAGGTGGTGGCAATGGATGTTTATGCGAAAGATTCCCTTATGTCTCAGGCAAGAGAGCTAGGCCATTATGCTGCAAATGGTTTGCCATGGCAGTTGTCAGGTCAGTATGTAAAGCGGATTCAAGCCGTCACAGCTGAACAGGTAATGCAAGTAGCACAACGTTTTTTAGTCAAAAAAAACATGACGGTGGCAGAGTTATCGCCGTCTCAGCATAGCAAATAAAGCTTAAGGAAAGACAATGTCTAAAAAAATCATTTTGTTTTTTGTTCTGTTTTCTTCAATGTTTTTAACAACAAAGCTATTTGCAAAGCCTGTTCTAGCCATTGAAAACTGGCAAACAAAAGCGGGCACACCAGTGCTTTTTGTTAGAACAACACAGGTGCCAATGGTTGATGTTCGTGTAATGTTTCGGGCAGGCTCGGCCTACGACGGAAAAAAGTGGGGTTTGGCAACCATGACCGGCGATCTTTTAAAGCAGGGGGCAGGTGCCTTGTCGGAAGATGAAATTGCTGAGCAGTTTGATCAAACGGGGGCCCAGTATTCGGATCATGTTGGCCGGCTTCAGGCAAGTTTTAGTTTGCGTAGCTTGTCGGACCAAAAATATTTAAAGCAAAGTTTTGCTGCTTTTTTATCGGTATTACACCAGCCAGCCTTTGCAAAAGACAGCATTGCGAGAACAAAAAAACAATTATTTGTTGCCATAAAGTCAAAACAGCAAGACCCCGATTTTGTGGCTTATAATACTTTTATGCAAGCACTTTATAAAGATCAGCCATTTTCTCATAGTGCGCTGGGTGTTAAAAAAACCGTTGAAAATATCAACAAAACAGAGATAAAAGAATTTTATCAGCAATATTATGTTAGTGAGAACGCTAGTGTTGCAATAGTCGGTGATATTGCTTTGTCACAAGCTAAAAAAATGGCTGAGCAAATTTCACAAGGATTTAAGCCAGGGAAAAAAGCAAAATGGTTTAAGCCCGTGGATGATTTGAAAAAAAACACAGTTATTCATGTGGATTTTCCATCGAAACAAACGCATGTGCTAATAGGGCAGGTAGGAATTTCTCGCAAGAATCCCGATTATTTTTCATTTGTTTTAGCTAATCATATTTTAGGGCAGCAAGCCCTGTCTTCACGACTGTTTGAATCGATAAGGAATAAACATGGCCTGGCATATAGTGTTTATAGCAGCATGTCACCAGCGCCTTATCGGGGGCCTTTTTTTATTGGCATGCAAACGAAAACGAATCAAGTAGAGAAAGCAGAAAAAGTGGCAAAAAAAACACTGAGTTCTTTTGTCGAGACTGGTCCGACAAAAAAAGAGTTGCGCTTAGCAAAACAGAACTTAAGCTATCAGTTTCCAATGAATATGGCGAGCAATCACGATGTGTTGAGTCTTTTGTCAAGCATGGTTTTTTATCAACGGCCGCTTGATTTTTTAGATACTTATTTAAAAAATATTAATAATGTAACTCAAAAAACAACAAAAAAAGCATTGCAGAAATTAATTAATCCCAACGCGCTTTTGGTTGTGACTGTCGGAGAGCCCGGTAATGGCAAAGCCAAATAATAAAGTCCGAATTATTGGTGGAAAGTGGCGCTCTAGGCAGCTATCTTTTCCGAATCAAATTGCTTGTCGACCGACGTCCAATCGTGTTCGTGAAACACTATTTAATTGGTTGTCTGGTGAGCTTCAGGATGCGCGCTGCTTAGACTTATTTGCAGGCACAGGCGCCCTAGGTTTTGAAGCCTTGTCTCGAGGTGCAAAAAGTGTGGTGATGGTCGAGCAAGATGCCCTTTTAACAAAGGCTCTTAAAGATAATGCGAATAGCCTGCAAACAGCTCAAGCTCTTATTGTTCAAGATTCTGCAGAGCAATATTTACAAAAACAATCAGGCGAAAGTTTTGATATCGTTTTTTTAGATCCGCCTTTTGATAAAGGTCAGCTTATGATTATGGCAAAGAAACTAACTGAACAGGGTTTTTTATCGGAAAAGGCTTTTGTTTATGTGGAATGCGAGAAGGGCCTTGATTTGAGTTTTTTGCATCAATCTTGGCGCTTCCTTAAGGAAAAGGCGGCGGGTAATGTGTCTTACAGTTTGTGGAGGATGGTTTAACTATTTAAAAAGAATTTTTCTGTGAAAAATAACCCGGATTTTGCAAAGAAAACAATTGATCGAATTAAAAAGCACCCCGGGTTTTACCGTGATGTTGGTTTATTGTTTTTTAATCCTCGAGATGTTGACCGACATCTTAGCGGGTTTTTTTTAAATATTTATCCTAAAGAAGACAGCCCACTACTAGATGCATTGATGAGAGAGGTTAAATTTTCTTGCCGGATTGAAAAATACTTTTATTATATAGATAAAATTAAATATTTTTTCCTATTTTTAAATTTTCTCTGTTTATTCTTTTGTTTTTTATAAGTTCTGTTCTAGCCAATTTTTTCAACCAACCTGTAAGTTTTTAATTTTTTCAGGTCAACAAGCTCCAAGTTTTTCCTGGTGCTTGCTTATTTTTGTTTAAATAAGCTATCTTTTATTTTGGAAGAGAACTTAAGTTTTCTTCTTTCTCGGCTTTGCTTCTTTTTTTTTGTTTTGGCAGAAAACTTTCTGGTGTTTTAGCTGCACCATCGGTGTCTTTTTAAGAGAGTGTATTGACACGAGTCCGTCTTGTACATACCAACAAGAGGTATATTGTTCTGCGGCGAGGTTTTTGCTAAATAACCCCCCCGTTAATGTTGATGACGCATCTAGGTCTGCGAGCAGTATTTTTTGCACATAATGGATGAAAGCAATATGTTGGTCGGTGACGTATTCATTTATATGGCGTTTGAGAAAGATTGACCACTTTATTTTTTAGTTAATCATTGGGTTAATTTAAAAAAAAGTGGCGGGCAATGTGGATTTCGGACTTTGGCAGATTAATAACTAATATTTTAGATGTTTATTCATGATTTTTTAGCAGGGTGTTGCTGCGGATGTGTGGGTGTCATTCGGATCCGTTTTTTCGGCTTCAAAAAAAACAGTCCTCCTTTGGAAGTGGGGATGCGCTTCTTTATTTTGTTTTTTCGCATCAGCCATGAAGGAGGGATTTTTTCGTAAATTGACCCCGGCAAATTGAAGAAGAAGCGCCATACCATTTTGTTTCACCACAGCTAACATAAACCCTGAATCATTTCGCAATGATTCAGGGGCATGTTTCAGCGCCAGACCATTTTGTTTCATTACATCTAATATAAACGTAGGATTATGTCGCATATTGACGCTGGCCAAGCGAAAAGCTTCGGCCTTTGTTTTCACTGCACTTAATACTATGGCTTTATCCGCGCGTAATGCTTTAGAGGCAAATTCAAGCGCCATACCATCTTGTGTCACTGCAGCCTGGACCACTGCAGGATCATCTCGTAATGCTTCAGAAGCATGCTTAAGCGCCATGCCCTTTAGTTTCACCATAGCGAGCACTAGACCTTTATCAGCTTGTAATTCTTTAGAGGCAAATTGAAATGCCTGGCCATTGTTTGTCACCGCAGCGGTCACCACCTCTTTATCCGCGCGTAATCCTTTAGGGGCAGATTGAAGCGTCATACCATTTTCTGTCATCATAGCGAGCACCATATCTTTAAATTCACGAAGGGTTTCTTGCTTTTGTTTTTCTTCGGCAGCCTTGAGCCCTTTCTTTTCTTTCTGACGGTGCCCCCAGGCTTGTATGACAGAATGGAAAAGCATCAGCACCACGGGAGTAGCGAAAAACAATGTCATTAAGAGCCAGAACCGGATATCTGTTTTATTGTCAGGTAAAGTAGTTGTAGTTGTATTTGTCTCGTTTGTTGTTAGAGTGGTTTGATTATTGCCTGCTGCTGATGGTCTAACTGGTGGTGCAGCCACACGAGTGATGGCGGTTATAAGAGTGAATGACAAAAGGGATGCGATCCCCCTTGGGTTTTTTCTAGACATGTGGTTCCTTCCCATGTTTCGTTAAGTGCATTGAGTATATATAGTATTCCACTAAGTTTTACAACATGTTCATTTATATGGGGCTTGAAAAAAGACCAGCCATTTCGGTTTTTAACTCATGTTTTAAAAAAATCAAATTAAAATAATTTTTACAATGTAACTAGTCTTCATGATGTGTTTTAAGGTTTTTGTTATATTTTTTTTTGCTTAAATACACGGCCTTTCTGGTTGGAACGAAAGTTGAATATTCTGCTTTCTAGGTTTTGCTTCTTTTGGTGTTTTGGCCGAAATTTTCTGGTGTTTTAGCTGCATCATCGGTGTTTTTTTCAAGAGAGTGTCTTGACATGAGTCCGATTTACACAAGCCAATAAGAGGGATATCGCTCAGAGGTGAAGTTATTTACTAAACAACTTCACTTCTGCTATTAATGTTGGCAGTGTGTCGAGGCTTGTCAGCTGCAAGCCCTTTCTTTTAGTCCTAATTTCTTAATGAGCCTTTTTTATATATTACTTTTTAGGGGGCAGGCTATGGCTATTATTACTTGCTTTATTTGGACAGCCTCCTGTCTCTTGTCCTTGTGTCTCTTGTCCCTGTTTCTTGAGGGGTGCCCTTGCGTCCGCCAAAGCCACCAAAAATGCTAGGGCCCCTAAGGCAGCTAAAGTTACTGTTCGTGATATCCCAATTTAATCTTAGTATTGATCTATATGTTTTATATCCTATAACCTTAGGCCCCCCGCTCTCCTTTTTGAAGAGCGCTATCGACCCCAATGCTTCATCAAAAGCTCTTTGTAGTGATTCTTTATGTTGAAGTTTTTCATCAGCTTCTTTTATGTTTTCTTTGAGCTTTTTCAATTGTTCATCGATAGGATTAACGTTAGTGGTTTCAGTCAGGTTGCGCGCGACAATTTCTTTCACGTCATCGATTTCTGTAGTGATTTTTTTCAAGGATTCTGTATAAAATATTTTTTGTTCTAACTGAAATATTTCTTGATTTAACTGACTTATACTTTCCCTATTTTTTTTAATTCTTTCTTTTGTATTATTGATATTCGTAAGAATATGAGAAGCAGCATGTGGGAGATTGTTAATTTCGCGTAAGGATTGGAGAGAGAGATCATCATCCTGCATTGTTTCATTGAGGGCCCTAAGTTTTAGTTTTTTTTTACTTAGGGTCGTTTTGAGTTTATCTACTTGTACTTGTACTGGGTTGGGCATGGCGGGGCCTCCTATCAAAAGACCGTATTAT
Source organism: Coxiellales bacterium (assembly GCA_965242995.1). GTDB lineage: Bacteria > Pseudomonadota > Gammaproteobacteria > CBDETP01 > CBDETP01 > CBDETP01. The sequence goes on from CBDETP010000019.1 coordinate 44,410, forward strand.
GGCCGTATTATTACTAAAAGTAAAGTAAAAAATGATTCCCTCCTCGCCTACGATTCTATCATTAAGTGGTGACAGAATTATTCAGACAGGCAATAAGTTTTCTTAAGCTATTGATTATTATTTGAAGAATCAGGGTCTTTGGGAGTTTCGGGCTGGTTATCGGCTTTAGGTGTCTCTTGAGCGGTGTGTGTTGTTTCTTTGGGGGGCTCAGCTTTTTCTGTTGGGTTTGAGTTGCCCATGTCATTTTTGCTTAATGAAATGGAGCCAGTTTTAAAGAAAATGAAAACTAAATAGGCGGCAGCAAGCCCTACAATGAAAAAGATGATGCGGCCAAATACTTCGCCAAATATGCCAGTGATAATGTTGCCGTTGAAAAGCCCAACTAGACCCCAATTGATGCCGCCAATGATCACCAAAACCCAGGCAGCCCATTTTAGAATTTTGTTATCAAGCATGTCGTGTTCTCCTTAACGCGATAGTGAAATTGATTACTTCTTGAGCCTAACAGACCTTCTTTGCACAAACAATAGACTTAATGCTTGTTTTTTGTTCTCAATGTTTTTCTTTACATATTAGCCCCTGAGCTTGAGCCTTATAGGCTTTAATTGATGAGGGCTTGTTGTTGTGACACAGGAGGCATAGTTGTAAAAAATGGCGTTATGGCGTGTAGGTTTATAAAAGAAGGAAACATGATTGCTGATTATTAATCATATTAATAATGTACGTGTGATTTATTTTTTGGGATTAGTTAGGGTATAAAAAATACGGTAATTTGTAAAAACATAATTAGACTTATTCTATTTTTCTGTTTGTAAAGCTAACGAGTTGTTTTTGTCAAAGAAAAATAAAGGCACAGCGCACATTCATGATGGTTTTTTCAAAAGCAGTCTATCCGATGTAAGAGTTATGAAAAGTGCTGTGGAGCATTATATGCCGGATAATATAAAAAAATATTTACATTTGGATACACTTTCTTTGTGTAGTGGTAGTTATGTGGGTGATAATTTAAAACAATCGCAATCCGACATTTTATACAGTGTTGAATGCACTAGTGGCGAGCCGGGTTATATTTATTTGCTGTGGGAGCATCAATCGACAGCAGATTGGAAAATGCCACTGCGGCTGCTGAATTATTCACTTCGAATTATGGAGCAGCACATGGCTCAAGGGCATGACAAATTGCCCCTGGTTATTCCTACGGTTGTTTACAATGGCGCGACTTCCTATCGGTTTAGCACCGATCTTTTTGATATGTTCGAAAACCCTGATATGGCCAGAAAGCTGATGTTTAAGCCATTTAACCTCATTGATTTGCCGAACATTAACGATGAAAAAATAGCGCGGGGCTTTTGGGAGGCTTGGCCGTTTATGATTCTCAAGCACATGAGAGGCGAGGATTTCTCAGAACAAACGCTCAAGCTAATAGACGTTTCGCAAAGAATTTCTAAAGAAGGGGGTGAATCACATTTGCAAAACATGTTAAGATTCACTATAGAAACATTAGAGGTTGCTGATCCAGTTAGGCTCGACATGCTTTTGGAAAAGACACCCAAGGAGGTCGGTAAAAAAATGGCAACAGCAGCACAAATTTGGCAGCAACAGGGTCGCGTGAAAGGCCGCACAGAGGGTCGCACAGAGGGTCGCACAGAAGGCCGCACAGAGGGCCGCACAGAAGGGCTTGCAAAGGGCCTTTCAGAAGTCGCTCTTAATATGATTAAAAATAATTATGATGTGAAAACAATCTCAAAACTTACTACGTTGTCACCTAAAAAAATTAAAGCGCTTATGGAAACATTTGTTGAGGGCTAAAAACTTAATTGCTCGCCCTTTCTTTTATTAACAATGCTATATGGCTTTGGGATAAAATCCCGATCCATAAAAGCACTAAGAGCTTATAGTGAGGAAGAGCACAGAATTATTTTATAATGCTTTAAGGCATCTAAGCCTCTAGTTTTTGTTTAGATTTTTTATATGCCGCGCTTAATTTCAAGCTGATAATTAAAATTACACTAACATTTTCAAACTAATTTCCAGCTTTGATCGGCGTACGGGCGTATTATTTTTTTAAATACAGATAAGCTTTTTTCTATATATTATTGAGCCCATTGATTTTGTCTTGGTAGGCCAGAACGTGTTGCTCTTCAATAGCTGTTTTTGTTTTTTGTTTGTATTGTGTAATATATAAAAATCTTGAATTCATGTGGTTTTTCATCAATTAGAATAGCTGGTTTTTTTTTCTTTTGTTAAGGGCGTCGATCATTTTTGGTGTTTTTTTTCAAGTATTTTTGTTTTTTTATGTTGGTTGTAGTGGGTATTTAGACGCTGGGTTTTTATAAAGATCCTTGTCATTCTTGTTAGTCGTTTATTTAAAAAAATAACCACTCAGTTTGTATCTAAGTTTTTAGAAAATTTTATTAGATCTTATTAGATCTGCTGGTCTTATTTCTGTTGATGGTCCTGCAGTAATTTCAGAGCATGTTTCTTCGGCTATTTATAGTGAAAGATTTTCCTGCTGGCTCAGCGCTATCAATAGGCCATCTCAGGATAACCGTTTTTTGGGGTTCGACTTGTCTTTTTTAAGCACTTACTACGTATCAATGTTTTCAACTGACAGCGCATTGTCTTCAATAAATTTTCTGCGCGGCTCGACTAGGTCGCCCATTAGTGTCGAAAACATTTCATCAGCCACAACTGCATCTTCAATGGTGACTTTTAATAAGCGACGAGTATCAGGATCCATGGTGGTTTCCCATAATTGTTCAGGATTCATTTCACCCAGACCTTTGTATCGCTGAATGGTTAAGCCTTTTTTGGTTTGACTCATGAGCCACTCAAGTGCTTCAACAATATTGCTGGCAGGCTGTTTTTTCTCGCCCCGGCTAACAAACGCACCTTTTTCAAGTAGTCCGTGCGTTTTTTCAGTGAAGGCTAGAATGGTCTTATAGTCAGTTGAATTGAAAAACTCGTTATTAAAAATAAATTGTTTCGTTAAGCCGTGTTGCAAAATAGTTAGCTCGATTCGGTATTCATCATTGTATTCTTTTGCTTCCCAGGAGCCTTTACTAATTTCGCGGGGCATCCCGGAATCATTTGTGATCGCCTCTTTAAGTGTGTTGAGCCAACTTTCTACCCCGTTTTTTGTTTTCGCCTCTTCCGTGGTGAATGGAGCAAGCGTCATTAACTGGTTAATAATGGCGGCAGGGTAGCGTTTGCTTAGGCGTGCGGCATGTTGGTGGGCTGTGTGATAGCTTTGTGCAATGTCTGCAAGCGCTTGCCCTGAAATAGCCGGAGCACCTTCGTTGGTGAAAAGTTGGGCTTGATCAAGTGATGATTGTAACAAATAGCGCTCCATGGCTTCATCATCCTTTATGTAGCGCTCCTGCTTGCCATGTTTTGCTTTATATAGTGGTGGTTGAGCAATATAGATATAGCCGCGCTCAAGGAGTTCTGGCATTTGCCGGTAGAAAAAGGTTAGTAGTAGGGTGCGAATGTGAGAGCCATCAACGTCGGCATCAGTCATCAGAATGATGCGGTGGTAGCGTGTTTTGTCTGGGTTGTATTCTTCTCGGCCAATCCCGCAGCCCAGTGCGGTAATTAGTGTGCCAAGCTCATTGGACGACAGCATTTTATCAAAGCGGGCCTTTTCAACATTCAGCACCTTGCCTCGTAGTGGCAGAATCGCTTGTTGTTTGCGGTTTCGTGCCTGCTTTGCTGAGCCACCCGCAGAGTCACCCTCCACAATAAATATCTCAGATTGTGCGGGGTCTTTTTCTTGGCAGTCAGCGAGTTTGCCAGGCAGGCCGCCAAGTTCGAGCACGTTTTTTCGGCGAGTCATGTCGCGTGCTTTTCTTGCCGCTTCTCGGGCCCTTGCCGCATCTATCATTTTCATAATAACGGCTTTTGCTTCCTTGGGGTTTTCCATCAAGAAGTCGTGCAGTTCGCCGGAGATGATCGATTCTACTGCTGTTTTGACGTCAGATGAGACCAGCTTGTCTTTTGTCTGAGATGAGAACTTGGGGTCTGGTACTTTGACTGATAGCACGGCGGTTAGGCCTTCACGACTGTCATCACCGGTTGTTGAAATCTTGTGTTTTTTGGCAAAACCCTCTTTGGTGATGTAGGTATTAAGCGTTCTGGTGAGCGCGCCACGCATGCCGGCAAGGTGGGTTCCACCGTCGCGTTGCGGGATGTTGTTGGTGTAGCAAAAAATATTTTCTTGGAATGTGTCATTCCATTGCATTGCAATTTCGACGACGATGCCATCTTTTTCGCCGGAGATTGCGAATATCTCTTTATTTACTGTGGTCTTGTTGCGATTGAGGTGCTCAACAAAAGCCTTAATTCCGCCCTCGTATTCGAAGATGTCTTTGTTGTCACTGTTTTCTTCTTGTAAGTGGATTTTTATTCCTGAATTTAAAAAAGAGAGTTCACGCAGGCGTTTTGCTAATATTTCATAGCGGAAGGTGATGTCGCTAAAGGTGGTTTTGCTCGGCATAAAGCGCACTGCAGTACCGGTTTTGTCAGTTTCACCGACTACCTTTAAGTTTTCTTGTGGGGCTCCGTCACGGTAAGTTTGTTGGTGTGTTTTGCCGTTTTTGTGGATGGTAAGGCTGAGTTCTTCTGATAAAGCGTTAACGACCGAGATACCAACGCCATGCAGGCCACCTGAGATTTTGTAGGCGTTTTTATCAAACTTGCCGCCCGCGTGAAGCACGGTCATGATAACTTCAGCCGCCGAGCGGCCTTCTTCGGGGTGTATGTCAACAGGGATGCCTCGGCCATCGTCAGAAACGCTAACGCTGCCATCACTGTGCATAATGATGTTTATTTTACTACAGTGGCCAGCTAGGGCCTCGTCAATTGAGTTGTCAACGACCTCAAAAACCATGTGGTGTAAGCCGGTGCCATCGTCGGTGTCGCCAATATACATCCCCGGCCGTTTTTTAACGGCTTCAAGCCCTTTTAAAACTTTAATGGCGGAAGAGTCGTAGTCTTGCTTGACGTTTTCGGACATATTGAATGCTCCATGTTTTGGTTTTGTTGGAACTTCTGCCAGCCGGCTGTTTTTATTGATTTTTTAAGCCTTTTTGTGGCTTAAGAGAGCTGACTATTTATGATTTCCATTTAGCTGCAGATTGTAGCACAAGCATGCTCTTAAGTCCGTGTTTTGCTGTGTTAAACAGCACTTTTTTTCATTCTTTTTTGAGGTTGATTTTGGGCCTCTGCTGAGCTTTGTGATTTATTTTTTTCTTATTTGTTTTTGGAAGAGCTGTTCTTCCCGTATCTTGCTGTCTTTTTCATCAAATTTGTCGCCATTTGTTGCTATTTATTAAATAGTGGGTGGGTTTTTACGGGCTTGTTGTTTTAAGGTGGTTCGGCGCCTTTTCACAGCTAATTTCTTTAAATGTCTCTAATCATGCTGCTAAAACCGGTTTTTTATTGCTTTTGATCGTAGTGAAGGGGGAGGCTATTTTTTTGTTGTTATTTAAAAACAAAAGGAACCTTATTTATGTTGATTAAACTAAGTCAGGGCTTATTTGTGAGAGAAGGGGTGCTGAGACGTGGCCATCGATTTTTTTGGTTTGGTTGGTGCTTTGTTTTGACTGTTTTTTATTGGTTTAAACGCTGGTTTATTTTATTCACAAGTGTTATTTTATTTTTACTGCCTGGTATTAATTTATTTACACAAGGATGATAAGCAATGAACCGACCACTAATAAAAATGTTAGCAGCGACATCTTTTTTTTCAGTTTCCGGCGCTTTTGCTTTTGGCTCTGCTTATGTGCCACAAGCGACAGCGGGGGTAGCTGTGGTTGCTGATGGTGGTTATAGTGGCTTGATTGATAAATTATCTAAAAAGAATGATAGAACGCTAGTGAATCAATCGGTTTATGGAGGCGAAAAAACCAGCAATAGTATTGATCGTTTTGTTTGGGGCGGGCACGTTGAGGCATTTTTTCCTGTGTCTAGGCTTGCTAGCCTTGGTCTTCAGGGAGGGTACTTAAATTTTGGTGATCAAAGTGTTGGTGGCACCAAGGTGGCTAGTGGAGCTTATAGTTACAAGGCAAATACCGCGATTGTTCCAGTTATGGCAACTTTAAATATGCTCTTTGATGATAATTTTAATTTTTCGTTGAAGGCAGGTGCAGCTTACGTGATGCAAAAGATGAGTTTTATGACAAATAGCAAGTCGTTTCACCACACCCAGACAGCTTTTAAGCCGGTTTTTTCTGTTGGTTTAGGTTATTTATTAAATAACCGCATTAAGATGGATCTTTCTTATCTTTATATGGTTGGCAGTAAATCTCAGGCCACGGATATTAAATCAGTAGAACCTTCTTTCTCCTATAGTGGCAAGGTTTTATCTCAAGACGCTGTTTTATTTAGTTTAGGCTATGTTTTTAATACGTAATTATTTGCTTTCTAGGAGGTTTATGTTTATTAGGATTTTTCCCGTATTCTATTGATTCTTTTTGATTTTTTTTAATTTTTTCACGGCACCCTAGATTTTGATCTATACTTAGCCTGAGGTTTCCTTAATTATGCTTTAAAGGGAGGGTGATATGTCTAAGTATCGTTTAGCGCCTATTTTATTGTTCATCATTGTTTTTTCATTGGGCTTTTTTAGTAGTATTGGCTCTGCAGCATCATGCTCAAAAGCCAAGCTTGTGCTTAAGCCCGCATATAGTTTTTCGAAGCATGCGATTAAGCAGGGGGTTTCATTTAAACATTTTAGAGTTGTTAATCATCGCTCTGCTTGTATCAAAAGAGGAAGTTCTGCGGTGGCACATATGTTTTGTAAGAAGCTAAAGAAAGAGAATTATAAAAAATCACTATGTAAGGCTGGGATCGGTCACTCTATTATAGATAAGCGCACAGGCTTTTCTATTGGTTCTAGATCACATTGTCAAAATGCAATAGGGCGATTGTTTTGTGGGTGAATTTGATCGCTAGGTGGCGTCGAATTGTTTTTTGATTTTATTTTTTTCTTTGGCTCATAAAGGAGTTACTCCCTCTCTTTATAGGCCTTTTTATTTGTTGTTGTGGGGTGGGTTTTAGTTTTCTTTATTTTGGCTTTTTATGGATGATTTTTTAATGGCTATAGCTGTGGCCTGGTGTGCCAGTATTTTTTTCAGTATCGCTGGGCGTTTTTTTTAGGTGGGGGGCTATAGTTTTGTTTGTTGTTTCACGTGGAACTCCTCATGTTTTTTCTCTTTGTCCATGATTTTATGCGTTTTTTTATTTTTCCTGGTTGTTTTTTCATTGTGAATGATTAAAAAGCCGTTTCACGTGGAACACATTAGGGAGTTGTTGTTAATGCTTGTTTTTATTTGTTTATTTTTTAAAGCATTGCTATAAGGGGGGTTTCCGGCAAAATAAGCCCGTTTTTAACGTGGAAAACAGCGGTTCCTTCCTGGCTGATAATATCTCCCATGTCTTTTTTGTTGTTGCAGGTAATAAATGTCTGTGCTTGCAGAGATTGTAGAAGCGCTAAAACCTGGTTTCGTCGTATTGTGTCTAGTTCTGCGGGAAGGTCATCAATCAATACCGTGGGCGGCTGATGCAGTCTTTCTTTGTGGAGCTGGCCCTGTGCCAATTGAAATGCATAGGCGGCTAATTTAAGTTGTCCTTGAGACAGGAAGTCATCGGCAGGTGTGTTGTTGATAATAAACTTAAGATCTGCTCGGTGCGGGCCAGATTGGCTGTAGCCAAGCCGGCAGTCATTGAAATGGTTTTTTTTAAGTATATCTTCTAGTAACTCGCCTTGCTTCCAGCCGCGGCTGTATTGCAGTGATAGAGGTGTTTGCGTATTTAGTAGCTGCGCAATGATTTTTTGAAAAAAAGGGTTAAGTTCTTCAATGTAATTTTGGCGGTGTTGGTTGATTTGTTCGGCAAGATCGCTAAGTGTTTTGTTCCATGGCGCTATTTCAGCGGGCGGTTGATGTTGCTTAAGCAATACGTTGCGGTGTTTTTGTATCTGCTGGCTGCGTTGCCACAACTCCAGAAAGGGCGGGGTGAGGTGAAAAACGCCCCAGTCAAGCATTGCGCGGCGGGCCTTAGGGCCCTCGCTTAATGAAAGTGTGCTCTTGTTGCTAAGCAGCTGCACGGGGAGAAGCTTGGCTGCCGCTGCAATTGAGTTTGTTTTTTTTCCACCAATTTGTATGCTTTTCCCTCCAGAGCGTTCTCGGTGAATCAATAGGGGGGTTGTAATATTGTTGTTGCAGATATTGGCGCGCAAGGTGAAATCATTGCTTAGTTGATTGATAACTCTGCTGTTGAGGTGGGTTCTGAACGATTTTCCCATGCTTAGATAGTAAATTGCCTCTAAAAAACTGGTTTTACCCGCGCCATTCTCCCCATAAAAAACATTGCAGCTTGAAGAAAGTGGGGCATCAATTGATTGAAAATTACGAAAGTTGTCAATTTTTAGTTGAGAAAGTGCCATAATTTGAGGCTTTTATAGCCGCATAGGCATAACAATGAAATTACTTATTTCTTCAAGGCCGGCTTCCAGTATAAGCATGCTGCTGTTGGCGTCAGTTAAAGAAATTTTTATTTTTTCAGACTGTGTGATGTTAAGAATATCAAGCAAATAGTTAACATTGAGTCCTATTTCGATAGTTTCACCGCTATAATCAATGGATATTTGGTCTTCTGCAGCCTCGTGTTCGGGGTTGTTGGCAGAGATGTTAAGGGTCTTATCTTTTATCGTTAGGCGAATACCGCGGAACTTTTCATTGGCTAAAATAGCCGTTCTGCTTAGTGTTTTACGAAATTCTTCTCTGTCTATAGATATTAACTGAGGGGTTGTTTTTGGAATAGCCCTTTCATAGTCGGGAAAGCGACCCTCAATTAGTTTTGAAGTAAAAACAAAGTTTTCGCCGAACACCTTAATGTGGTTGCTGCTTACTTTTATTTTGACATCCGCTTCGCTTTCATCAAGCAGCCGCAACAGTTCGACAACGCCCTTGCGTGGAATGATAATTTGAAGCCGATGTTCTGCGCTGGTTTTTGTTGTAACAGTATTTAATGATAGCCGGTGGCCGTCTGTTGCAACTGCTCGAAGTTGGTTGGCTTTTATTTCTAATAACATGCCATTTAAATAGTAGCGCACGTCTTGCTGAGCCATTGAAAAAGCCGTTCTGGCAAGTAAAAAACGCAATTGATTTTGGGCAATTGAGAATTCAAGGTGGTCGTCTTTTTGTTCTAGTGTAGGAAAGTCTTCGGCGGGTAGGGTCGATAGTGCAAAGCGGCTTCGCCCCGAGCGAAGAATAATTTGCTCTTTTTCATGTTCTAACTTTATTTCAGCATTTTCTGGAAGTGCTTTACAGATGTCCATTAGCTTTTTCCCAGGAATGGTGATCTGGTGTGATGCTTTAGGAGCATTTTCTAATTGTGTTTGGCCAACAAGCTCAACCTCAAGGTCGCTGCCAGTGATGGAAAGTTTTTCCTGATTAATGCTGATGTGTACGTTGGATAGGATCGGCAGGGTTTGTCTGCGATCAACAACACCCATGACAAGCTGTAGCGGTTGTAATAAAGTTTCGCGTTTAATGTTTAGCATAATAGTTGCCTCTTTATTTCGGTCCGGTTTATTCCGTTATTTAATGTTGATAACGGCGCATTGTCAATGATTCGTTTATGCCGACAGTATGCGCAGTAGGTTTTTGTAATCCTCTTGCATGTCTAGGTTCTCAATGCGCAGCGCTTTTATTTTACGACAAGCATGTAATACTGTTGTATGATCTCGCCCACCAAAGGCATCGCCAATTTCTGGCAGGCTGTGCTGAGTTAATTCTTTGGCCAGAGCCATAGACATTTGCCTTGGTCGGGCGATAGAGCGATTACGGCGTTTAGACAATAGATCGCTAACTTTAATTTTATAATATTCAGCAACCGTTTTTTGGATATTACCAATGGTAATGAGTTTTGCTTGCAGGGTTAATAAGTCTTTTAATGCATCTCTGGCAAATTCAATGGTGATTGGCTGGCCCATGAAGTGTGCGTTGGCAACAACGCGCTTTAATGCACCCTCAAGTTCCCGCACATTAGATTGAATGTGTTTGGCAATAAAAAAAGCAACTTCATTCGGAAGTTGTGCGCTCATTTTTTCAGCTTTGGACGCTAAAATGGCAACACGTGTTTCCAGGTCTGGTGGCTCAACCGCAACGGTTAGTCCCCAGCCAAAGCGTGATTTTAGTCGTTCTTCCATGCCATTAATTTCTTTTGGGTAGCGGTCACATGTCATAATGATTTGCTGTTGGCTGTCGAGTAGGGCATTAAAGGTATGGAAAAACTCTTCTTGTGAGCGGTCTTTGCCGGCAAAAAACTGAATATCATCTATTAGAAGCAGGTTGGCGCTTCTGTAGTGGCGTTTAAAGGCGTTCATTGCATTGCGCTGTAGTGCTTTAATCATGTCGGCTACAAAGCGCTCAGAGTGTAAGTATAAAGCTTTTATGCCCGGTTTTTTTTGTGACAGGTAATTACCAATGGCGTGCATTAAGTGCGTTTTTCCAAGGCCTACGCCACCGTATATGAAGAGTGGGTTGTAAGCTTGCCCTGGGTTTTCTGCAACTTGTTTTGCAGCGGCTAGTGCTAGCTGGTTGGATTTTCCTTCTACAAAGCTTTTGAAGTCATTCTCTTTGTTGAGGTTGCTGGCAACAGGAGGTTTTTTTTTCTCCCGGTATGCCGAAGAGTTTTTTTTGTTATCAGTAAAGGATTGTCCGGAAATGGTTGCGGGCGCTTGCTTAGAACCAACGCGAAGTTGCACGGAGTAACTGTCATCAGGATTAATGTTGGCGATGGCAGCTTTAATTTGCTTGAGAAAATGCTCTTTAACATACTCAATGACGAAACGGTTAGGTGCGAGCAGTGTTAGCGTGTTTTCATTAATTTCTGCATGAAGCGGTTGGATCCACGTTGTGAACTTTTCTGCTGGTAGTGTGTTTTTCAGTTCAGCAACACACTGGTTCCAAATGTCTGCGCCACCCTGTGTTTGGCTTTTGTTTGCTTGTTGTAGAGCCGTTTTTTCTGTCATGTTTTATTGCTCGTGCTGTGAAAGGGGTGAAGTTTAGATATTCTATACGCACCGCCAAGAGTTATCCACAACTAAATGCGGCGAAAATTAATTGCCTTGCTGCAAAAGACTATTAAACAAAGCTGCGCGCATTAGTACGCCGTTTTTAACTTGTTCAAGGATGACGGATTGTTTGCCACAAGCAACGTCCGCAGCAATTTCCACATCACGATTAATAGGCCCTGGGTGCATGACAAGCGCACCAGCTTTGGCCAGGGCTAGTTTTTTTTGATCGATACCAAAGGTATTGAAGTAGATGCTTTCTTCAGGAATTAATGCTTCTGACATGCGCTCTTTTTGTAATCGGAGCGTTACCACAACATCCGCATCATGTAGAGCATCTTTCGGGTCTTCATTAATAATAAGGCTTGCATTGTGTGCCTTAGGCAGTAGTTTTTTAGGGCCGCTAACCCGAATTTTTGTTACCCCCATAATGTTTAAGCCATCAATTAATGAGTTGGCAACGCGAGAATGAAGAATGTCACCAATAATACAAACACGCAGTGCCGACCAGTCGCTTGTATGTTGAGCAATGGTATAAAGGTCTAGCAGGCCTTGAGTGGGGTGTTGGTTCGTGCCATCACCAGCGTTGATAATGCTGACGGGCCAATCATTGAGGGCATCAGCAAGCATTTTTGCAGCATTGTTGTCAGGATGACGAATAACAATGCAGTCGATACCCATTGCAACTAGGGTTAATGCATTATCAATTAATGACTCTCCTTTTTGAATGGCCGATTGGCTGCAGCTTGGTGCTATAACCGTCGCACCCAGGTGTGATGCGGCAAGTGTGAAAGAGTTGACGGTGCGAGTTGATGGCTCAAAAAAAAGCAGTGCGATGTTTTTCTGTTGTAATGATTTAATGGTTTTTTGTTTGAGCTGATTTGCTCTTTCAAAAAGATTGAGAATGTGTGTCTGGCTAAGTTGTTTAATATCGAGCAGATTTTTTGGGTATTGCATTGCTAATTATCTCCTAGTTCATCAAGCCATCGCTCTAGAATAACAACGGCAGCATAGCTATCGATGGTATTTTGTTTTTTGTGTGGGCTGGGGCGATCAGACTGGGTCCAGTAAGCCTCACGAGTACTCAATCGCTCATCAACCAGTTCAACGCTAAGGCCAAACCGGCCTTTAAGACGGTTAGCAAATTTTTTAGCCGATCGAGTTATGGGTTGCTCTGTGCCATCCATGTTATAAGGAATGCCGACAAGCAGCCTGGATGGCCCCCACTTTTTAATAATTTTATCAATAAATGGCCAGCTTGGAATGCCCATTTTTGCAGGAATAGTGGTTAATGGATTGGCTGAGAGAGTTAGTGTTTGGCCAACGGCAATGCCAATTTTTTTCATGCCAAAGTCAAAGGCAAGTACGGTGAATGCCTCAGACATAAGCCTCCCGATCAATAAATTGATTGGCATTTATTTTTAGAAGCTTGTTTGCTTTTTCCCAGCGTTGCTCGGCAGGGGTGTTGAAAATAATGTCGGGGTTGTAGGGGATAACCAGCCATTGATTGTCCACCAGCTCGCCGTTAAGTTTTTCTGGTGTCCACTGGCAGTAGCCCATCACTATGATAAAGTCACCATTGTTGCTGTTTGCGGCGGACTTTAATTTGGTTGTCGAGTCAGAAATTATGGGCGTCTCAGATGAATTTTTATAGAGCACAAAGCCTTGGCTTTGCTGAATGGGCCCTCCAAGCAGGACAGGCTTTTTAATTTTAATGTCACTTTCGTCTATTTTAATATGTTTTAGCAGGTCTTTTAGTGTTGTTTCCATTTTTTTATTAACGATGGTGCCGCGAATTTCTGTTGGACTATGTTGATTAATATAAATAACAGCGTGATGAAAGTTGGTTTCTGCTGGAATTTTGGTCGTTGCCACTAAAAAACAGTGGGATAATTTGTTAATAATCATGGTTAAACACACTAAATTTATTCAAATTTGATTGAATTGTAGCATTTTATTGCTAATTTGCGCATTAGTAATTTTATTGTGGTTTTTTCCTGGGATGTTAAAAGAAGATCTGTAATAATCTCTTCCATTGAGGGAGTGTTACTAGCTGTTACGCGAGGAGTTTTTATGGAAGAAGCAAGTGTAGACCAGGGTGCCGTGGTTTATGGTGATTTAAGCATACAAGAGTTAGTGGATCACTCACTACGTCGTAAAGAGGGCGTTTTATCTGCAGCGGAAGCCCTGTCGGTTTTAACTGGTGCTAGAACGGGACGCTCACCAAAAGACCGCTTTATTGTGCGCGATAAGGCAACGGTTAATCAAATAGATTGGGGTGATGTTAATCGGCCTATTGCACCGGGTGTTTTTCAGTCGTTGTGGGATAAAGTGTTGGACTACCTTAGTGGTGAAGAGGAGATTTTTGTTTCCCACCTGCGCGTGGGTGCGGATGACGCACATTATTTGCCAGTAAAGGTTATAACACAGGCGGCTTGGCATAGCCTGTTCGCGAGGCATTTGTTTGTCGTGCCAGAGGGGCATTATGCCGATGACAACCCACATTGGACAATTGTGAATGCCCCAGATTATAAGGTCGAACCTGATATTGATGGAACCAATAGCGATGGTGCTGTCATGATTGATTTGAGTGGCCGGCGTGTTTTGTTGGCAGGCATGCGTTATGCCGGTGAAATGAAGAAGGCGATGTTCACGGTGCAAAATTATTTACTGCCTGAGGCCGATGCCTTGCCAATGCACTGTAGTGCGAATGTGGGTGAATCTGGTGATGTAGCGCTGTTTTTTGGCTTATCAGGAACAGGAAAAACAACGTTATCAGCAGATCCAAGTCGTTATTTGGTTGGCGATGATGAGCATGCTTGGTCTAAGGATGGCATATTTAATTTAGAGGGCGGGTGTTATGCAAAGTGCATTGATTTGTCCGAAGAGCACGAGCCGGTTATTTGGAATGCTATTCGTTTTGGCTCTGTGCTAGAAAACGTTGTGCTAGATGAAAAAACAAAAGTTCCGGATTATAAAAATTCATCATTGACTAAAAACTCCAGAGTTGCTTATCCGCGAGAATATATTGAAAAAAGGGTATTAGAAAATGTAGCCGGGCACCCAAAGGCGGTGATATTTTTAACGTGTGATTTATATGGTGTAATGCCCCCAGTGTCTTTGTTGACGAAAGAGCAGGCGGTGTATCATTTTTTAAGTGGTTATACTGCTTTGGTGGGCAGTACGGAAATTGGTTCAACAGCAGAGGTTGCACCAACGTTTAGCACTTGTTTTGGTGCGCCGTTTTTCCCACGGCCTGCAACAGAATATGCAAAGCTACTAACAAAAAGAATTGAAGAAACCAATTGCCAGGTTTATTTAATCAATACCGGCTGGACAGGGGGGCCTTATGGTGAAGGTGAGCGTTTTAGTATTCCTGTCACAAGAAAAATAGTTGACGCCGCCTTAAGTGGCGAGTTAATTAATCAACCACTCGAAAAGTTGCCGGGTTTTAATTTTCAGATTCCAAAAAACATAGAGGGCGTTGATAGTAAGTTGTTAAATCCTAGAAACACCTGGGAAAACAAGGATAAATATGATGAACAGCTAGAGGATCTTTTATCTTTGTTTAGAGAAAACTTTAAAAAATTTCACTTTTCTGAAAATGTCGAAATAGAGAAAGCCTAGGGTTTTTATGGAAAAAACAAAGATTGCTGTTATTGGTGCAGGGCATATGGCAAAGCACCTGATTGAAGGATTGCTATTAAAAGGTGTTGAGCCGCAGTCAATTGTTGCAACAAGAAGAACAGCAAAACCCTTAGAAAAGCTTGCTAAAGAGTATGGTGTTTGTGTTTCTCAGGATAATATAAGCGCGATAAATACAGCTAACATTGTTTTTTTGTCAGCAAAACCAACAGACATAAAGCAAATTGTTTTGCCGCTTTTACCGTTGATTAAGAAAAATAAACCTATTATTATATCGCTGGCGGTAGGGCTTCGTATTGAGAAAATTAAAGAGTGGTTGCAAGGATACCCCTTGATTGTTAGGGCGATGCCAAATTTACCAGTAAAAATTAGTGAGGGCGTAATCGGTTTGTGTGCGCAAGAGACGTTCCCCAATGACAAAAAAGATAGTGTAAATCAGTTGATGCATTTGCTTGGTCGCGTGTTTTGGCTTGATGCGGAAGAGCAGGTTGATCGCTTGGCAGCAATATCTGGTTCAGGCCCTGCGTATTTTTTTTATTTTATGGCATCATTACAGTATGCCGCTCTGCAAGTCGGTTTTGATGAGGAGTTGGCGCGGGAGTTGGTTACACAGACAGCGCTAGGCTCGGCAAAAATGGCGGCATCAGAAGCTCTTTCTTTGTCTGCACTTTGCGAGTCTGTTGCACCAAAAGGTGGGACAACAGAACAGGCCTTAGGTGTTTTTTCTGAAAAAAAGATGACGGACATTTTGTTAGAAGGCGTTTTATTAGCTGAAAAAAGAGCAAAAAATCTAGATAAATTAATTAGTGGTGAAGATGAGGAAGAGAAAGAATGATACTTGAAAATGCCGGGGTTTTTTTAATCAATACCATTTTTGGATTATTGCTTTATGTGGTGATGCTGCGTGTTTTATTGCAATATTATAAAGCGCCCTATCATAATCCTATTTGTGCGCTCTCCATTCAGGCAACAAACTTTATAATAAAGCCATTGCAAAAAATCATCCCTGGTTGTCGGGGGTTTGATTTGGCCGGCGTGGCACTATTCTTTTTAATTGTTGTCGTTAAGCTTTTTTTGCTGATGACGCTTTTTATGTCAACGTTTTCTAGTGTCGTTGCTTTTTGTGTGTGGATAATAGCAGAGAGTTTGACAGTCATTGTTAATTTTTATTTTTTTGTTGTTTTGGCGCAAGTTATTATGAGCTGGATTCAGTCAATGCAAACCAGCCCGTTATATGCTGCGCTGTCTTATATTACACAGCCTATTCTTTGGCCTGTTCGGAAAAAGCTGCCATCACCTGGTGGGTTTGATTTGTCGCCCCTTGTGGTTTTGCTGGCATTGAAGCTGTTTGAAATTTTAGTGGTTGGTTATTTGTTGGCACTGTTTCGGCAGTTATATTAAGAAGCTTCTTGAAACTGCAGTATTTTTTGCTTTGTTTTAAAAACAACAATTCCAATAATGCTAAATAATAATGAAGCAAGGGCGAGCGGAAGTGCCGAGTGTATATGCTTTGCTGTTACTAGGCCGACAATGGCTGCAAAAAAGAAACGGAAAGACCCGCTCAATGCGGACGCTGAGCCGGCATCGCTATTAAATGGATGCATTAATCCAGCACTGCCAGCCCCCATTGATAATGTCCCACCAATGCCAATTAACACCATTGGGAAAATAAAACCGCCCAAGCTTAAACCATAAGCGAGGTGGCAAAGCAGCATAATGGTGCCGCCGATAAGTGTGATAATAAATCCCAATAGCGTGGTTTTATAGATTTTCAATTTTTCTAATATAAACACAGAAAAAATACTGCCAATAAAAAATGAAAAGCCCATAAAACAAAAGTAATAACCAAAATGTGCCTCAGGAATGTGTAAGAGTTTAATTAAAATGATCGGTGACATGGCACAGAATAAAAACAGGTAAGATAAGCCAATGGCTGTGGCAATGGTATAAAGCAAGAAGACTTTGTTGCTTAGTATGGTTTTATAGGTAAAAGAAATGGTTTTAATGGCAAGTTTTTTCGTGCGTTTTTCACAGGTCTCAGGTAGAAGCCAAAAATAAAGCAGCAGAGAAATAACAGGGATGATAAGTAGGCTTTTAAAAGTACTTGGCCAGCCAAAGTGGATGTCAAGAAAACCACCAATGGAGGGGGCAAACATTGGAGAAAAGGAAATAATGCCATTTAAAATGCTGTAAATTTTGGCAAGCTTTGTGTCACTGTATAGGTCTTTGGCGATGGTGAAGCCAAGGGTCATCATGCCGCATGCACCAATCGCTTCAATGAGTCGACCAACCAGTAGTAAAGAAATGGATGTGGAATAAGCACAAACCAAGCAGCCAACACTAAAGATAAGGGCGCATAAAAAAACAATGGGGCGCCGACCCCAGCGATCGGTGAGTGGGCCAACAAATAATTGGGTGATGCCGCTCATTAGCATAAAAAGATTCAGTGTCAGCTGCATTGTGGCGTCACTAATATGAAATTGTGCGGCAATTTTTGGAACGGCAGGCACGTAAATATCCATGGCAAAGGGCAGGGCCATCATTAATGGAGCAAGCGCTAAAATAACTTTGATTAACGTTATTTTTTTCATAAGTGGGTCGAAATGGTTTGCATGAAGGAAACAGACTGTAAAGCAATTGTTCAAAAAGGCAATGTTTTTTTAAAGATTATTTCTTTATTTTTATAGAGAGGGCATGAATGTCTGTTTGCATTAAGTTGCCAAGCGCTTGATAAATAGCGCGATGGGCTGCAAGCGTTGGCATTGTTGATAATTTTTCAGATGCAATGATTATGCTGAAATGCCCAAGGCCTAGTTTTGCGCCAGGATGACCGGCGTGTTTGTGGCTGTCATCGTTAACGGTTAGTTCACGTGGTGAAAAATCGTTATCGAGGCGTTGTTTAATTAGTTCTACGCGTTGCTTATTGGTTTTTTGCATCAAAGGGACTCGAATATTGGTTTTGAGTGGAGACAGCATAGTATAAAAAAATGAAGAAAAAGCCCAGCTTTAATCAAACTGCCCGGATTGACTTTGCTATTGCTTATCAGGCAACATGAGTTGAGTCCAATCAATTTTTTTACAGGAGGATTTTTTATTATGAGCGAGTTAACAAAGGCGGTGACGGATGCTAGTTTTGAGCAAGACGTATTACAATCAGATGTGCCAGTATTAGTGGATTTTTGGGCGCCTTGGTGTGGTCCTTGTAAAATGATTGCACCGCTGCTTGATGACATTGCAAAAGAATATGAAGGAAAGTTGATTGTAGCAAAGGTCAACGTTGATGACAGTCCTGAAATTCCAGCTAAGTTGGGTGTTCGGGGTATTCCAACACTCTTATTATTTAAGAATGGTGAGCAGCTAGGGGGCTCTAAAGTCGGGGCCTGCACTAAAGTGCAATTAGTTGAGTGGCTACAACAAGAAGAGATCTAGTGAAAAATCAGCGTGTTGCTGAAAACAAGCCCTGAGCTGGCGAAAGCAGCGATATTTTTGTTGGCTTAGGAGTTGCTTTCCTGTCTTGTTTAGGCTATACATTGACTATCGTATACATCTTAGGTTTTTCAAGAAATCCTTCGGTTTTTTTATTCCAGGCTTTAGTCTTCTTTATTTATCCGATTTTACGTTTTTTGGCCTATTCCATCTAATTTTCATTGAATGAAAACCAAACAAAGAGAGTGCTATCCATGAATTTATCTGAGTTAAAGCAGAAAAGTATTAAAGAATTACAAGAAATTGCTAAAGAGTCGGGCGTTGAGAATTTACAGCGTCACCGCAAGCCAGACATTATTTTTGCTGTTTTAAAGGCGCATGCTAAAAAAGGGGAAGATATTTACGGCGATGGTACCTTGGAAATCATGTCAGATGGTTATGGTTTTCTTCGCTCCGCGGTTAATTCGTTTATAGCCAGCTTAGACGATATTTATGTGTCACCCAGTCAAATTCGTCGGTTTAGTTTGCGTACAGGCGATACGGTTGTTGGTAAAATTCGAGCACCGAAAGACAATGAGCGTTATTTTGCTTTGCTTCATGTCAATACTATTAACTTTGATAAGCCAGAAAAAACAAAAACCCGAACGCCTTTTGAAGAATTGACACCGCTGTTTCCTAAAGAGCGACTAACGATGCAGGTGGGAAATGGCACCACAGAAGATATTACAGCCAGAATCATTGACTTAGCTTCTCCAATCGGTAAGGGGCAGCGTGGTTTGGTGGTCTCGCAACCGAAAGCGGGTAAGACGATGATGCTGCAAAATATTGCGCAGTCCATTGCTGAAAATCACCCAGAATGTTATCTCATTGTACTATTAATTGATGAGCGCCCAGAAGAAGTGACGGAAATGTCACGTTCGGTGAAAGGTGAGGTGGTTGCGAGTACCTTTGATGAGCCAGCGACTCGCCACGTGCAAGTGGCTGAAATGGTGATTGAAAAAGCAAAAAGATTGGTTGAGCACAAGCGCGATGTGGTGGTTTTATTGGACTCAATCACGCGCTTGGCACGAGCTTATAATACCGTTACACCGGCGTCGGGTAAAATTTTAACCGGTGGTGTGGATGCCAATGCTCTGCATCGGCCCAAGCGCTTTTTTGGAGCGGCAAGGAATATTGAAGAGGGTGGAAGTTTGACCATTATTGCAACCGCATTAATTGATACAGGTTCCAGGATGGAAGAAGTCATTTATGAAGAGTTTAAAGGAACCGGTAATATGGAGGTTCATTTAGATCGCCGCATTGCTGAAAGACGTTTATTTCCAGCCATTAACATTAATCGTTCGGGTACTCGTCGTGAAGAATTAATTACCAAGCCTGCCGAGCTACAAAAAATGTGGATTTTACGTAAAATTCTACACCCAATGGATGAGCTGGCTGCTAATGAATTTTTAATTGATCGTTTAAAACTAACGAAAACTAACGATGAGTTCTTTGATTCAATGAAGGGCAAAGACTAGTTTTTGTCACTTTTGCAATAACGAGGTCATTCTTTTGTCGGTTATTTATCATGTTGATCAATATAATTTTTTGCCCGGCCATGTTGTGCAAATTCTGTTGTGTCCGGCCGATAAAAAAATACGCTTTACCGCAGGCCAATATCTTTTTTTAACATCACCTACCGGCAGACAAATGCCGTACTCTATTGCCAATGCTCCAAATGATTTGGGTGTGATCGAGTTGCACATTCGACAAAAGAATGATGATCCAGGCCTGTCTTTGTTGCTAGAAGACATAAAGAGTAATCGGCAAGCTAGTGTTACAGGCGTTTCTGGTCAATTTGAATATCCGAGTCAGTCAACGGATTCATTGGTGCTTTTGGCCGGTGGCACCGGTTTTGCGCAGATGAAAGCAATCATAGAAAAAGCAATTTTAACGGAAGATAGCCGCAATATTCGGCTTTTTTGGGCGAACACACGACTTGATGATTTTTATTTATTGCATCTGTTAAAGGACTGGCAAGCAGCGTTGGATAATTTTGAATACACTTTAGTTTGTACGCAAAAAGTTCAGTTGCATGATGCTAGTGTTGATTCTGGGTTAATTTATGATGCGGTATTAACTGCCAAGGTGGATTTATCCTCCGCACAAGTTATCGCTGCTGGACCTTTCGCCATGGTAAAAGATTGCTTTAATCAGTTGAGACCCCACGGCCTCGGTGCAAAGCAATTCTATTCGGATATCTTTTCAGCGGAGGAAAGCGCTTAGGGCGAAGGTGCTGTTGGGTGTGTCTCCTGTGGAACTGGCTCTGGCCGGGCAAATGAGTACCGGCTTTCTGTTCTGCCTGGGAACATGCTGGCCCTGCCAGCAGCACTTTGGGGTGGTTTCTGCCGGGGATCTTGCTTGGGCCGCGGTTTTAGTGTTCCTGAATCTGTGCCTGCTTTATCACCCTTCTGCGCAAGTGTGGTCATTAAATATTTAAACTGCGCACTAACACCAGTAGTTTTTTTACATTCCTCAGCTCTAAATATTTGCGTTAATCCAGGTGTTTTTAGGTTTTTAACCGCGCAAAAAAGGTGGGCTAATTCCTCAGCCCATTCATTATTCTTTTTGGAAAGCGAAAAATTTTTAGCTTCTGTGTGTTTGTGTTTTTCTTGAAGCAACGTGTGACAGGTATGAATAGATTCAAATTCGGTGGTTTTTTCACGTAGCGCCTTGTGTAGATCAGTAATGGTTTTCTGTGCTAGCTCGAGAGCCTTGGCATGCCTCCTTTCTTGCGCTATAGCTTGACCTCGAAGTGTGTCAACAGTACCCTCCCGTTTCTCGGCTCGACTTAGAAGACCTGAAGTTTGCTCGGCTTGAGCACGGTTTTGAGCTCGTAGCTCCCTGTTTTCGAAAGCGAGTTGAGTGTTTTTTTGAGTGAGGGCGTTATTTTCATGTCTCAGTTCAGCAATTTTTGTAGTCTGATTTTCAATATCTGCCCTCAACTTAGCATTACACCTTTCTAGCGAAGAAGTGCCCGTTTTTTTGTGCGGTTTTTTCTTAGAAGTATCGTTTGGCATATAGGCCCCTTAATTTTTTTGCCACAAGTATCACTTATGCTTTTTAGATGCAAGCGAAGCTTATATGTTATTGTTTTTTTATTGTTTCGTGTTTTTTTTGCAATATTGAGTTGATGCCATCTACTCAAGTGAGTCACCAAGGCAAGAGTGAGCGACAAGCTGAGTTTGGGGCCTTTTCTTCTTCGGGGTTTGGTGCCCAAATAGGGTTTTTAGGCCCACCATTACCCAGCCAAGGGGTGACGGGACTACTGATTGACAGCGTTTCGGTAGTCTTAGCTGTTGGTTTTTTGTTTTCAGAATTGCTGCGAAGTATTTGCATTGCCACAGCTACTGCTATATGTGTCTCGTTTTTCTGAGTTTTATTAGCACCTGTATTTTTCATCATGCTTAACCCCGGCTGTTATTTTTGATTATGGTCTATAGATATTGGTTGGTTTTGTAGTTTTAGTCCCTTGTGATAACACTCCATAGCAATGTCACTTTGATTGAGTGCTTCGCAGACCTCGCCGAGTGCTTGATAGCCTTCGGCCGAAGGGTCAAGTTGGACACACTGTTCTAAATATTCTTTGGCTTTTCCCCATAGCTTTTGTTGTTGGCAAAGTTTGCCTAAACACAATAATAAAACAGGGTCATTTGGATGATCGCGAAGCCATTTTTCGGCCGTGTTTAATTGTTTTTTTGGATTCTCACTTCTTATAGTGCCGTAGCGTGTTACTAGCGTTGGCTCCCACTGTTTTTTAAGGGCTTGCTCAATGAGCGGGGCGGTGCTTTCTTCATTGTTCAGCTCTGTTTGTTTGTCAATTAACAGACAGAGCAATTTATTGTCTTGACGCCATGCTTTTGGGAGTTTCTCCCAGGTTTTAGTTAATGATTTGCTGGGCGCATCACTTTTTGCAGCCTCATTAATTTGTTCTAGAAAAATATTTTCTTCAATTTTTTCAATTTCAGTTAATGATAGTATTTTTTGCTTGCGAATTTTTGGCAGCAATTCATTCAGTGGCTGCCAGTCTTTTTGGCTGATGTAAACACGCGTCAATAATTCAATAATCAAGGGGTGTTTTGAGGATTTTTTATAAAGATATTTAAGGGTAGCAACAGCTTCTTCCCATTGGTTTGCGCTTATTTGCAATTGAGCCTGTGTAATACCAATAGCAAAAGTAGCATTTTTATTGGCTTCAAAAGCCAGCTTTAAATATTCATCGCGTTGTTTAAAGTTTTGTTGTCCTTGTGCGGCTCTTGCCGCATTTAAATAGTTAGCCAGTGGTTCACTGTTGCCTTTGGTGCCTTTGAGTAGTTTTTTTTCAGCCAGTTTAAAATAGCCCTCTGACAAATCACAAAGCCCTGCGCTGGTTAGGCGTAATGATCGTGAGGCGTTGCGTGAGTCACGCCAGCTTTGAAAATGCGTGCCAATAATAAGGGCGTGATAAATTAGCCGCCAAACAATATTGACCACAACATAAATAATAGCAAGCACGACGACGCCAAACCATAGGCTGGTTTCAATGCTGGTTTTGTTATAAGCAATTAAAATATAGCCCGGGTCGTCATGAATTTTTACACCAAACCACATGGCAAGGAGCAGTAATGCAAAACAGGAAACAAAAAAAATTAATCGTCTACTCATATAGGAATGCTCGCGTTAGGGTTGTAGCGTGAAGGTTTGTTTGTTCGATTGCCTGGCGCTGCCTTTTGCTGATTGTTGTTGGTTTTAGGTTTTTCCGGCAGGGTGTTCGTTTGGTTTTTTTCGTTTTTTATAGTAGGCTTTTTTTGTGGTTCAGTGTTGTTTTTTTCAGGTTTGTTGAGTGATTGGCTTTGCTGGCTTTGGTTGTTGGTTGAGCTAGGACTTGTGTTTTGTTGGGCCTGAGGTGTTGGTAATGCTTGAGTGCTGTTTTCATTGGTGTTAGATGTTGTTGTTTTAGGTTGTTTTTTGTTTTCAGTGTTTGTCTGCTTGCGAGTTTGACTGTCTTGTTGTGTTTGAGTTTCTTGTTTTGGGGGCGGGGTGAGTTCAATAGGATTGTTAAATTCAGGCAACGCATTGAGAGAGGCTGTGCTTTGTTGTTCTAATTGTGCGGTGACTTTTTCAATTTCACTAATTGAATTTTTTAATGTTGGTGGCACCACTTTAATTGTAATGGCCTGTAAGGTTTCGAGTTGGCTTATGATTTTGTTGGTTGTGCCAGCATTGTTTTCGAAGTGTTTAGTCAGCAAGTCGATTGCTTCTTTCATATTAAGATGATAGAGCGATTCATTTTGATAAAGCACCGCCCATTGCGCCTGTGATAATTTAAGCCTAACATTTTCTTTGACAAAAACTAATTCACTTGGTGATGGTAAGGGCGTGACAGGTTGATCGAGTCTGCGAATAACAAACAGGTTTTTCAGACCACTAACCGATGCTTTAATGCTGTGCCAGTCTTTTAAGTCAAGTTTAGTCTTTTCTTTGTCGTCAGTATTGTTGGTTTGTTGGGGTTTGAATTTTAGGTTTTTGCTAGGATTGATTGGCAGTTGTTCGACTTGGTCGGACACGCCATTAATTTTTTTGCTTAACTCTGTTATGTCGGTTTTAGGTAGTTTTTGTAATTGGCCAATATCTTGTTCGAGTTGGTCTTTGGTGGCAGTTAGTGCTGGCATCGTTAGTTTGTTAAGGCGAAGGCTAGCTTGTTCAAGTAAATAAAGGCTGCCATCAATGTCTTTTCCAACGGCCAAGTTTAGTTCTGCCAGCTTTAGCAGATAGCTTGCTTCGCCCAGTGTCCAGCGCTGATTGTTTTCGGAATTAAGTTTAAGTGGATTTTTTAATCCTTGCTTGGTTTGGCCCAATTGCTGGTTTGTTTGTTCAAGTTGTTGTTGTATTTTTTTAACGCGGCTCCCTAAAGCATTAATGACAGTGTTTTGTTGGGAGAGTGCCGTTTGTTGGGTTTGAATGGTCTGCTTGAGTTGGTTAAAAGCTGGGTTTTCACTTGCCTCTGGCGCCGTCTGTTTTGCATTTTGGGTTTTGTCATTAATTTGTGAGCCAAGACTAGATAACTGGTTTTGTATAGCGGTAATGGCAGCCGGGCCCGCTTTGTTGGTATGCCAAACATAGCCGCCAATTAATAGCGCAATGATGCTAATAATAATGGAAGCCCAGGCAAGAATGCTGGATGATCCGCTATTGTTTGGTGGCATAATCCGGGGAAGATTTAAAGAGTCGTTTGTTTGATCGTCAGCCATGATGTTTCCTTACTTACTTATGATCACTTTTTAGAGAGTATACCAAGATGTTAGCCAATTAGTGAGTGCTTTGTTGGTCGGGTTTTTGGCGGTAAAAACACCGCCCTGCCAGCCAAGCTCTTTGGCCTGTTGGCTTAACGTATTGCTGCCGGTCAACAGTTTATAGCCTAGCACTCTTGGCTGATACTGTTGGGCAAAATTGATTAGGTAGGAGAGGGCGTCAAGGCTGGTGCAAATAAGCCAGTTGGGTTCGGCGTCTTTGAGTGTGTTAAGTATTTGTGTGGTATTTTTTAATGCGTTGTCTCGCTGGTAACAATAAATGCTTTGAATGTTCGCGCTACGGAGTTTTAGTGTTTTAAATAATCGTTCTTTAGGGTTTTTGCCACAACACACTACGATGTTTTTATGACGAACATTTTGCAACTCTGGCAGAGCCAGCAGGCCTTCGCTACTAAAATCTTCTGTTGGAATCGTTGATACAATGCTGTGCTCCTGTAGTTTCTGTTGCGTGGCAGGGCCAATGGCCAGAACTTTAGCCAATAGATTCTTTGGCCAGTGAGGCGCTAATGCTTCGACGGCATGTTGACTTAAAAAAACAACCGCATCAGCTTTAGCCAATTTAAGACTGTCTGTTTTTAGTTGTTGGCTGTTGCTGGGGGTGATGCTGATCGCTGGCAGATGGATGCTTTGAGCGCCAAGGAGTTGTAGCTCCTCGCATAGCTTTAGGCCGGCTGTTTTTGGTCTTAAAACAATGACAGAGCAGTTTTTTAGTGGGGCAGTTGGCACAGCTTTTCCCGGATTGAGTAAATAAATGTTTTATTGGCTTTGTGCATTAGTGCTATTTCCTTGCCGCCAGTAAAAGCTTGTCGGCACCCTGCTCAAGTAATTGTTGGGCGAGGCGCTGGCCTAAAAGGTCAGCTTGATTGGCAGGGCCTGCAAGTTGAGCATGTAGCAGTTGCTTGCCATTGAGGCTGCCAACCACGCCTTTAATATGAAGGGTGTTGTCAGTTAATGTGGCGTGTGCTGCCAAAGGCGTTTGGCAACCACCTTTAAGGATTTGGTTCACAGCGCGCTCAGCAGTAGCGCACGTTTTTGTGTTCTCATCATTAATTTTTTGCAGCACCTCAATGAGTTCGGTGCGTTGACTTAAGCATTCAGCCGTAATAATCCCCTGGCCAATGGCGGGAACGAAGTGTGTTGGGTTTAAATAGTCTTGGATATGGTCTTGCAGGTTAAGTCGTTTTAATCCCGCTGCAGCTAAAATAATACCGTCAAACTCTTGAGATTGCATTTTTTGAATACGTGTTTCCACGTTGCCACGAATGGGTTTAATGATTAAGTCCGGTCTGGCGTGCAGTAGCAGGCTTTGTCGACGAGGGCTACCGCTGCCGATAACGCTTCCTTTCGGCAGGTTTTGTAAAGAGAGTCTTTCATTGCTTAGCAAAGCATCACGTGGGTCTTCACGGGGCAACATGGCAGCCAGTGTGAATTCTTCAATGGGTTGAGCAGATAAGTCTTTAAGCGAGTGCACGGCAATGTCGGCATCATTGTTGAGTAGAGCAATTTGTAATTCTTTAACAAAAAAATCTTTATTTTTCAGCGAAGAAAAATGAATTTCTTTTTGCTGGTCCCCTTGTGTGTTAACGCCAATGATTTCAACTTGAAGCTGGGGGAAAAGGCCAAGCAGTTTTTTTTTAACAAAGTGAGCTTGCCACAAAGCAAGCGCGCTTTTTCTGGTGGCAATGCGTATTTTTTTCATCACGGCTGGCTGTTTTTAATGATGTTGTCGAGCTCTTTGTCTTTCTTTTTCCATAAATCATTAAGCCAGTTTTGTAGATTAATGCGAAAGGTTCGGTCGGTGTAATAGTCCCCTTTTAGGTCAGGCGTTAATGGTAGTCGTTCGTAGCGTACCGTGATGCGGTTAATATCTCCACACACAAAGCTCCATAGCGTGACTTTTTTTGCATCATAATGAATGGTGACATTGAGCACAGAGTCTAGCGAATCAAACATTTCAGAGAGTGTGATAGCTATGCCACCAGCACTAGGTTTGATCAGGTTTTTAAAAGGATATTTTTGTTTTTCTTGCTTTGCTGAAGTAATGCGCGTTCCCTCTACAAAATTAACAACAGAGCAGGGAATGATTTTAAACTTTTGACAGGATTGTCGAGCGGTCTCTATGTCGCGCCCTTTAAGCGCTGGGTTTTTGCGAATCTCTTGTCTGGAGTGCCGGCGGACAAAGGGGAAGCCAAGGACCCAGCAGGCAAGGCCACCAAAAGGCAGGCTCCACAGCAGTTCATGTTTCATGAAAAACTTAAAAGGAGGGGTGCGCCAGCAAAAGGCATAATTTAAGACAATAATGTCAAACCAAGAGCGATGGTTGCAAATAATAAGATACCAAAGGTCGGGGGAGAGCTCTGTTCGATCTGGTAGGTCCCACTTGCCAAAAGTGGTGATTTGTAATATCCAGCCATTGATGGTTCCCCAAATAGCAGGAATTGTATTCATCCAGCGGAAAAGGACGCGACGTAACTTCGGAATAGGCGTGATAAGCCGAACAAA
>CBDETP010000020.1:0-25289 GCA_965242995.1 Coxiellales bacterium
GATGTCTGATAGGAATAAAAGAAATAAGTTGACAGATTTTACAGGAAATGATGTGGTAAAAAATAAATTAGTGAAAATTTCCGAGGCTAAAAGAGATGAATTAATTGAGGCTATTAGAAAAATGCTGAGTTTTGAGAGTGATCATGTAAGGTTCTTGGTTGGAGACAAAGAATTTCTTTTAACTAATGCTGTTTTTGATGGGTTGTGTAAAAAGTTTATTAATGATCCCAATGGTGTTTTAGCTATGCTTTCCTCACTGAGTAATTTTCGGAATTTAACTGGTTGTAAAGATTTATACGAAGTAAATGTTTCTCATACTAAAAACAGGGGGAGGGTTTTTTTCAAGAAAGATGATGGTAAAATTGTTGGTTTTAAATTTGAAGTTCAGCATTTAGAAAGAAACTCAGAGTATGGCAGCATTGCAGAAGAAGCTTCAAGCTCTCGTGAGAGCGCTACTTTTCGTGCAGCAGGGCCAGAGCCAGAGCCGGGTCAGGGTCAAAGTCAGGGTCAAGTGCCAGGTGTAGCCCGTAGTAGCCACTCTAATGTTTAAGTATTTTATTGCAAGTTGACTTCTAATTTCTAGAAATGCCCATTAAAAAATTAATGGGTGTTTTTTTAATTATATTGCAATTAAATTGTTGTGTTTATTTATCACAGATTTTATGTAATGGCTATGTTGAATGTAATGTCTTGTGCAATGCTGTAAATAATAGAGAGCCTTCCAGCTCTTGTTAACTTATTTTTTTATTTTGAATGTCAAGAAAAGAGTGCTGAAGATGTTTTAAGTTTTTTATATTTCTGATTGTCAGCGTCTTGAAAAAATCTTAAGTGTTCCTTTAGATAAAGAAACGATTAAAGCTTTTGATGAAATGTTAGGAAAGATTGAAATGCTATCACCTGCACCTGTTGCTAGTCGTATTATTGAAGCGCTAAGGAGACCCGCCTCTGAATCATCCTCTAAGAATTCTTGTCAGTCTAAATGATTAGAAGCGGCCTAGCTTTGATGGTGCGCTCGATTACATGACGCGATTGAAAAAATGAATAACAAGATTTTTGCAGTTGTGTTTGCTAGAATGCAGACATTTAATGGTTGGACTGGAGTGTGATAATGGCATTGATTCAAGCAAAGTTTTATTTATCAGCAGAAATGGCACAGCTGTGGTCAGATGCTTTGATGGAGCATGGGGCATTGTCGGTAACTTTGCAGGCGGCCGATGACGAAGAGGTGTTTCAGTTAATGCCGGAGGACGCGCCATTGTGGCAATCAACCCGGGTAGATGCTTTTTTTGAAGAAGATCAAAATATCGCTGCACTTGTTGCAGTGTGCCAGCAAGTGCTCAAGCTTGATAGCCCGCTGGCCTATGTCGTAGAACCAGTGATTGATCAAGACTGGGTTCGAATTACCCAGAAGAATTTTTCAGCACAATGTTTTGGTGATGACCTGTGGGTTTGCCCGAGTTGGGATAAAGCGCCTGAGCAAGCAAAAACGGTGGTGTTTTTGGATCCCGGCTTGGCTTTTGGCACCGGCACTCATCCGACAACCGCCTTGTGTTTAGAGTGGTTAGCAAACCATGATTGTCGTCATAAGCAAGTGGTTGATTATGGTTGTGGCTCGGGTATTTTAGCGCTAGGTGCTGCCGCAAGAGGTGCTGAATATGTTGTTGCGACCGATCATGACAATCAGGCATTAGAGGCAACACAGAATAATGCGGCATTAAATGCTAACTTGCAGAATAAAATATCAATCGTCTCTTGCGATGAGGTTCCGAATAAACCAGTGGATATTGTGCTTGCCAATATTTTAGCAAATCCACTTATCACTTTAAAGTCGACGTTAATTGATTTGATGAAAGCCGATGGGATTTTGGTATTGTCGGGAATTATGGCAAGCGAGCAAGATAAAATTAAAGCCGCTTATGATGATGTCATTGAGTTCAAATCAATTAAAGAGCATGACGGTTGGGTGGTGATGGTGGGCTGCTGTCGTTGAGGTCTTGTTGTCAAAGGTTTATTTAAACCGGTAAGCAACATCCACCAGTTTCATTGCCATGACCTATAGGCATTTGTTGTTCTCTTCAGTTTTTTTTGCATCTATAGGCGGCTACTGCCGTAACTAAAAGCGCCATTACTATGGCTGCGAGCATCACTATGAAAAGAATTTTTTTTGGGTCATTGCTGTTGCCACCGCTGCTGACAGGCGCGACATGACTGATGAAGACATAAAGACTATTGGAATGGGACTTTATTTAATCCTTTTGGAAAGGTTAGTGGGCCCGAGCCCACATTTAATAAGAGTGATTTCTCTACTGCCAATATTGATGATTCTGCTGCCAGGCCTTCTTAGTCCTAAGCGCTATTGCTCTAAAGTACATTATAAACACAGCATTTCTTCAGCATGGGCGAGAGCCTGTTTGGTGATTTTGCTGCCACCACTCATTCGAGCGAGCTCTTTAATGCGTTCTTGCTTATTTAATAGTACGACAGTCGAGCGAGTTTTGCCGTTTTGCACTTGCTTTTCAACACGCAGATGTTGATGACCCTTTGCCGCAACTTGCGCTAAGTGAGTGATGCAAAACACTTGTGCTTGCTCAGCTAACTCACGCAAGAGTGAGCCAACAATGTCCGCTGTAGCGCCGCCAATACCAACATCAATTTCATCAAAAACCAAGGTTGGCGTGTTGTTTTTTGAGGTTGTAATGACTTGTACCGCCAGGCTGATTCGTGATAGTTCACCGCCGGATGCAACTTTTGCTAGGGGTTGTAATTTTTGTCCTGGGTTGGCGCTTACCAGAAAGTGAATGCGTTCCATGCCATTGGCCTGGGGTTGGTCGAACTCCTTTTTTTCAAGGCCAATTGAAAATATACCACCAGGCATGCCTAAGGTTTGCATGTTGTCGGTAATTTGTTTGCTTAGTATTTTTGCGGTTTTTTGTCTTTCTTCGCTGAGCTGAGCGGCACATTTTTTGTAATTAGCATGTAAGGTTTTTATTTCACTTTCAATAGTCGCTAAAGAAGCATCAAAATTATTTAGCTGGTCGAGTTCAGTTTGCATTTTCTTGGTTAGTGGGGCCAGTTCACTGGCATCAACACGATGTTTTCGGGCAAGATTGTAGGCAGCGCTAAGCCGTTCTTCAACAAAGTGTAGGCGCTCGGGGCTTAATTCAACCTCATTGAGAAAATGTTGTAATTCACTAGACGCTTCGTCTGTTTGAATGGATGCGCTATTGATTAAACTAATAATGTCCTTTAGTGCGGGCGTGAATTCTTGTGCAGCTTCAAGGTGTTGGGTGGTTTTGGTGAGTTGTTTGCTAGCACTTTTGTCTTCATCCGATAATAATTGTAGGGCGCTTTGGCAATTAGTTAGCAAAGACTCAGAATGGCTTAAACGTTTTTGCTCCTGCTCTAAATTATTTAATTCATCGAGAGTAATATTAAGCTCAGTTAATTCGTCTAGTTGAAATCGCAAATAATCAGTACGACTTTTCGCTTCATGGCTGTTGGCAAGGAGTGTGTCATATTCGATTTGTTTATTCTGCCATTGTTTAAAAATGGTGTTAAGTTCGGTATTAGTGATATCGCAGCCAGCATATTGATCGAGCAATCGACGCTGCTCGGGGGGTTTGATTAAGGTTTGAAACTCGTGCTGACCGTGAATATTGATCAACAAACTAGCAAGCTCACGGATTCTACTAAGCGTGACTGGCGTGTTGTTGATGAAGCTTTTAGAGCGGCCATCTTTACCAACCAAGCGGCGCACTAAGCATTCATTGTCGTTATCCAGTGCTTGCTCACCTAGCCATGTGCGAGCCGGTGGGATATGTTTGACATCAAAACTTAAGGTGATTTCAGCTCGAGTGCTGCCAGTACGAAGGATGTCGCTGGTGATGCGTTGTCCTAGGGCAAAATCAATAGCATCAATAACAATGGATTTCCCGGCGCCAGTTTCACCGGTGAGAATGGTCATGCCATGGGTTAAGTCCAGCTCAAGGTCATCGATAATGGTAAAGTTGCGAATATGTAGGTGGTAGAGCATTTGTTTTTCTCACTATAAAAATATAGTATAAGTCCGAATACGGCCTGTCTACAAGCCTTGAGCTTAGCTTGTTGTTTTTATTTGTTGTTTTTGTGTGGTGCCCTCCATTAGTCACGCAGTAATTAAGGATATGTTAAATATGCCAGATAAAAAAAGTCATGAAACCCTAAAAGGAAAGGAATGGAATGGAGTTGAAGCTTGGTCTCTTCAAGGCGGTGACGTCGAAGACTTGAGGGTGATACACTCCCTTTTGACAAAAGCACCAGCTGTGTTTTCCTCTAGTGATGTTTGTAAGTTGTTTTTACAAAGAACTAAGGGCAAGCTTTACTCTTGTCGAGGTGAATTATTATTTGATGGCGCTAAAAATCGAGCTAAAGATCCGTGTTCATTGAAAACAGAGTCGGTGAGTGGATACTGTGATTCTGCATTTTTTGGTAACTCTGAAAAGCAAGGTGGCACTGCTGATCCTGATGTGTCCCCCAGCAAAAGTTTATAGCAGAGCACTATAAAATGCCGTAAAAATAATTCTTCAGTTGCTCTGCGGTGGAGCCGATGTCTCCGATGACTGTGTCGGGTCGAATAATGAGATAGCCTTTTTTAGGCCAGGCTGACGAGATGTTTTTTTGCTGAATGTTTTTTATAGGAATATGTTTGGCTGGCCATTGATGCTTTTGAATTAATTGAATAATCTTTTCTGAATTAGAAAAACCAATAATATAAAAAATATTTTCGCATCTATTTTTATAAAAATGGAAAGAGTGGCCTTGTTCAAAAGCAATAAAGTCAGGCATTGCTGTACCAGCATGAAGAGATTGATAATGGCTTTTGCTAATAGATAGATTTGGCGAGTACTTTATATTTAGTTGGTGCATTTTTTTAAAGAAGGGTATTTTAAAAGAAGGTATTTTAGTAATTACTTTTATTAAGTGAGCACGTAAGAAAAAAATAATTGGATTGCTAATCATTAGCATTTTTAAAAAGCTCGATGACACAGCAACCACCTGTTTGCCAACAGGACGTCGCTCCATTTCATAGGTATCTAGTAGATTGGTATTGGCTTGGTGTTTGATACATAACACCAGTTTCCAACATAAATTCATCGCATCTTGAATGCCGGTGTTCATGCCAAGTCCGCCGGCTGGAGAGTGGCAATGTGCCGCATCACCGGCTAAAAAAATTCGCTGCTGGCGATACTTGTCAGCGAGGTGTTCATGGACCCAAAATTTGGATGACCATGTAAGCTCAGTAATGGTGTGTGAAAAAGGAACGCACTGACTGGTGATATGCTGCATGTCATCAAGTGAGGGTAGATCAATTTGGTTGAATTCAGTCGACCGACTGACTTCTGCAAGTAGGCGAGCGGTGTTGTTATTGTCAAAAGGGAAAATAGCCAACGTTAAGTTAGGCTGAAAGCAGCCCATGGCGTAGTGATTTTCACCCGCAGGGGTGTCGAGTTTGGCGTCTATCATGACAAAGTGTGAAGGCTCTTCCTTGCCGGGATAGGCGATGTCACTTTGTTCTCTGATTTTGCTATGAACACCATCGCAACCAATAAGCCAGTCGGCACAGAGTGATATTGTCTCATTCGGTGTTTTTACCTCAACAGTGACTTCATTGGTATTTTGTTGGTAGGACAGGAGTTCCCAATCTTGCTTGATTGCAACATTTTGTTTTTTTAAGTAATCACGAAAAATAGCTTCTGTTTTTGCTTGAGGTAGCGTTAGCATAAAATCGTAAGGCATTTGTTCGGGCACATTGATTTGGGCGATTTTTTTCTGTTTAGAGTACAGAGCGGCGCCTCGAAGTTTTTTTCCAGCTGCAATGAATTGTTCACTTAAGCCTAAGCTCTCAAGTAACTGCAGTGTTCGCATATTAAGAAGTAAGGCGTTGGAGGTTTTTGTGGCGTCAGTTTTTTTGTCAAGAATAATAATATTTAGGCCAGCTTCAGATAGCGTGCAAGCTGTAGCTAAGCCAACTGGGCCGGCACCGACAATAATAACATCATTTTGATTTGCCATAATAAAGCCTTTTTTATCAGCTTAAGTGATGCTTGAAAGGCTGTCAAAAAACAAAAAAGAACAAGAGTTTCAAGAGCGTGTGTTTGACTCAAGTCATCTTCAGCCGCTATGATTATATCTTTTAAAAGGAATTAAAAAATGACGGCAGCAAAGTTAGATAATCAAACGCCCATGTCCGCAGGGCTTTCTTGGGTTTTATTTAGTGCAGTGGCTTGCATCATGTTTGTTGCGAGCTTTAGCACCATGGCCACCATGGGAGCTTTGTCACAAATCCGATATGCCTTGGATTTAAGCTTGTCTCAGCAGGCTTGGGTTGTGATTGGGTTTAGTATTGCTGTAACAGCCTTTGTGATGCATGTGGGGCAATTAACCAGGCGTTTTGGGTACTTGCCATTATTTATTGTGGGACTAGTGATTTTCTTTGTCTCAGGTGTGATTAATGCAGTGACTACCGCTGGTTGGTTGTTGATTGTCGGTCGGATTATTCAAGGTTTTTCTTATGCATTCTTATTTCCAACAACTCTCGGATTATTAAAGTATGGGCCGAAAAAATCGCTGCGTGAGAAATTTTTAGTGTTGTGGATTGCTTTTCAGGTGTTGGGATATTTTGTTGGGCCTTTGGTTGGAGGTATTTTGGCAGAGCATGCGACTTGGCGCTTAATTTATTGGATTAATTGTGCTTTTTGCATTTTAGCTTTAATACTAACTGCGTTTTTCTATCAGCAATGTAATATTCCAAAACAGAAAGCTGGATTTGATTTTTTTGGGCTGATTTTGTTAGTCGCTCTAAGCGTAATCATTGTATTGACTGTGTCAGAAGGCAGTTATTGGGGGTGGGTGTCCGCACCACTTATTACTTTCTACGCGTTAATTCCGATACTTTTTATGGTTTTTATTTGGTCTCAAAGTTTTGTTAAGTCACCAGTAATGAATTTGGCAATCTTTAAAAATCTGCCATTTGTTATTGGTGCGCTACAGTATTTTTTATTAGGGGCTGTTATATATGGTTCTTATTATTTTATAAATTTATACTTGCAAGATAATAGTAGCATTAACTATGGCCCACTAATGATCGGCTTGATGTTTTTGATACTGGGTGGAGGGATGTTGGTTTTTTCTCTGATGGCAAGTTATTTTAGGAGAAAGCTTGGATTTTTCTTGAATTTTTTTATTGGCACAATTGTTATTACTGCTGGACTAGCCTTCTTTTGGTTAATGAGTAATGACACGCTGGGTGTGTTTTGGTGGAAAATGTTAATTTTAGGAGTGGGTTTGGGAATAGCCTATTCGTTGTGTTCTGATTTAGCGTTAAGTACGATCAAGGATGAGCGAGGCGGGGAGGCAGCAGCGCTTATTAATTTAGGAAATTATTTGGGATGTACCATAGGTATAGCGTTGGTCCAACTGATTTATTTAAGCAGCATTAAAACACAAATAATTTTTTTACAAAAAGAGGTCGCGGCTTTGGCGAGTTTTTCATTAAATAAGTTACTGTTACTTCCACATGCAACAGCTGGGGCTTTTAATGATTTTATTCAATTGCTGCCTAATGCTGAAACTCAGTTAGAGGTGAAGGCAGGTCTTCACCATGCGGTTGATCATGGTTTTGCTTTAGGGAATTTATATTTTGCTGTTTGGGCATTGGTTGCGGTGTTTTTCTCTTTGTTTATTTTGGCCTGTAACAATAAGAAAAAGAGCTGAATGGCTAAACTGCCCTAGCAACACTGAAGACGGCGACCATTTTGGCGCCGTTTTTTTTTAAGAGCTTGGCAAGCTCATGCGTGGTTGCCGTGGTAGTGACAACATCATCAATAATGATTAATCGTTTGTTTTTAAAAGATTGCTTAGTACTAAATGCATTACGAATGTTTTTTTGTCGTTGTTTGGCGTTGAGTTTTATTTGTGTTGGCGTGTTCGTTATACGTTTTATTTGTCGACAAATAGGAATGTTGAGTGCTTTGCTAATGGGTTTTGCTAGCTCTATGGCTTGGTTGAATCCTCGTTCGCGCAAGCGTTTTTTATGTAAGGGCACGGGAACAAGGAAGTCAGCTTGTAAGTTTTCTTTGCTGATTGCTTTTGTCAGCAAGGAGCCAAAAAATTTAGCAAAGCGAATTTTCCCTGAAAACTTAAGCTGAAAAATAGCCTGAGTAATGGGGGGCTGATAGTAGAATAGCGTTTTCGCAAGATCAACAGGAGGCGGTTTTTTTTGGCACCGGCCACAAAGGCTTCGCGTGGTTGTAACGGGTAATGCACAACTGCCACAGGCGGTTTGCATACGGGGCAGGCCAGCGAGACAGGCACAACAAAATATAGGGCCTTCACTGGATTGTTGGCAAATAATGCATTGCTGAGGGAATAGCTGATTAATTATCCATCCCAGTATTTGTTGAGCGTATTGTTTTATTTTGTTCATGAGCCAATATTGCCGCCAGACCAGTGAACCTGCAATACCGTGCTTATCGTGCAATTTTCTTGTTTTGTGCTATGATGGCGGCTTTAGTATTAGGTGAATGATAGTTATGAGTGATTTATACATTGATGCTACTGCTGTGTGTCGCTTTGCTAGTCGAGCTGGCGATTATGATCGTTATGCGGTAGTGCAGCGTGAAATAGCGAGTCGCTTAGTAGATCGATTGCAGTATATGAATGTTCAGCCGAATAAAATCATTGATCTAGGTTGCGGCACCGGTTATGTCGCTGAGTTATTATCACAAAAATATCAGCATGCCGAAATTACCGGTGTCGACTCGAGTGCAGATAGAATTTCACAGTTAACAAAAAAAGCATTAAGCAACGTAAAAGCTGTGCAGGCCGATGTCGCTTCATTACCTTTCGCCGATGCTTCCGTGGATATGATTATTTCAAGTGGGTTGCTGCACTGGTTGAATGATATTGAAAGCTGCTTGGCTGAATGTCGTCGTGTTCTAAAGCCAAACGGGCTGTTGCTGTTTGCAACCTTGGGCCCTACTACTTTGCAAGAGTTGAAAAACAGTTTTCTTTCAGTTGACAGAAAAGCTGTGCACGATTTTTGTGATATGCATGATGTGGGTGATGTGTTGTTGTCACTGCAGTTTTCTGACCCGGTTATGGATAGCGAGGTGGTTACTTTTTTATATGAGAATGTTGCTGAGCTTTTTCAGGATTTAACAAAAACCGGTTCGCAAAACACCCAGGTAGCGAGAGCTAAAGGGTTGTTAACAAGAAATAGGCTAAGGGCGATGAAGCAGTACTATCGGCAGCACTACCTAGATGAAGATCAATGTGTCGCAACCTTCGAAGTGGTGTATGGGCATGCTTGGGGTCCGGTTAAAGCTAAACAGCAGGTAAGCGGTGATGGCACCGAGGTTTATGTTGATGTTTCTGCTGTTGCAAAAAAAAGGTGATGAGCGTTTTTTTAACGGCATTTTATGTGCTTCGTCTCAGCCGGCTCTTCTTTAAGATCTTCTGCTCTATATGATGTTGTGATGTTTTCATCCGAGTCACGTGTTTTTGTGGCGCGTATTTGCGATCTGATAAATGCGTAAGAACATGGCTCTTGCCCTTCAAACAAAGGGTGTTGAAGTATTTCCTCTAACCAGTTACCAAGGCTCTTATCCTTTACAGCAAATAGTCCTTTTTCGCCTGCCCAGGTTTTATGGCGGCAGGTTGCCCAGGCATCAACAATGTAGGCTGTTGTATTTGGCGCCATGTCGACCTTTGTTGGGTCAAGTTGGTTCATGATGTAGTTTTGAATTTGGAACTCTTCACTTGATGGGCCAACAACTAAAAAACAATGCAGAACTTCACCTTCTTGAGCATGCATTCTCTTTAGGAGGATTCTGAAAAAGCAAATATCATCTATTATCTTTTTTTGATTTTGATTTTGATTTTGATTTTGATTTTGGCGTAGCTCAAAAATATTCTCAATCATGTGGGCAGTCATCGCAACGCAATCACCGGTTCCTTTAGGGGGGGTGGTGTAGATGTTTGATATTCCCTCGGGAAATTTTAGTTTTGTTTTAGTTAGAGCATTTTGCACCAAGTTTTTTAATGGGCTTGATTCCAGCTCTCCTTGATGTGGAGTTGTACTTTTTCGAAAAATATAAAATGAACAGATAACGAAAAAAAAGGTGAGGGTGTTGGTCAGTAGACCCATAATAGATAGCTGTTCTGTTGCGTCGTTGTTTCCCATGTTTTGGTCCTGCTAATGCCATTAGTTTATCCAGATGCTATTGTATCAGGTGAATATTAAGGAAATATTAAGAAGTTTGGGAAAAGTGAAGAAAGTTCTAATGAATTGGACTGCAGAGGCTGAAAATTTGTTAAAAAGGCATATGCCCAATAAGCTTGAGGTGAAGGCGTTGAGCCAAAGAAAGCAGGATTTTTAGTAGCAACGGATTCGGTAGCGTTGGTTTTTCCACTTTCCTGAGTTGATCGCGGCAGTATTTCTTGAGCTATTTGACGTGGATATTTCCGGTCAATCTTTATTTTTCCGATAAATAACAACAACGTGGCCAATTTTTTTAATTAGCTGGGCTTTGTGGTGTTCACAAAGGGTGCTAGTGATTTGTGTTAGTTCATCACGTTCGCCAGTATTGATGCGAATTTTGATAAGCTCGTGGTCACTTAAAGCGCGCTCTATTTCTTTGTGTACATTGGTGGTAAGTTGCTGGGACCCAATAATGACAACAGGCTTTAAATGATGTGCTCGTTTGATTAGGGCTTGTAATTGTTTGTCCATTGAGTGATTATTTCCCATAGTGAAAGGCCAAGCATAATAATCGATCGAGTTGAAATGAGCAAGTCTAGTAAATCCTGGTTAAAAGCCCATGTGAATGATACGTATGTCAAGAAGGCGCAAATTGATGGTTATGTGTCGCGTGCGGCATATAAGTTACTTGAAATTCATAAAAAAGAACCCATATTCAAACAAGGCATGCGAGTGATAGACCTGGGTGCGGCACCAGGCGGTTGGACGCAAGTTGCGAAAGAGCT
Source organism: Coxiellales bacterium (assembly GCA_965242995.1). Classification (GTDB taxonomy): domain Bacteria; phylum Pseudomonadota; class Gammaproteobacteria; order CBDETP01; family CBDETP01; genus CBDETP01. Next base: position 11,026 of record CBDETP010000020.1, read on the forward strand.
AATTGGCGATAAAGGTCAGGTGATTGCCTTAGACCGTTTGCCAATGGAGGTTCCGCCTAATGTGGTATTTATCCAAGGGGATTTCACAACTGACGCGGTGCTTGATGAGCTAACGAGCGCTTTAAATGCTCGGCCTGTGGATGTAGTGATGTCTGATATGGCGCCAAACCTAAGTGGCCAGCGCAGCGTTGATCAGCCAGCCAGTATGTGTTTGGTTGAGTTGGCATGGGATTGTGCGAAACAGTTTTTAAAGCCCGATGGCGTTTTTATTGCAAAGATGTTTCAAGGCGAAGGGGTCGATGAGTTTATTAAAATGATGCGAAAACAAGCAAAAACCGTTAGAATTCGTAAACCTTTAGCATCAAGGGTGAAGTCACGAGAATTTTATCTTTTGGCGCGGGGAATTCTTGGCTATACTACGGATCAACCCTGAGGGTTTTTATAAATAAGGAGAATGTGTTTTGAACGCAAAGTATAAGAATATTTTTATTTGGTTAATCATTGCCGCTGTTTTAGTGATGGTTTTTAATAGCTTTAGCCCCCGACATAATCGTGCCCAGAGCTATAGTTATTCTGAATTTATGCAGGCAGTGAATGATGGCCGTGTTAAAAACGTCACGATTCAAAACCAAGACATTTCAGGAACAATGACAGACAATAAGTCGTTCACAACGTATATGCCAATTGAAGATCCTGTTTTGCTAACAGAGCTAATGAAACAAGGTGTGTCTGTTGATGGTAAGCCACCAGAGCAGCGTGGCATGTTGATGCAAATCTTAATTAGTTGGTTCCCCATGTTGTTGCTGATTGGTGTTTGGCTGTATTTTATGCGACAAATGCAAGGTGGCGGTGGCAAAGGCGGACCTATGTCTTTTGGGCGTAGCAAGGCTCGTTTAATGGGCGAAGATCAAGTTAAGGTCACCTTTAAAGACGTTGCCGGTGTTCATGAAGCAAAAGATGAAGTCTCTGAGTTGGTTGAATTTTTACGAGATCCTGGCAAGTTTCAAAAATTAGGTGGTCGTATTCCAACAGGCTTATTACTGGTTGGCCCACCAGGAACCGGTAAAACTTTATTGGCAAAAGCCGTTGCCGGCGAGGCAAAGGTGCCGTTCTTTACCATTTCTGGTTCGGACTTTGTTGAAATGTTTGTCGGTGTGGGTGCATCTCGAGTTCGTGATATGTTCGAGCAAGCGAAAAAACGTGCGCCCTGTATTATATTCATTGATGAGATTGATGCCGTTGGACGTCACCGTGGTGCTGGTTTGGGTGGCGGACACGATGAGCGTGAGCAAACATTAAACCAATTATTGGTTGAGATGGATGGCTTTGGCGGTAACGAAGGCGTCATCGTGGTTGCAGCAACCAACCGTCCAGATGTGCTTGATGCTGCGCTTCTGCGTCCAGGTCGTTTCGATCGTCAAGTGACCGTGCCGTTGCCAGATATTCAGGGTCGTGAGCAAATTTTAGAAGTTCATATGAATAAAGTTCCTTCAAGGAATGATGTGCGCGCATCGGTTATTGCGCGGGGCACGCCGGGCTTTTCAGGTGCTGACTTGGCAAACTTGGTTAATGAGGCGGCGTTATTTGCTGCTAGAGCAAACAAAAAAGAAGTTGGAATGCTGGAGTTTGAAAAAGCCAAAGATAAATTAATCATGGGTGCTGAACGTCGTTCTATGGTGATGAGTGATGATGAGAAAAAACTTACGGCCTACCATGAAGCAGGTCACGCCATCGTTGGGTTGAATGTGCCAGATCATGATCCGGTTTATAAAGTGAGTATTATTCCACGGGGTAGAGCTTTGGGTGTCACCATGTTCCTGCCAGAGTCAGATCGTTATAGCTATAGCCGTCAACGTTTAGAAAGCCAGTTGGCTTCGTTATTTGGTGGTCGTTTAGCCGAGGAAATTATTTTTGGCAAAGAAAATGTCACCACCGGTGCTTCTAATGATATTGAGCGTGCAACAGAATTGGCGCGTAATATGGTCACTAGATGGGGCTTATCCGAAAAGTTGGGACCATTGACGTATCAGGAAGAGCAGGGTGAAGTTTTCTTAGGTCGTCCGACATCGCAAAGCAATCAAGTATCTGGTCCAATTGCTGATCTTATTGATCAGGAAGTGCGACGTATTATTGACGAAGCTTATGCAAAAGCTGAGAAAATCCTACGTGACCATATGGACGTATTCCACTTAATGGCAGAAGCTCTTATTAAGTATGAAACCATTGATCAGTCGCAAATTAAAGAAATCATGCAGGGCAAAGAGCCAACACCACCTGAAGATTGGGATATGGATGATGCGCCTAAAGAAACGGCAGAGAAAAAAGAGGAAGTGGTAGAAGAGGAAAAACCGGCAAAAAAAGTATCAGCCAAAAAAGTAAAAACAGAAGATAAAAAGGATAGCTCTTCTGATAAAGAAGATGCTTGATAGGCGTGTGCTGGAGTGAGTGCAGTATCTTTTTATAATGTGCCGACGGATAAGAGCTCTTTATCAGTCAGGCTAAAGAACAAATCCCTGTTATCGCTGGGCTCTCCTGCGGTGATGGGGATTGTTAATTGTACGGCACAATCTTTATACGGAACTTATACCGATTTATCTGCAGTGTTGGTCGCGGTTGAGAAGATGGTTGTCGAGGGTGCAACCATTATTGATATTGGTGCTGAAGCGACTAACCCTGATGTTGGTTTTCAATTTTCACCTAAGTTTAATCAGCAAGAAATGGATTTATTAGCGCTGGCGGTTGAGGCGGTTGCTAAGCGTTTTGACGTGTTAATTTCAGTTGATACAAGTCAGCCGATCATAATGAGCGAGATGGTTGCCTTAGGTGCGGGCATGATTAATGATCAGCGCGCATTACGACTGGGTGACGCGAAAGAGGTTGTTGCCCGCCTGGAGGTGCCGGTTTGTTTGATGCACCTTTTTAATCCAGCTAGAGAGCCTGGGGGTTCGCCAGAAGAGATGCTGGCACAAATTTCACAAGATTTACGGCAATGGGTCGACGCATGCGTTGAGCTAGGCATTGCGCGCGACCGCATTATTATTGATCCGGGGTTTGGTCAAGGGCACTATGGTAAAAACGCGCAAGAGAACTTTTATTTATTAGCGCATCTGAATTCATTACAAGCACTAGGAGTCCCGATATTGGCAGGGCTATCACGCAAGTCGATGATTGCTGAAGTGATTGCTAATGCGCCGGTATCGGAAAGGCTGTTTGGTAGTATCGCTGCTGCTTTATTGGCTGTGCAACAGGGCGCTAATATTATTCGAGTTCATGACATTAAGGCGACAGTGGATGCTTTGGCAGTTTTAAAGGCGTATCAAAAGGAGAGTTGAGATGATAAAACAATATTTTGGCACAGATGGTATTCGGGGTAGGGTTGGCAGTCCTTCTGTGAATAAGGATTTTTTTAATCAATTAGGGCAATCGGTTGCTTTTAGCCTTCGTGCGCAGAAAACCCCTGTTATTTATATCGGTTGTGATACACGCGAGTCTAGCAATGAGTTGGTTGATGCGTTTGCGCAAGGCGCTATCGCCATGGGGGCTGATGTTGTGTTGTTAGGGTATCTTCCAACGCCAGCTGTGGCTTATTTGGTTTGTGCTGATAAAGCCAGCATGGGTGTTGTGGTTAGTGCATCACATAATCCTTATACCGATAATGGCATTAAGTTTTTTTCTGCTGATGGCTTTAAATTAACCGATGAGCAGGAGTTGGCAATTGAGCAATCTTTAGAAAAAAAACTACCAGAGGCTGAGTCTCAAGGTGTCATAACGACAATTGATGACGGCGTTGATCGTTATGGTCAATTTTGCGTGCAGGCATCAAAGTTAACATCATTATCTGGATTATCCGTAGTAATTGATGCAGCGAATGGCGCAGCTTATGAGGTTGCGCCGGTTGTTTTTAAAGCGCTGGGTGCGACAGTCACCGTTATTGCCGCTGAGCCGGATGGCCAAAATATTAATGAACACTGCGGCGCTGTTCACCCTGAGGCTTTGCAGCAAAAAGTGATTGAGTGTCAGGCAGATTTAGGCGTTGCTTTTGATGGGGACGGCGATCGACTAATCATGGTTGATCACAAAGGCAGGGTGGTCGATGGTGATCAAATATTATATGGTTTGGTTATGAGCCGTTTGCCCGATATCCATACGCGAGGCGTTGTCGGCACACTAATGACCAATTTTGGTTTTGAGCAAGCCATGAAAGAATTGGACGTGAACTTTGTTCGAGCAAAAGTAGGTGATCGCTATGTGTTAGAGCAGTTGCGTGAACGTGGCTGGTTTTTAGGTGGTGAGGCGTCAGGGCATTTAATTGATTTGAAGCACGCGACAACGGGCGATGCTTTATTGGCCGTGCTGCAGGTATGCGAATTATTAACGCGGCAAAAGTCCACGCTCGCTGAGCTAGTGGCTGGCATGAGTCAATGCCCACAAGTATTAATTAACGTGCCCATCACGCCGAGTTTTGATTTGGCTTCACCCAGCTTGCAAAATGAAATTAAGCAAGCCCAAGCATCGCTTGCAAATTCAGGTCGTGTGTTAATTCGCAAATCGGGCACAGAGCCCTTGGTTCGAGTGATGGTTGAGGGTTTAGAGGCGAATCAAGTAACAAAACTGGCCGAGCAATTAGCGGATGTTATTAAGAATATGTAACAAGCAATAGCCAAGGTTGCTTTGATTTGGCTTTTTAGTTAGCTTGAGAAATACATTAAGGTAATAAGGTGAGTTTATGAGGATTCCAGATTTTAAAGAGTTAAAAGTTTTGGTGGTGGGTGATGTCATGCTCGACCGATATTTTCGTGGTAACGCCACACGTATTTCTCCGGAAGCGCCAATCCCAGTTGTGCATGTTAAAAGTCGTGAAGATCGTCCAGGTGGGGCGGCGAATGTTGCCCTTAATTTAAAGGCTCTGGGTGCAACAGTAACGCTAATGGGGATGGTCGGTGCGGATGCAGAAGGTGAAATTCTTAGTACATTGTTAGAGACTAAAGGCGTTAATTGCTTATTTCAGAAAACTAAGGTGGCTCCCACCGTTACAAAATTACGAGTGATTGGTCAGCACCAGCAGTTATTGCGCGTTGATTTTGAAGAAGAGCCATTGTCTTTTTCAATTGAAAAGCAGCGCGATGTATTTAAAGAGCAACTAAAAAAAGCAGACGTAGTTATTTTATCGGACTATTTGAAAGGAACATTATCTGACTCGCAGGCATTAATTGCTTTAGCAAAGGCAGAAAATGTACCGGTTTTTATAGACCCAAAACAACCATCCTTCGCATCATATGCTGGGGCCAGTGTGTTAACACCGAATATGAAAGAATTCACTGCAGTTGTAGGGAAGGTGGATACGGTTGATGAAATGCTGGCTAAAGGGAAAGAACAGTTGATGCAGCATGATATTGACGCAATTTTATTAACACGCAGTGAAAAAGGCATGTTGTTAATTCATAAAGATTTAGCGCCCATTGAAATGCCGGTAAAAGCCCAAGAAGTTTTTGATGTCACTGGAGCGGGTGATACGGTTATTGCTACCCTAGCATGCGCAATTGCAGCGGGAGAAAAGTGGGAGCGGGCAATGGCCTTAGCCAATGCCGCAGCAGGTGTAGCTATTGGCAAGTTAGGTGCCGCAACGGTAAGTCCAGCTGAGCTACAACAAGCCTATAATAGCCAAACAAGAGTGAGTAATTTGCTGGTTGATGAAGACCAATTGAAATTATTGGTTGAGCAGGCAAAAGCAAAGGGGAAAGCTGTTGTGATGACTAATGGCTGTTTTGATTTATTGCACCCGGGGCATATGGCTTATTTGGCCGAAGCAAAAGCACTGGGTGATTATTTAATTGTTGCAGTTAATGACGATGATTCGGTTAAGCGCTTAAAAGGTGCGTCACGTCCGGTTAATAGTCTAGAAAATCGCATGATTATGTTAGCCAGCTTGAAGTTTGTTGATTGGGTTATCCCTTTTTCTGAAGACACACCAGAGGCATTAATTTGTAACATACTACCTAATATTTTAGTGAAAGGAGGCGATTATAAGCCTGAAGAAATAGCGGGTAGTCAGTGCGTGACCGCAAGTGGTGGAGAGGTTAAGGTTTTATGTTTCGAGCAGGGGCTTTCTAGTTCAGCATTAATTAAGAAGATCAAAGAGGTTTGAGAATGATTGTTGTAACCGGTGGTGCGGGTTTTGTTGGAAGTAATATTGTAAAAGGTTTAAATGATCGTGGTTGCGTGGATATTTTGGTCGTTGATGATTTAACCGATGGACATAAGTTTAAAAACATATCAGATTTGCAGTTCTTGGATTACATGGATCAAGATGATTTTTTAGAAAAAATTATCAAAAATGATAGCTTTTCAGACAATATTCAAGCGATTTTTCATGAGGGTGCATGTTCTGCAACTACCGAGTGGAATGGTAAATATATGATGAAGAATAATTATGATTATTCCAAAAAATTATTTCACTACTGCTTAGAAAATAATATTGCTTTTTTGTATGCATCAAGTGCGGCAACTTACGGAAATCATAAGGTGTTTGTTGAGTCGCCAGAAAATGAGTTGCCTATAAATGTTTATGGGTATTCTAAGTTGTTATTCGATAAGTACGTTAGAAGATTTTTGCCACAGGCTCGAAGTCAAGTGGTGGGGTTGCGTTACTTTAATGTGTATGGACCACGAGAACAGCATAAGGGCTCTATGTCCAGCGTTGCTTTTCATTTAAATAGTCAAATAAAAGAAAATAAAAAGCTTAAGTTGTTTGCAGGCTGTGATGGTTATAATGATGGCGAGCAAGTACGTGATTTTGTTTATGTCAATGATGTGGTTGATGTGAATTTATGGTTCTTGGATAACCCAGGGGTTTCAGGTGTTTTTAATTGTGGCACAGGTCGTTCTGAACCGTTTAATGCAATAGCTAAATCTGTACTTGATTGGCATAAAGAAGGTGAGATTGAATACATTCCTTTTCCGGATCATTTGAAGGGTCATTACCAAAGCTACACACAGGCTGATATTTCTAAGTTGCGTGAAGCTGGATATGGTCAAGCATTTAAGACCGTTGCCGAAGGGGTTAAAGATTATTTAGATAAACTGAATAAATAATTAAAAGGAACAGAATATGCAGTCTTATAAGAAAGCATTTATTGAGTTTTGCCTGGAAAAGAAGGTATTGCTGTTTGGTGAATTCACTTTAAAGTCTGGGCGAATTAGTCCTTATTTTTTCAATATGGGGCAATTTAAAACGGGTAATGATTTAATGCAGTTAGGTAGTTTTTATGCCTCAGCAATTCAAGCAGCAAATATTGAATTTGATGTGTTGTTTGGGCCCGCTTATAAGGGGATTCCTTTGGCTTGTGCTTGTGCGATTGCTTTAGCTAAAGAGTTTGGCTGTGATAAGCCTTATTGCTTTAATCGCAAAGAAGCGAAAGATCATGGTGAAGGAGGCCTGCTAGTTGGCGCTGAATTAAAAGGGAAAGTGCTTATTATTGATGATGTCATGACGGCTGGCACAGCAGCAGGGCAGGCGATTGGCTTAATTCAGCAACACCATGCAGCAGTTGCGGGCGTTATCATTGCACTAGACCGGCAAGAGCGTGGTCAAGGTAAAGCTTCAGCGGTTCAAACACTGGAGGCCCAATATCACATGCCGGTGCTAAGCATAATTACAATGTCAGATGTGTTGAGTTACGTCGAAGAAAACCAGCACGTTGTAACACCAGAGAACGTTAAAGGCATGTTGGCTTATCGTGCTGAATATGGTGTTTGATTTCCAGGTGCAGTGAAACGTATTAAACCCTAAAATTGTTTTGCTGATACAGCCTTTGCTAACTAATGCTCCATCGAGGAGTGTGATTTTGCTTTAGTGCAGTTTTTCAAGCGATGCTGTTAACAGTCTTACTGATCCAGGTGTCGTTGTTCCCAGCCAAGCTTGTCACGCAGTGTATTATAATAATCATAATTTTCAGGATGAATAAGCTGTAAGCTTTGTTCTGCTTTGCTAATTATGATTTCATGAACAGGGTTTATTTGACAAGGTTCATGACCATCGCAGCTAAAGAAGGGTGCATGGGCGCTGGGGCTGATTTTTAATGTGATGTTGCTATCGCCTTTTAAGACAATGGGCCTGGAGTTTAGTTTGTGTGGAAACATGGGCACTAACACCAGGTCATTTAAGCTGGGCTGTAGAATAGGGCCGCCAGCAGATAAAGAATAAGCCGTTGAGCCGGTGGGGGTGCTGATAATCAAGCCATCGGCTCGTTGATGGCACATAAACTGTTCATCAATGAAAATATCAAACTCTACCATTTGCGCGCTAAGGCCAGGCATGAGTACCATTTCGTTAATGGCAATGTGTGTGGCCTTTTCATGTTGCGTTTGAATTAAAAAGCGAGATTCTTTTTGGTAGTTTCCGGCTAATATTGAACCAATTGACTCTAGTTGGTCAGGCTTTATGTCGGTTAAAAAACCAAGCTTGCCACGATTGATACCAAGCACTGGCAAGTCCTGTGAAACGGCGGTGTGAGCAGCATGGATTAGGCTACCATCACCGCCAATCACTAAAAGCAACTCGGCATGCTGGCCCAGCGTGTCGGCATTGGCGGTTGGTAAATGATTGATATCACAGTATAAAGCCGTGTTGGTTTCGATGCAGATATCAATATCTTGGGTGTTTAGGAAGGCAGTGACATCATTGAGTGTCTCGCAAAGTTGGTCGGTGCCTTCGCGGCCCATGATGGCGATTTTTTTAAAAGGAGGATTATTCTCAGACATAACAGCGTACCTGTGTTGTTAAATTTGACTCATATTAACATCAAAATTTTTAAAATGGGTAGTATGATCTTGAATCTAGCTTAAGTCGGTCTTATATTACCTTTATGAGGCCCTGTATTTTAATGATTGGAGATAAAAATGAGTAAGAAGTCTAAAGCAAATAAAGAGAATAATGCGAGTAAAAAAGAGCAGGTAAATGCTGATAAGTGGCAAGACGTAGAAGAGCAGGAGGTTGTGCAGGAGCAGGATGCTGCCGAAAACAATAAATCGGCGGGTGTGAAGAACACAGGCTCATCAGCAGCAGATAATGCCCAAGTTGAGGTCTTGAAGTCGCGTGTTAAAGAGTTGGAAGACCAGGTTTTATACACCAAGGCAGAAATGAATAATGTTCGTCAGCGCAGTGAGCGTGATGTTAGTAATGCTCATCGCTATGGCAATGAAAAAATCATTAAAGAGCTTTTGCCTATTTTGGATAGTTTGCAGCGCGGCTTACAAGAAAGTGCAGCGATAGACGGGGATGCTTTGCGTGAAGGCGTAAGTTTGACGCTAGATATGTTTAAAAGGATGCTGGAAAAGTCGGGTGTTGAATTTATTCACCCAGCAGTGGGTGACGCATTTAATCCGGAAGTGCATGAAGCTATGTCTATGCAGCAAGACCCAAAGGCTGAGTCAAACACCATTTTGCAAGTGCTGCAAGACGGCTACTCATTGCATGGCCGAGTGATTCGTGCCGCCATGGTCATTGTGAATCAGTAGTGGCGATGTTTAAGCTGGCGGTGACCGTCGGCTTTTTAAATTTATTAGCGGCTATGTCGCCGGGCCCTGATTTTGCTGTTGTCACGAAAAATGCATTGGTTGGCACGCGAAAAAGTGGTTTCTTTACTGCTTTTGGCATTGCAACAGCGTTGATGATTCACATCACTTATTGTGCTCTAGGTTTGGCAACGGTTATTATTCATTCGCCAACAGGTTTTTTTGTGGTGAAAATAATTGGCGGATGTTATTTGATTTATTTGGGTGTGTTGTCATTTAAGCAGCCAGATATTATGACAAAAAATCAAAGTAGTCAGGGTTTGGTTGTTTTAAGTCATTGGCAGGCATTTAAAGATGGCTTTTTAACCAATTTATTAAACCCCAAGGCAGCATTGTTTTTGTTGTCCATTTTTACCTGGGTGCTTAATAGTCAGCCAGCTGGCTGGTTTATGGCCGTTATTGCGGTTGAACTGTTTTTTGTGGTGTTGGCATGGTTTTGTTGCGTTAGCTGGATGGTGACGCACCCTGTTGTTTATAAAGCGTTTTTATCAAAACAGACTTGGATATTGCGAGGTTTAGGGCTTTTTTTGATCGTTTTTGGGGTAAGTTTATTTTTTTTTCATCCCTAGATTTAAGATTTCCTTAAGCTTAGTCAGGTATAATGGTAGTTAATGAAAATATTGGGTGAAATTAATGGGCGATAACAGTAAGTTACAGCAACTTTTGGGGCAAAATGCCGTAAAAGGTGATAAGCAACGGCAGGTTGAAGCTGAGTTGGTGGTTTGTCTGCAAGCATTGCAAAATGCGGTAGATGCAGCAACTGAGCAGGATTGCTGGAAAGATGCTCGCTGGGAAGACATTGAAAAAGACATTATTGATTTTGTTGCTGAGGCAAAAAATGCACAGGCTTCGCTACAGACAGTTAATAAGCAAGCACAGAAAAACAAATCGAATAATGTAATTAGTTTTAGAAAAAAAGTTAAAAATCAAGATTTTCCAAAGCAGTTGCGAGCAGTTAAGTTGTTTGTTAATTCTGCGTTGATATCTTCACGGCTTTACATTGATCAAATGGATGAGGTTCGCTTTAATTTGGTGGGTGACCATCAGGCAGAATTACGTCGGACTTATTTTCAGGCGCTACTGTCGTTTCCCGATAGCCGTCCCTCTTATGTCATTCAGCTTATGAAGCGAATTTATGAGCTATTAGTGGCCAGAGGCCTGGGTTCATTGACGGGCGAGCAGCTGCAGGCAGCAAAATGTCATATTAATCAGAATGTTCAACAGGTTGATGAAGAGTTTAATGGTAAGCTATCAGGCAAGCAAAAAGCGCAGAAAAGTGATTGCATGGGTATTCTTGATATGGTGCTTGATGAAAAAATGCGTGAAAAGCTCGATCAAATTCCTACACCCAGTATTGCACCACGGTCTGCTGGATAGTAAAGACCAAGGCTGCACTCTTTGTTATTGATTGACTGATTATTTATTAAAAATAACCTTGAAAATTTCCCACCCTATCCCCATCTAATTGTCATGGGTAGGCTTTTGTGAGCCTGTACAGATAAAGATATTATTAATCAACTAGATAAAAAGAGGAATTTTGTTATGGGAAAAATTATTGGAATTGATCTGGGAACCACTAACTCCTGTGTGTCAGTATTGGATGGCGACAAGCCACGGGTATTGGAAAATGCTGAAGGTCATCGTACTACACCGTCTATTATTGCATATAAAGACGATGAAATTTTGGTGGGTGAGCCGGCAAAGCGTCAGGCAGTGACGAACCCGAAAAACACATTGAATGCGATTAAACGTTTAATTGGCCGTAAGTTTAAAGATGATGTTGTGCAGAAAGACATAAAAATGGTGCCATATAAAATCATGGCAGCAGACAATGGTGATGCCTGGGTTGAAGTATTAAAAGACAAGCAACTGGCTCCACCACAAGTCTCTGCTGAAATATTAATGAAAATGAAAAAAACTGCTGAAAGCTTTTTGGGGCATGAAGTTAACGAAGCAGTTATTACTGTGCCGGCGTATTTTAACGATTCACAGCGTCAAGCAACCAAAGATGCCGGTAAAATTGCAGGCTTAGAGGTTAAGCGTATTATTAATGAGCCGACGGCTGCAGCATTAGCTTATGGTTTAGATAAAAATAAGGGCGATGCAAAAATAGCCGTTTATGATTTAGGTGGTGGTACTTTTGATGTTTCAATTATTGAAATTGCTGACATTGATGGCGAGCATCAATTTGAAGTGTTAGCAACCAATGGTGACACGTTCTTAGGTGGTGAAGATTTTGACTTGCGTTTAATTGAATATTTAGCAAGCGAGTTCAAAAAAGATTCAGGCGTTGATTTGCATAATGATCCACTTGCTTTGCAACGATTAAAAGAAGCGGCAGAAAAAGCAAAAATCGAATTGTCTTCTACGCAACAAACCGACGTTAATTTGCCATATATTACAGCCGATGCGTCAGGCCCAAAACATTTAAACATTCGTATTACGCGTGCAAAACTTGAGTCATTGGTTGAAGAGTTAGTAACACGAACAATTGAGCCTTGTAGAACAGCATTAAAAGATGCGGGTTTGAGTGCTTCTGAAGTTACGGATGTTATTTTGGTTGGTGGTCAAACACGTATGCCGAAAGTACAACAAGTGGTTGAGGAGTTCTTTGGTAAAGCGCCTCGTCAAGACGTTAACCCGGATGAAGCCGTTGCGATGGGCGCTGCTATTCAAGGGGGTGTGTTATCTGGTGATGTGAAAGATGTCTTGTTGCTTGATGTGACACCGTTATCACTAGGTATTGAAACCATGGGTGGTGTTATGACAAAAATCATTGAAAAAAACACAACCATTCCAACAAAAGCCAATCAAGTGTTTTCAACGGCAGCGGATAATCAAACAGCTGTGACGGTCCATGTGTTGCAAGGTGAGCGTGAGCAAGCTTCTGCGAATAAAACATTGGGCCAGTTCGATCTGTCCGATATCCCGCCAGCTTCACGTGGTGTGCCACAAATTGAAGTGACTTTCGACATCGATGCAAACGGTATATTGCATGTGTCTGCAAAAGATAAAGCGACCGGTAAAGAGCAATCGGTGGTTATTAAAGCATCGAGTGGTTTGTCGGATGATGAAGTTGAAAAAATGGTTCAAGATGCAGAAAGCAACAAAGAAGCTGATAAAAAATTCCATGAATTAGCCAATGCTCGTAATCAGGCGGACAATTTAATTCATGCAACAACAAAATCAATGGGTGAACTAGGCGATGATTTACAAGCCGATGAAAAAACAAGCATTGAAAAAGCCATTGAAGAGTTAAAAGAAGTATTAAAAGGTGAAGACAAAGATGCGATTGATGCTAAAACTAAAGCATTGTCAGAAGCGTCTAATAAAATGTCTGAGCGTTTGTACGCGAAAAAAGGTGAGCAAGGTCAGGCAGCGCCTGGTGCTGAGCAAGCTTCAGCTGGGGGCGATTCTGCTAAGGCCGATGACAAACAAGATGATGTTGTTGATGCTGAGTTTGAAGAAGTTAAGGACGATAAAAAAGAAGACGATAAAAAATAAAAACAAGGCGTAAACCAACATGGATAAGCGTGATTACTATGATGTCTTGGGTGTTGGCAAAGATGCCGATGCTCAAGACGTTAAAAGAGCATATCGACGTAAAGCAATGAAATATCATCCGGATCGTAATCCGGGTGATAAAGTTGCTGAAACTAATTTTAAAGAAGCCAAAGAAGCCTACGAAGTTTTGTCTGATGACAGCAAGCGTTCGGCCTATGATCAATTTGGTCATGCCGGGGTTGGTGCTGGTGCCGGTGGCCCAGGTGGGGCTGGTTATGGTGCGGGCGGTTTTGGCGATATTTTCGGCGATATTTTCGGCGATATTTTTGGTGGTCAAGGCCAACGAACTCGCGAACAGCGCGGTGCAGATTTAGGCTATGAGTTAACATTAACTTTAGAGCAAGCCGTTTTTGGTGATGACATTACTATCCACGTACCGACATTGGCCTCGTGTAAATCATGTCATGGCTCTGGCGCTAAAGCCGGCACTAAGCCGGTAACGTGTCCAACGTGCCAAGGGGCAGGGCAAGTGCAAATGCGCCATGGCTTTATTGCGATTCAGCAAACGTGTCCTGATTGTCATGGGCAAGGCAAAGTGAATAAAGATCCGTGCCGTGATTGTCACGGACAGGGTCGACGTCAAGAGCAGAAAAAATTATCCGTTAAAATACCTTCAGGTGTTGATGATGGCGATCGAATTCGTCTCAGCGGTGAAGGTGAAGCGGGTGCAAATGGTGCGCCAGCCGGTGATTTATACGTGCAAATCCAAGTGCAAAAACATGCTATTTTTGAAAGAAGGGGCAATGATTTGTTTTGTGAGGTGCCCGTGAGCTTTGTTACAGCAGCCTTGGGTGGTGAAGTAACTGTGCCGACGCTGGCAGGACAGGTCAGCTTGAAAGTCACTGAAGAGACTCAGTCAGGCCGGCAATATCGTCTGCGTGGCAAGGGTGTTAAGGGGGTGCGCAGCGGCGTGACGGGTGATTTATTTTGTCAGGTCGCAGTTGAGACGCCGGTTAAGTTAAATCAAAAACAAAAAGAGCATTTGCGAGAATTTGATGAAATGCTGAAAAAAGACGGAAAATCACATAGTCCGCGAGCAGCCACCTGGTTTGATGCAGTGAAGCGATTTTTTAAAGACCGCTAAGGTTTACGCTATAAAAAAACCGAGTTCCACATGAGTGTTGCTC
>CBDETP010000021.1:0-2558 GCA_965242995.1 Coxiellales bacterium
ACGCTATATGGTGAATACGTTACTGCACTAAGCAAGTTCCAGAACGTAAGCACTACTGTTGCACTTAATGGTCAACGCCCAAGCGCGCTTGATGCACAATTAACTTGGGCAACACCGAGCCGCCTATTTGCTAAGCCTTTAGCCTTTACTGTCGCTTACGGTCACTCTGCTCATGCCAGCGCCTTAAGCAGCTTACTTAACAAGGACAATGTTGGTGCAACTGTTTCAACAAGCTTGATTCAAAACACTTCATTAGCTTTACAGTATATGCATAGTAAGCCTTACAGTGGCGATTCATCTAACACAGTAGCAGCACAGTTTGACTTATTCTTCTAGGCCAACTTGCTGATAATAAAAACCCAGCTTTTGCTGGGTTTTTATTATTCAAAATACCGTGATTATTTCTAACTCAGATTGAAAACAGCTTATTAACACTAGACCGGCTTACATCATCTATTTTTGCTGGCGACCAACCTGGCTGATGCTTTTTATCAATAATGGCAGCCTTTATCCCTTCATGTAAATCTTGGCGAGAACATAGCACATTAGCTAGACGCAAATCTTGTGCTAACACCTGATTGAAATCCAGTTGCGCACAACGCATGACATGCTCAAAAGTTACCGCCAAACTCATCGGACACAGCTTATTTAGTTTTTCCAGTACTTCCTTAGTCCAAGGATCTGGGTGATACTTGAGTGCCTGAAAAATATCGCTTAATGATTTTTGAGAAAAGCATTCATCAATGACTGCTCTTCTCTTTAATAATTCACCGTCACCTAAAGGTTGGGAGTATTTTTTCAAAACACTGTCCACTGCCTGTAGGCTATTTTTGTTACGGTAATCATAAGCAAACAAAGCTGATTTTAATTGTACTAATTGCTCACTGGCAACACTGTGCGTTGTTAATTCTAGGCGCATGCTATCGGCCAGTGTTAATGAGGCTCCAGTTAAGGCTAAATACATACCCACAGCGCCATGCATTCTGGAAAAATGGTAACACATACCCACATCGGGAAAAAAGCCAATATGGGTCTCAGGCATTGCAAAAACAATGTTTTCTGTTGCAACGCGGTGCGACCCATGAACAGAAACACCCGCACCGCCGCCCATTACAATGCCATCTAAAAAACTAATATAAGGCTTGGTGAAATGAAAAATCGTTTGATTTGCTGAGTACTCCAGGTGAAAATTATTGTGCATCTCTGGTGCATCAGATAGACCATAATCGTATAAAAACTTAATGTCACCACCAGAACAAAAGGCCCGCTCGCCCGCACCTTCGATAGTAACAAATAGAATATTTTCTTGTGCTTGCCAGCACTGTAGTTTTTTATTTAATTCGTGCATCATTTGCATGGTTAATGCATTTAATGCTTTTGGCCGATTTAAAATTATTTTTCCAACCACGCCACCAGAAACAGAAACGTCTTCGAAAACAATTGAAGAGTCATCCATGACACATTTTCCTTAAGGAAACAGTTGAATGTTGACAACATAAATCATTCTTCACTCATTGGCAACAACTTTTTACGCTGGTCCATATTTTTAAATCCTAAAAGCGACTGGTCATAATTTTTAGCAAGGGCCATGACTTTAAATAACTCGCCCATTTCATGTGGCAGAGTTAATTTTTTTATCGCTTGTGCTGCAGTAAAATATTCTTTTGTATTTGCGTCATTTGAAATTAAACGATCAATACCGCAGTTCATTAAAAAATAAGCCTGCTGCGTGTAGCCTGCCACATGAAAACCAATGTTTTCTGCCTCTAATGCCACTGTGGTAAAATCAACGTGTGCAGTAATATCTTGAATCCCTGGATAAACCAGCGGATTTGTATGTGCAACGTGACGATAATGGCACATCAATGTTCCATCTGATCGGTCCGGGTGATAATACTCGTGTGCAGGATAGCCATAGTCAATTAAAATACAAAGACCCTTTCTTAAAGAATCAAACAAGCCTTGCAGCCAAGCAAATAATGCCTGATTAATTTCAGAGCGATACCCTGAAGAAAATTTTTGATTTAGTGAGTCAACTTTTGCTATTAAATCTTTTTTTGCTGGCGCTAGTGCAAACTGCAATGATTTATTTTCATCTAATACAACGTGACAAGCCTGCAGATCATTGTCCTGCCACTCAAAAATATCAACCGGCATCGCATCAAGCACTTCATTTGCCAATATGATGCCAGTTAAAGGCTCCTGCGGCCAAGAACAAAGCCAAACAAAACGATCAAAATAATCAGCACATTGCTCTTTTAATAATGCGCGCTGACGAGCTTGTAAATCGGGGCTGACCTCTAGTAAATAATAATGGTCGGGCAAGCTGTCTGTTTCTGCCAAATGCTGCATAATGCTTTTTGCCATAATGCCAGAGCCTGGGCCAATTTCTAAAATATCTCCACCCACATCTTGTAAAACTTGCCGACATTGATTGGCTAGGCATTGTGAAAACAGAGGTGAAATCTCTGGGGCCGTAACAAAATCCCCGGCAGCACCAAACTTTTCGGCACCCGCCACATAATAACCGAGGCCTGGTGCATAAAGAGCCAGGCGCA
>CBDETP010000022.1:0-24436 GCA_965242995.1 Coxiellales bacterium
ATGATGATACTGATAAAAAACACCTCACTATTCGTGAGATAAAAAGCAAAGTTCAGCTTGCCGTATCCAGGGCTTATCCAGAGGAAATCTGGGTTGTTGGGGAAATCATTAAGATTAAAAAAACGAGAGGGGCAATCCACATAGAGCTTCAAGATGATGAGGCGATGAAAATAAGCAACAAAGCTTTTACACTAAGAACAACAGCCTGGAGTCAACAAGCGTCATATATTGAGAACAAACTGCAAGATGAGGCTGGACTAGCGTTAACTGAAAACCAAAAAGTCAGGCTCAAAGTTAAATTAGAATTTCATGATAGAGCAGCAGCATTTGATTATTGATAAAATAAAAGTGAAAAGATTAACCCATAAAGGCCTTAAGCTGGCCTTCATGAGTTTTTGGTGTTTGGTTATTTCCCATGACCTGGAGACTCTAAAGATACTGGGTAGCAATTTACCGCAATAACTTTCATGCCAGTATCAGCTTTGCCATCACAATCAAGGGCCGCCTTCGTGTTGGTCGGTGGGTCGATGTTAAAAAGACCATGGCCATGATCACTGTGGTCCATTCGATAACGCATTTTATAGTTTTTGTTGTGACACTTAATTACTTTGCCTTGCTTGAATAGCGTAGCATCGGTAGCAATAATATGCGATTTGGTAGTGTTGAGCGCGCAAAACTTTTTGCTAAAATTTTTAAAAGAAAGATTGCTGGCGCTGGCCGTGCCAATAAAAAATGATAAGACACAAATAAGCAGGCTGCAGGTGAGTTTTTTCATGATTTGTCTCCAGTGGCTTAGGGTGTTTGTAAGTATAAGTCAATTTATATGACATTTCATGGTGGCGTCACAAATAAATTATATTTTAAAAATATTTTTAACCAAGGTCAGTAAGGGTGCTGAGTTGCCAGGCAACGATTCAATATTATTTATTATCTTTTGGCACAGGCCTTGTCGTCTTTTTTCACAGGTCAGTGTAATTTGTGGATTATTTTGATCATTTCCTTGGTTTAAATCATCAATGTCATCTTGTATTTGATAGGCAAGACCAAGGTCTAGGCCGATACTTTTAAGCGACATTTTTAATGAGTCATTGTGCATATCACTAGAAAGATAGGGCATGAGTAATGCAGCAGAAAACAAAGCGCCGGTTTTTAGTCGATGCAATGATTCGATATCAGCAGTAGTGTTTTGTTTTTGTGCTTGGCAGTCATGCATTTGCCCTAACACCATTCCTTTGTGTCCAGCTGCTTGAGAGAGGCATTGAATCAGTGCTAAATTTTTGTCGCTGCTAAGAAGAGGGTTGCTAGCCAGCGCTTCAAAGGCAAGCGTCTGTAGTGCATCACCGACTAAAATAGCGGTAGCTTCCGAGTAGGCTTTATGACAGCTGGGCTTGCCACGGCGAAAGTCATCGTCATCCATGGCGGGTAGATCATCGTGAACTAAAGAGTAGGCATGAATCAGCTCAATGGCGGCAGCCGGAGTATGAAGGGTCTTCGTGGCCAAGCCAAGCAGCTCGCCAGTGGCATAGACAAGTAGTGGACGCAAACGTTTACCACCATTGAATACGGCGTAACGCATGGCGGTGACTAATTTATTATTGTCATCCGCTGCCAGCCAGTGCGTCAGAGTGCTATTAACATCTGAACATCGTTGCTGACAATAGTGTTGAAAATCAATTGCATCATTCATAGCTCAGAGGGTACGGTGAAGGCACAGGCCTTGTCAATTTTTTGATTGCTGGATGCTTAATGAGTGTTGCCAATCAAACCGATAGTTTTAATCGTTGCCAATAATTCATATATGTTTTGAGTGTATTGTTATCCAAATTCGTTTGAAACTGGGTTCGCTTGAGCGCAGATGAGGGCGGGTTGATAACAGGGTTGTTGCGAATGTTTTTTGGTAATAATTTGATAGCACCAAGGTTGGCGGGTGAAAAGCCAATGCCATTAAAGATTAATTTTGCAATTTTAGGTTGATTGATAAAATTAATAAACTGATAGGCATTATTTAGGTGCGGTGCATTTTTAATAAGGGCAATGCAGTCTATCCATGTTTCAAAGGCAGGTTTTGGGAAAATGTACACAAGATTTTTATTGGTTTTTTTGGCTAGATACATGTCACCATTCCATATCATGCCAATGCTTGCATCATCGTCTGCATAAGTGCTGATGACCGAGTCACTATTGAATAATTTGATGTTCGGCATTAATTTTTTCAATAATAGGTAAGCTTGTTTGATGTGCTCCGGGTTTTTGTCATTAATGGAGTATCCTAGGCGTAACAAAGCGACGGCAAAAACATCTCGCACATCATTTAGCATTAAGAGTTGGTTGTGAAGTTTTGGTTGCCATAGTGACATCCATGTTTGAAAATCTTTGGGATTCCAGTATTTTTTATTAACGACGATCCCAGTAGTTCCCCATACGTACGGTAAGGAATATTGGTTGTTGCGATCAAAGTTTTTATTCAAAAGAGCCGGGTTAAGGTATTTTATATTAGGAATTTTTTCTTTGTTAATGGGCTGAAGCAGGTGATTTTTTTCCATACGCTGAATATAATAACTGCTGGGAAAAACTAAGTCATAGCCACTGTTAGGGTTGGCAAGAAGTTTGGCATACATGGTTTCGTTGTTATCATATTCAGCAATGTTGACATGAATGCCAGTTTTTTTTTCAAATAACTGAATGACGGGTTGAGGGATGTAGTTTGACCAGGTGTAGATGTTCAATATTTTATTATTTGCTCTTGCATAGGAAAAGCATGAGCAAAGTAGCAAGCTAAGCAGTATTTTTCTCATGACCGTCTCCTTGTGTAGCGAAAGCCCAGAAAGGATATGGTGAGTGTTAGTAAAAATAGAATAGTAGAGAGTGCATTAATTTCTGGATTTACGCCTAGTTTCACCATGGCGTAAATTTTCAAAGGAAGTATTTGGTAGTCAGGTCCGCTAACGAAATAGCTGATAAGCACATCATCCATTGATAGTGCAAAGCTAAGCAGCCAACCGGTTAATAAAGCAGGGCTTAAAAGAGGCAGTAAGATTTTTTTATAAAGCACATAGTCGTTGGCACCAAGGTCTTTTGCCGCATCAATAAAAGAGGGGTTGAGTTGATTTAAGTGACTGGCTAAAGTAATTACAACAAAAGGGATGCAAAAACTAATGTGAGCAATTAGCAGGCTGAAAAAACCCAGTGGAATATTCAAGCTTGAAAAAAACATTAAGAAAGCAATACCAATGACCACGTCTGGAATGATGATCAGCATTAAAATGGTCGAGTATAATACTTTTCTCCCTTTGTAATGATAGCGATAAAGTCCAACGGCAATAATGCTGCCAATGATAACAGCTAACGATGCTGCTAGCGTTGCAATTGATAAAGAGTGTAGGGTGACTCTAATAATATCACTGTCATGGATTAAGGCTTTGTACCACTGCAAGCTAAAATGATGCCAAAGTAGAGAGTGGTTGCTGCTGTTAAAAGAAAAGGCAATAACAATTGCAATGGGCGCATACAGCAAAAAAAACATCAAGCTCATGTAGCCTATTTTTAGGGTTTTCATTTGATTATCCCGGTTTTTTTTCTTTTGCTGATGATTTGCTGAATGGCGACCAACAGCAGCATGAAAGCAGTTAGTGTGACACTGGTGGCCGATCCTGCCGGCCAGTTATTAAGGTTAAGAAATTGCACTTGAATTAAGTTGCCAAGTAAGATGCTTTTGGCTCCACCCAGCAGGTCTGGAATATAAAACAAGGTCATGGCAGGTAGTATTACCAGCAAAGAGCCAGCAATGATTCCCGGCATGGATAAGGGCAATAAAATTCGCGTAAAAATCATCATGGATGATGCGCCTAAATCCTTGGCGGCGTTAATGAGTTCTTTGTCAAGTTTTTCAATAACTGAGTAGATCGGTAAAATCATAAATGGCAGCAAATTATAAGTAGTGCCAATTAATACGGCGGTATTAGAATAAAGTAATTGCAAGGGTTGGTGAATAATGCCTAAGGATATGAGTAAGGAGTTAATTAGGCCTTTGGTTTTTAATAAGGTGAATAGGGCATAAGTTCTTATTAGTGAGCTCGTCCAAAATGGAATAATAATAAGTAGCAATAAAATAGGCCGATAACGAGGTTTGCTAAATGCAATAATTAAAGCCATTGGGTAGCCTAGAATTAGACAAAGCAATGTGGTGATGCCCGCTAGCTGAAAGGACTGTAAAAAAATATTCAAAAACAGTGGATCAATTAACTGAGTATAGTTTGAAAGTGTTGGCTGCCAAAGGACTAAATGGGTGTCATCTGATTTCATGAAAGAAATGATAACAACTAGGGTTAAAGGTAGGAGTGCGAGCAGGCATAACCATAGTTGGCTAAGTGAAATGGTGATTTTTTTAAATGTTGATTGCTTATTCATCGGGTAAAACAACTCCCCAGTCAGATTTCCATTTAACTAAAACAGATTCGCCCAAGACGTATTCTAAATTTTCATCTTGCTCATCAAAAAATTCAGTGGCATGAATAGTTTGGTTGTTGGCTAATTTAACCCATAAGTCAACGGTTGAGCCGTTATAAACAATTTCTTCAACAATGCCTGTAAGTGTGTTGCTAGTGTCTTCGAGTTCATTTTTCCCCCAAACATCAAAGTCCTCTGGTCGCGTAACAATGTTAACAAAGTCCCCTGTTTTGTAGTGTTTCGAGTTAGGGTAGGTAAAGGTTTTGTCAATAATGCTTACGGTTAAAGAGTTGTCGTCACTGTTGATAATTGGGCATCGGAAAATATTGGTGTCCCCAATAAACCGAGCTACGCGCAGATTAACGGGGGTTTCATAAATGGCTTTTGGTGTGCCTATTTGCTCTATTTTCCCCTCGTGCATAACGGCAATACGGTCAGACATTGAAAGAGCCTCTTCTTGGTCGTGAGTCACCATAATGAACGTAATGCCGAGCGAGCGCTGCAGCGTTTTTAGTTTGCGCCGCATGTTTTTGCGTAGGTTAAAGTCCAGAGCACTTAAAGGTTCATCTAACAATAAAATCTTAGGTTCATTCACGCATGCGCGAGCAATGGCAACGCGCTGTTGTTGACCCCCGGATAATTGATTGGGTTTGTGATCCTTTAATTCATTGAGTTGCACCTTGTCTAGGATCGCCATGACTTTGTCATGGATAACTTTTTTGCTTGTCCCGCGACATTTTAGCCCAAAAGCAATGTTGTCAAAAACACTCATGTGTGGAAAAAGGGCGTAGTTTTGAAAAACGGTATGAACCGGCCTTGCTTCAGTAGGCATATCACTAACAGATTGATTATCAATAAGAATAGTGCCTTCATCTTGCTTTTCAAAACCTGCAATCATGCGCAGTAATGTGGTTTTACCACAGCCCGATGGTCCAAGTAAGGTAAGAAACTCGCCTTGATTAATATGCAAATCAATGGGGCCAATTGTCATGCTAGTTGAGAATTGCTTACTTAGATCTTGGGTTTCGAGTATGGGTTTTTTCATGCATAAAGTCTCCCGGGCGGGTGAATTGCCGGCATTATAGGTAAAGAGCACCAGTTTGTCGAGGGTGGTGGTAGGGGTTTTTGGTGCTTTTGTAAAGAAGTCTTATGGAAACCTTATTATTGTTTTTTTGGTTAGTCTGCAATCAAGGGTAAAGGTTTTTGAGGTTTTCATGTTTATTGCCTTGCGTCTATGCCAAGGGTTTGTTATTAATCATGTTTTTTTAAATAGGGTGGGAGTCATGAAGGGAGAGAGATACTATAAGATTAAAAGTGGCAGCATGGGACCTGGCGATGTGGTTTTTTTTGAAGACTTTAAAGAAAATTCAAAAGTTGGTGGCTGTTATCATGTCGCTATTTGTTGTGAGATAACCGAAGAAGGTATTCCTCGTCTCGCTCATGCGGCCACTTCTGATAAGGTCAAGCAAGTTATCGTAAATCGTATGAAGGTTCGTAAAGATGAAGCTTATTCTGTTTATCGATTTGGCGATGATAAGTTAAGATCTTTTGCAGCAGAAATTGCTCGTGAATGGTCAGAACAGATGCTGCCTTATGATGAGAGTCGGTATAAGAAGTTTAAAAAATCAAGTGAGGCAGATGAAAAAAAAGATTTAGGTGGGGCGCTCGAAAACAGTAAGCGAGACTTTTTGAACGACGGTTATTTGATTCCTATTAAGTTTGCACTGCGATATTTATTTTGTAATAAAAAGGCCATATGGCCAGGGGGTAAAAGTTTTATTTGTCATCATTTTGTTATTAGTGTTTTAGATACGGCAAGAATTTTGATTTCGTATCAGTATTTATTTAAACAAAGAAAGAAAATTAAAGAAAATTATCGGGGAACTTGGCCTTCTATTAAACACTACAGTGAAGAGTTAGAAGACTATGCGATAAGCTGTATCGATGAAGAGACGGATTATAATAAGCTGGTGGGGGAATTTGTTAAGGGGCCTTCATCAGGAAAACCTGCGTTGCCATTGGTTTTTTTCTTTGAAAGTTGTTTGGTTTGTGATGGGGGTTTAGTTAAAAGAATGTGTGCAACAATGCTGGGTTTGCATGCTAAAAATGTCAGCCCCAAGATGTTTCAGGAACATTTGGACAGTTTGTGTAAAAAAAATGTTGGTCGGTGCGAGAAAATGCCAAGTATTTTTCCAGTTAAGAACAAAGGCACTGAATACGAAATGGTTTCGCTATCATCATCCCGGTGAGCTCGGTGGGGTTGTTTAATGATAAGAAATTGCATTTGCTTATCATTATCCAACAGGCCTTCTTTTTGTTGGGTTAAGAGTGACAAAAACCACCTAATAGGTGGTTTTCTTAATGTTGGTGGAGGCGGCGGGAATCGAACCCGCGTCCGCAAATCCTCCGCCTTTGGCTCTACATGCTTAGTGTCGTCATTAATTTAACCACGAGCATCCCGACGAACAGGGTTGACCCGAGGCGGTC
The DNA here is from genome assembly GCA_965242995.1 of Coxiellales bacterium. Classification (GTDB taxonomy): domain Bacteria; phylum Pseudomonadota; class Gammaproteobacteria; order CBDETP01; family CBDETP01; genus CBDETP01. The sequence goes on from CBDETP010000022.1 coordinate 6,934, forward strand.
TCACACTTTAGTTTAATGCCAACATCGTGAGCGACTATTGACACGAGCTTATATAAAGTGACCATGGAGTTAACCCCTATAAGCGAGGGCTAGTCCATGGGAAGTCGCCGGTTATTAAGCGGCAGTTAGCTTTCACAGCTTACGCTGCGATTGCTCCTTCGTAGTTGTTATCATTTGCAACTATTGTTTTACAACATCTTTTAACGAGGAGTGTTGTCTGCTCGACATGCACCTTAGGTTTTGCAATCCGCGTCGAAGCCAGGTCGCCCCCAAAGTTTGCTTTTCAGCTAGGCTAGTATAGCAAGGTTCGCGTCTAATAATACAGTGGAAATAGTAGCTTTGGTTGATGCGTTTATTTATGGCTCATTAGCCGTTGCTTTTCGCGCTGCCAGTCACGATCTTTAGCGCTTTGGCGTTTGTCATGCGTTTGTTTCCCTTTGGCAAGGGCAATTTTGACTTTGGCAAAATGCCTAGACCAATGTAGGTCCAGGGCAACCACCGTTAAGCCTTTTTGTTGAATGGCACCGATGAGTTTGTTGAGCTCTTTGGTGTTTAACAATAATTTGCGAGTTCGATCAGCCACAGGGTTGATATGAGTCGATGCGGTGGGCAGGGGTGAAATGTGCGTGCCAATTAGCCAGGCCTCACCACGTTTGATGATGACATAGCTTTCTTTAAGGTTGGCGCGGCCTTCTCGCAGGCTTTTTACTTCCCAGCCTTCAAGCACCAGTCCGGCTTCGAATTGCTCGAGCAGTTCATAGTCGTGACGTGCTTTTTTATTGCTGGCAATTAAGCGCGTATTTTTTTTCTTCGATTGCTTGTTCATAGTGCAAGTTATATTATCAAGCTATGATGCAATAAGCGACTAAAACAACAAAGGAATCAGTGTGGCAACGGTTAAGAAACGAGCAAAAGTAGTGCATAGTGCAGAAAAAATGTATCGGCTGGTTGATGGCATTGAGCAGTATCCGGAGTTTATCCCGTGGTGCTCTAAAAGTCAGATTATCATGCGTGATGAAAATGAAGTTAGGGCGTCTCTGACTTTCAAGCATGGTGCCTTACAGAAAAAATTTTCAACCTTAAACCGCCTGCATCCGCCACAGATGATGGAGATTCGCTTGCTCGATGGCCCATTTAAGCAGCTAGAAGGCTTCTGGCGTTTTCAGCCCACAGCCGACGGTGGGTGTGAGATAATGCTCGATTTAGATTTTGAGTTTTCCTCGCGTTTACTGGCACTAGTTTTTGGTCCGTTATTTCATCAGGCGGCCAATAAGTTGGTCGATGTGTTTTTAGCAAGGGCGGATGATTTGTATGGCAAAGATTAATATTAGTGTGTGTTATGGCGAGTTTGAAAAGCAGGTTGAGCTGCCTTGCTCAGTTGAAGAGGGGTGCGCCGCAAAAGAGGCGGTTGAGCAGTCGGGTGTTCTGCAGCAATTTCCAGCAATTATGGAAGAGGCCTTGGTGCTGGGTGTGTTTTCTAAGAAAGTGTCGTTGGATTATGTGATGCAGCCAGGCGATCGTTTAGAAATTTATCGCCCGCTCGAAATTGACCCTAAGGCTGCAAGATTGCTTCGCGCCCAAAGGGCTAAGCAAAAAAAGGCGGCTAGTGATAAGTAATTTATTATTGCAAATTACTGTCTATTTTCTTTAACTGGTTGTTTTGAAAAGTTAATATGATCTTTTTAGTTTGCATGGATTGACGATTGGGTTCGATGGTGTAAATATACGTCACGTGACTTGGCGAGAAGGTGTTCTGCAATAAGGGTGTGCCAAGTGCTGCAACCACTTGCTGCTTAGACATGCCTGGTTGAATGCTTTTAAGGCTGTTGGACGAGATGATATTCCCTTGTTGAATGGTAGGGTGGTAAGCCAGCTTTGAGCAGCCAGCAGCAAGGCAGCAGGCAGTTATGAGGAAAGTTGATATAAGTGCGCGCAAAGTCATGGTCAGTCCTTTATCATTAGAATAGGCTGCATCATACCGGATTTTGCTGACGCTTAAAAGATAGTAAAAAACAATTAATTGATGAGGAATAGGCATTGAGTGAACAGCGATTGCGTGAGGTGGGGCTGAAAATAACAGCACCCCGGTTAAAAGTATTGGCTTTATTAGAGCAGGAAGGAGTGCGCCATTTAAGTGCTGAGACGATTCATCAGGAGTTGCGAGATGCGGGTGATAGCATTGGCCTGGCTACGGTGTACCGTGTTTTAAATCAATTTAAACAAGAAGGTATGGTCACTCAGCATGATTTTGATGGTGGTTATGCGGTGTTTGAATTATCAACAGCGGAGCATCACGATCACTTGGTGTGTGTGTCGTGTGATCGTGTTGAAGAATTTTGTGATGATTTGATTGAATCACAACAAAAGAAAATCGCCAAAAAGAAAGGCTTTAAGTTAACGGACCATCGCTTAACATTATATGGTATTTGCTCAAAGTGTCAGATTGAAAATTAGCTATTTAAGAAATAAATAAATTTACAAGCGTCCGAAAACGTAATTTAAGCGCAGGTGTTAATTTTTATTCGTAAATTTAATGCTTAAATGTCTTTAATTTATGGTTTTCACCGTGTAGAGTTCTTTACCTGTTTTACTATAAATGTCTAATCATTTAGTGTGTTGAGAAAAGATGCCTGGAAATAAGAAAAAGAAAAAGAAAAACAGAAAGGGAGGTCGAGGTGTTGTAAGTAAGAGGGAGGTTGATGGAAGTCAATTCGTAAGCGGCGTGGCTGAGGTGCTGGATGGCCTTAAATATTTTGAATGTTATTGTAAGGGTCTTAAGGGCGACGGTTTAATCCATAAGAAATTTAAAGATGAATTTATCGACCTGGCTGTAGAAAAGGCTGACGGTTTTCTTTTTTCTTCAGGAGGTTTTCTTTTTAAGGTTTTTTTTCTGTCTTTTATACCAAGTGAAGTTCGTCACTATTTTGTAAGTATGTTTTATAATCGTGGTTCTAGGACGTGCCCTTTCTCGCGTGGCCTTGATGGTGCTCGACTTTTCTTGATGGCAGATTTTTACCATCAAAAATCATCGACTGTTGGTGGTGAGTGTTTTGATGAAGGTGCAATAGAAGGGAGTGCAGACCATCTTGAATATGATCTTGTTATTAAGAGAAGGGTAAGAAATTTTTTCAAAAGAAGTGACCGAGTGGAAAAGAGTGATGTTGAAAGCATGGGCGCCGAACTCAGTCGGCATGTTAAGTGTCACCCTCCTGGCGTGGATGAAAAGCGTTCTTGGTGGGAGAGTTTTTTTGCAAATGAACTGAGGGATTCTTTTTATCAAATAATTCTTTTTTATTGCTATTTTTTTATAAACGGTCTTGCTCTTGTTGAAGATAGACAGAAAATTATCACGGTTTTGTTTGATTCTTTAAAAGGGCGTGAGACTTTAGATAAGTCTTTTCTTTTTAAATTGTTTGAAGCTATTGAAGGTTGTGTTCAGCAATTCAATTATTATCGATTCGAAGATTATTTTAAAAATTTACGTAGAAGCGAGGTGAGTGGGATAATTTCAGTATTTAATGAAGAGATGGATATATTGTCTGATGAGTCTGCTAAAAACAGCATGGGGTTTTTTTCAAAGCCAGAAGAAGGTATGGCAAAGGGTGTGTTAAAAAATCCTCTCGATAGGGTCGAGGCGCGCTTTGACATTATTACTGCAGGTGTTGATAAAATAGACCCCCAAAGCCAGTCTTTGATTGAAGTTCAGGAAGCTGTTGCCAAACAACGCCGTTCGCTGGATGAGCTGTTAAAAGAAATAGAAAAGATAGAAGATAAGTCAAAGAGACATCAGTCATCTAAGATTAAAAAATTAAACGAGGTTATGGATAAGCGGTTGTTTGAATCTGAGTCAGTAGGAAAAAAGCAAAAAAAAATAAAAGAGAAAGCGAAGACAGAAGTACTAAGTATGGCAGCGCAGCCTGAGCTGCAAGAGCAAGTGCAGCCAGAGCCAGAAATTGACTTAAGGGATGGCGGCCCAAGGCAAACAGCCGTTCTGCTGACTGAAATACTTTCTAAAACACTAATGAGTAGTGCTTGTTGCTTGAAGCTTGTGGATGTATGGCTTAAGGGGTCAAGAACCATTTCTGATGCTCAAGTTAAGGAAGATGATTATGCTGCATTTAAGCGGGGTGTTTATAGGTGTTTTTTAAATCGCACCATTCAATCGTTAGCATCAGGGAATGCGCGCACTATTTCATTTCCAAGTTCGGGTGAGTTCGTGACATTCAATCCTGAAAAATCAGATATGGATATAGCAGTAGACTGTAAGGGACGTGTCGTATTTTTAGAAATGATTCTTGGCGCTATCAGCCAAGCTAATTGTTTTTTGTGGAAGAAGGGTGTTCTTTTAAGAATTTATAAGAAACCTATTAAACAATGCCGTAATTCGTTAGACCAGCAATTTACGGCTAAGTTCTCTTGTGAAGGAATTGATTTAATGGATATTACTGTTTATTGCGTCATGCCTGAACATGTTATGAAGGTTAGTCAAAGAGTTTCTTTTGATGGTTCGCCTACCTTGCCATGTAATGAGATAGCTAAAAACTTTCTTAATGCTTGTGGAAAGCTACCAAAGAAGTCCTACCGGGAGGTGTTCCCTGTTTTTATTCAAGTTAATTTGCTTGATATGTCCCAGTATTTTTTTGATAAACGTTTTAACTCTACAAAATTAAAGAAAAATTTAGATTTTTTAGTCAAGCATTTGGCAAGAATGAGTCACTTGGATAGGGGAGAGTCCTCGTTAGAAATGATAAGGGCTATTAAGCAAAGGCTAGATGATAATATTAGAGATAATTTAACGATTTTTTGTAAAAGAGTTTTGGATGGTTTGTCAGTTTTTCCTGATGATGGGGTACCGATACTTGGGGTGGGGTCTCATGGTGGTGTGTTTGCAAGAAGCCCTCCGGTGACGCCACCCAAAAGCCCGGTAAGAGGGTCATTAGGTGGTGGTGAAGATTTTAGCCCCCTTGCTTCCAGTAATTCTTAGTGGTGTTGTATATGCTAATCATTTAGACGTTATTTTTACAAACTGCAGAATATCGGCATTTTAAATGTACGTTATGATTTTTTGGTATATTTAGTACCTATTTTATTTTAATTTTTTTAGAAATAAATCACTTTTTTTTCTTGATTTAATATTCCCTTAACATTTGTCACGTATGATTGTTGCTTACTGAGATCGTACGTAAAGGGCTACAAACATGAAGATGACAGAAAAGCAAGGTGCTAGTTGGATGAGGACTCTTTTATATTTTATTGGAGTGGCTGGTTTATATTTCTCAAGAGCTGCTGTTACTGAAACAAGGCGTCAATCTGATATCTTGATGCATGGTGGAATAAATAGTTTAGATAGTATACCAAGGGTGTATTTGGATTTTCAAAAACAGGCTATTGTGGCAAATAAGGTTCTACATAAAGTGCCAGGTTTGTCGAAAAAAACTCGCCCCCAAGAATTAGTCCGCACACTAATGAAGGTTTTTAGCGATGAGGGCTATAGAGCGCCTCATGATGAGAAACATTCGGTAGGAAGATACCCTGGTCATGATCCGTTTGTCTTCCGCATGCTTTGTAGTGTTAGTCATAGTCGTCAGCCCAACTGGGTGTTGTTGTCAGGTGGGATGGTAAGTGCTCTTAATTTAACAAAGCCAATTTTAAGTTATAGTCCTCATGATGGTCTAATCACTAAGTATATGTGTAAAAAAGACGGTTTCTTTTTTGATGGTAAGCGATACACAAGCTGGGTTTCTCTTGCTATTGATATGTTAAAACAAAGAATAGAAAATCCAATTGAAAATGATGGGGAAGCAAGAGAGCAACGATATAGAAATTTAGAATATCGCTATCCAGGTCTTCCAATCTTGACTCAGCCAGGAATGGCTTTTGTGCTTGGAAATATTGTTGGCAAAGATGGTTTTATTCAAATTTTAGAGCGATTAGAGAATGCTGAGAAATCTTTTCCTTTGTCAAAAGAACGCATCATAAGGGATATGCCTAGGTTTTTTGAGGAAAATGTTAGTAGTCAAGGAAAGGCAGATGAAGAGTTTTTATTGGATTCCTGGTCTTTCTTTTATTTTATACATTTTTTTGCTGTAGTTTGTTTCGTCCTTCACCGTGTCTATATGATGCACGCCAAGAATGTTCTAAGAAATATGGCTGCTGACGAAATTCTTGCGGAAAATTCCGAGCCTAATTTTAATTCTACATCCGAACTAAGCCCAACAGCACAAGCAAAAGCAAAAGCAAAAGATAAAAGAGCAAAAGCAAAAGCAAAAGATAAAAGAGCAAAAGCAGCAGCAAAAGCAAAAGCAAAAGCAAAAGCTAAAGAAGCAGAAGTAGCAGCGCGAGCAGAAGAAAAACCAAAACCAAAGGCAGGGGCGCAAGCACGAGCAGAAGCAGAAGCAGAAGCAGAAGCAGAAGCAGCAGCGCGATCACAAAATAAAAAAGAAGAACCAAAACCAAAGCCAAGCCCAATAGCAAAAGCACAAGCACAACCAGAGCCAGAAGTGCAAGCACTACAAGAAGAGCAAGAACAGGCGCGAGCAAAAGCAAAAGCAAAAGCAAAAGCAAAAGATAAAAGAGCGAAAGCAGCAGTACCAGCAGAAGTGAAAGTGCCTCAGAAAAAAGAGGAAGCAAAAGCAAAAGCTAAAAAAGCACAGAAAGAAGAAAAATCAAAAGCAAAAGCAAAAGCAAAAGCTAAAAAATCAGCAGCAAGAACAGCGGTGCCAGCAGAAGTAAAAGTGCCGGAGGAAGAAGCAAGGGGAGGGTCAGGAAAGAGTAATCTCTCATTCCCTCAGGCTACTCGGTCTGGCATTTTTCAATCTTCCCCTGAGCCTGAGCTACAAAAGCAAGTGCAGCCAGAACCAGAAGTTGAGTTAAGAGATGGCGGTTCAAGGCAGGCAGCCGTTCTGCTGACTGAAATACTTTCTGAAACACTCATGAATGATTCTTTTTGCTTGCAGCTTGTTGATTTGCGACTTAAAGGTTCAAGAATTATTTCTGATGCTCTTGTTGCTGAAGGTGATCATGCTGTATTTGAGCGAGATCTTTATGAGTGTTTTTTAAATAGTACCATTAAATCGTTAGCATTAAAGAGTGATCGTACTATTTTATTTCCGAATTTTAGTAAATTCGTGGCATTCAATTCTGAAAAATCAGATATGGATCTTGTTGTGGGTTGTGGAGGGAATGAATTTTTTTATAGAGAGACTCTTAACACTATCGAAACAGCTGTGTGTGTTATGGCGGGCAAGGGTGTTAAGTTAGAAATTCATAAGAAACCTATTCCGCCATATCATGATTCTTCAGATCTGGAATTCACGGCTATGTTCTCCTGTGAAGGAGTTGATTTAATGGATATAACGGTTTATTGCATCATGCCTGAACATGTTGTGAAGGTTAGTCAAAGAGTTCCCTTTGATGGTTCACCCATGTTGTCATGTAACGTGATAGTTAAAAATTTTCTTAATGCTTGTGGAAAGTTGCCAAAGAAGCGGTACCGGGAGGTGTTTCCTGTTTTTATTGAAAAAAATTTACGTGATATGTCTCAGTATTTTTCTAATGGATTTTTTAACTCAAGAAAATTAAAGAAAAATTTAGATTTTTTAATTAAGCATCTGGCAAGAATGAGTTGCATGGATAGGGGGGAATCCTTGTTAGAAATGATAAGAGCTATTAAGCAAGGGCTAGATGAAAATAGTAGGCGTGGTTTAATGGGTTTTTGTAAAGATAGTTTGTCAGCTTTTGCTGATGAGAGCCTGTTGAGGGCTGGGAGAGATTCGCATAGTGGTTTTTACCAAGTCCCGGAGACTTCAGAAAGACACTGGGGAGGAAGCCCAGCAATAAGCCCAGCAATAAGTCCAGCAAGAAGCCCAACAAGAAGCCCAACAAGAAGCCCAACAAGAAGCCCAGTCAGTGTTGATGATCATGAAAGGACAAATACCCCCGGTAGTCGTTAGTGGTGCCACAACTGGCTACGGCTATTTGCATCAGGTTTTCTCGATGTTTCTGTTTGATGGATCATGGGGGGGGTTCTCTTTAATCCAAAAAGTAAGGGTGTGCATTCTTTCTTTTTGAAAATTGTAACTGTGATTTTCCCCATATGGCGCTGGGATATAAAAACCCCAGCAATTTGCGGATGAGACTCTCTTAATTGCTGCTTGATTAAGTGGGGGGGGGCATTACACGCGGTGACTTTTGCTAAGGTCAACGCATTGTCCGAGGCTGTGAACTGTGTGGTTGCTTTAAGGGAGGAGGCGGTAGTGTCACCAGCTGGCGATAATCTGAAAACGAGTCACCGAAGTATATCGAACAGGTTGTTAAGTATTCAATAATATTTTTTTCAGATAACTTCTTGTTTTGTATTGATAATTGTTGGTTTTCACATTCTCTTAAGATTATCTTAATAAACGCTTAATACTGCGTTAAGGTCTGCATGTTACAATCGGTACAAATAACACGTAAAAGCTAGTCATTAATCATGCCAGTAGCAGTAAAGTCAGAAGTAGCCGTAGAAGAAGTAGCAGCAGCAAAAGAGGAAGCTTTCGGTGCAGCAAAGAAAATTCAGGAGATTTGGCGGCTTTTTGTTTTTAATAGAGACTATAAAAGATATGGAGCAAGTAGTCATATAAAAAGCGATGAAAATGAGCGGTTGAGAGCCCTAAACTTTGACCACCATATTGCGGCAGTATTAAATGTATACGGGCGTAGTGTAGTGAGTCATCAAGACAGTTATCACCGAGATGCCTCCCTAGGTTTAGCGCGGAGTCCCCAAGTAATAAATCTGGCAAAAGAAATTGATTCACATTATGACTGTGGAGCTTACTACTTTCCGGTTGTTGACTCTAAAACTGTCTCTTTGGAAAATGATATCCTTTCACGCTTCTCTTCATACAGGCCTGATATAGGCTTATCACTAGTGAAAGCTCCGAGCATCTCCCACGCAAGAGAGTTCAGTTTTGTAATACAAAGCCGCGGTTTGGTGGCTTCACCAAGGCAGATCACCCAGGCAATGCTGGCCCTCGAAAAATCAAAACCAGGGCAAGGCGTGCTGGCAGCAGACGAGCTAAGTCCATCAGGCGCACAGCCAGAAGCCGAGGCGCTAGAGGAGTCGGAGGTCTTAACAAAAACAATTCATGACACGCTAGAAAATCTAAAAGATTTAGGGGAAAAGAAATATCACCCTACTTATTTATTAGCATTATGTCTTAAAAAATTATTGGAAAAATTTCTATTCAGGGAGTCATTACAAGTCAACCTGAAACAGTCCAGAGTATCTGCTTGCTAGCCAATATGGCCGTTAAGCGCTATTATAGGAATTATTCTGAATTTGCTGATTTAGTCTATAGTATTTGTTTTGAAATATCTATACTCCTAAATGATTCCCCCAATTCTATAGAGCCTCTTTTAACCTATGAAAATTTTTCAAAAGAAGCAAAAGATAATGCAGCTAGCAGGCTAATGCCAATAGGCGAAAATTTGGAGACAATCGCATTAGTGGCTAACTCAGGAATGCATGCTTATCTATGTGCAGTAGAGCTAGCAAAAGCATTTAATTTACATGGTGACGATAAGAGCCAAAATATAAAGATTAGTAATCTTGGTGAAGCTTATTATGAAATTTCAATGTATCAAGATTCTTTGAAAGGCTCAACAGAAGGTAAAAATTATAGTGTTTATAATATGTGCTCTGGTCCAATCGTCGGGGGGGGGCGAATATCAGTAGTTCCGGGGTCCGACATAAATAAAAATATTCAAACAATTTTTAAAGAAAAAACAGTAGAGAAGGCTGTTCTCCTCGTTGACTGTACCTCCGGATTGTACGAACACCTTCGTTTAAATCCTTTTTCCCAAGAAAAAGTTAACGAGGGAAGTTTAATAGTTATTGTTTATGAAAGCCGTCAAAAATTTGGACAACTGCATGCAGACTTTGTTCAATGTGGTAGAGTTTTTTCAATTATGAGCAAAGTTACAATTGGAAACGAAACAACTAAAGCTAGGTTGAAAGAAATCAGAGATAGCAACAAAGATGATCTTCAGCGATTTATTGACATGAAAATGAATGTTTTTTTTAGCATTACTTGTGGGCCATTGCTCGAAGAGATAAAAAATAAGCATTATAAATATGGAGCTATAGTAAATAACTTATTAGATGGAAGGAAACTTGTCAATGGAGGGCCTCTTTTTGCAATGATATTAGGTGCAAACGTTGAGTATAAAAATTATTTAGTGAAAATGTTTGGAGGCTCTAGAGACAGCTTTGGTCACGCTAGACCAACCCTTTGTCTTGTGGGTGTAAGCCTAAGAGTAAGTCCTGGGGGCTCAGATAATTTTGAAGCATGGTTTTTTTCTTATCACATGCGTTTGGCGGCATTCGCTAGTAATCTTAATTATACTGATAACATTATTAATTGTGCTGATTTGATTTGGGATGTTGTAGGCCTAGTGTATAGTATTCAAAACAGAACAAGCTTTAAAGAGTATCAAGAATTTTCAGGGAAATTTTTTGCAATTTTAATTTTTTTAATAGAACAAGCAGTGCCCCCTATGTCAGAGATACATATGCTTCTTCTTTTTCTCCAGCGCCATCCAGCCAGCATCGGGGGTGAAGCTAAACCTTCTTTTCTTGAGTGGATATTAGCGGACCACTTAGGGAGACCTGAGGCAGATCAGTTGAGAAAGGGAATAAAAAGATTACATAGTTTGGAGCTCCAATATGCCGCTCAGGAAGATCAGGAAGAATTAATATCTAAAGATGTTAAATTACTTAGATATGCCGCTCAGGAAGTTCAGAAGAAATTAATATTGCAGGACGACGGTTATAGTCTAAAGCATGCCTCTGTCGCATTAAAGGCTGATCGTGAGGTAGTCTTAGCTGCGGTGGCACAAGATGCTGATGTGCTTAGGTTTGCCTCTGCCGAATTACAAGGTGATCCTTTACTAAAAAAACTATCTACACTGTCAGGTAATACTGGCTTGCTAAAGATTGAGATAACCTCCTTTTTAAAAGGAGGGGGTCTAGAAGCCGCTTATAAAAAAAGATGTTTGAATAAGTCGGGTAAGATTTCTCTTGGCGGGAGCTCAATAGCTTATATAGAAAAACTGAAGACTTGTCGTTCAACAGCAGGATTAATAGGAATTTTGAAAGATATTTGGGATGTATCACATCCGGAAATGGGCTTTTTTGGAAAATGTATTCGTCTTTCTGAAACTCTGGAGCAAAGACTTCCTTTGTGTTTTTTAGAGGGGCTGATAGCTAGAGATGGTTTGAATTTCAATATAGAGGATATAGAGCCAAAGGAAGAAAGACATACGGCCTTACCAGCAGCAACATTATTTGCAGCAGCAGGTAGTGCATCACCAGAGCCAGAAGCAGGTAGATCAGCAGCAGCAAGAGCGGAAGGGAAGTAGGGCGCGCACCAGCGCAGACAGTAAGCAGATGAGCTATGAATTAGCGTCTTAAGCGCTAGCTAGCCTCTTGTGCTAGTGCATTTAAAACCACCCTTCGGGGTGGTTTTTTTATTCTGGGTCCACTGTGTTGAAAACACAATAAATCTTGTTTTAAAGTAGCAGGTTATTTTTTTTAATCTCTTAATATTTCCTTAATATCAGCACGCATTGAATTTTATTTGTATTGTAGCCGTTGACTGGTTTTTTTATTGTACTAATTTTTTGTGGCGACAATTTGCCACGGTTGCTCCGTTAATATTTACTGCTTGACACAAAGCAGATCGGTCGCCATCATGCACCGTAATGTTGAAAACTTAAGGCAAGGTGGTTCTTTCGTATGAGCAACCCCCAGCAGACAAAAACTCTGCAGCCGGCCATCTTGGCGCTGGCTAATGGCACTGTTTTCTCTGGGTTTTCTGTTGGCGCTGAAGGTGCTGCAGTGGGTGAATTGGTTTTTAATACCGCCATGTCTGGCTATCAAGAAATTCTGACTGACCCCTCTTATGCTGATCAAATTGTTTTGTTTACCTACCCTCACATTGGTAATGTGGGTGTTAATGCGCTTGATCAAGAATCATCAACGTATCAGGTTAAAGCCTGTGTTATGCGTGATATGTCGCCGGTGGTGAGCAATTGGCGAGCGACGGATAATTTATCAGACAGCCTTGAAAAACAAGGCGTTGTGGCCATAAGTGGGGTTGATACGCGCGCTTTGACGCGAATACTTCGCGATGGTGGTGCGCAAAACTGTTGTGTAATGAGTGGCGATAACCATGCTGAAGCCATTGCAAAAGCGCAAGCCTTCGCTGGGCTTGAAGGTCAAAACTTAACGGAAAAAGTCAGTGTTTCTACGGCAATTGAATGGACTGAAGGGCTTAGCTACCAGGAATTTCCACCGCCTTTTATTAAGGCGAATCATCAGCCACATGTGGTCGCTTATGATTTTGGTGTCAAAGAAATGATTTTGCGCTTATTGGCTGAGCGAGGTTGTCGGGTAACGGTAGTGCCGGCCAACACGCCTGCTCAAAAAGTTCTGGCAATGAAGCCGCAGGGCGTCTTTTTGTCAAACGGCCCGGGTGATCCTGCTGCTTGCGGCGACATCATTACCGAGGTCCAGCACATTATTGCAAGCGATGTGCCTGTGTTGGGAATCTGTTTAGGCTTTCAATTGTTGGTATTAGCGCTGGGCGGCAATACATTTAAAATGAAATTCGGTCATCATGGTGCTAACCATCCGGTGATTGATTTAACAACCCGCCAAGTTATGGTGACCAGTCAAAATCACGGTTTTGCTGCAGATGAGGCGTCGTTGCCTGATTGCTTGACGATTACTCATCGCTCGATGTTTGATCAAACCATTCAGGGTGTCGCTCATAAAGAGAAAGCAATTTTTGCCTTCCAGGGTCACCCCGAAGCTAGCCCTGGTCCGCACGATGCCTTGCCGTTATTCGATCAGTTTGTGGGGTCATTATAGTTATGCCAAAACGAGCAGACATTCAAAGTGTTTTACTAATTGGAGCAGGTCCTATTGTGATTGGTCAGGCTTGTGAGTTTGATTATTCTGGTGCACAAGCTTGTAAAGCATTGCGTGAAGAGGGTTGTCGAATTATTTTAGTCAATTCCAATCCTGCTACAATCATGACCGACCCCGATATGGCTGATGCAACCTACATTGAGCCTATTGAGTGGCAGACGCTAGAACGCATCATCGAAAAAGAAAAACCCGATGCCATATTACCAACCATGGGCGGACAAACAGCGTTAAATTGTGCGTTGGATTTAGTGCGCGAAGGGGTGCTAGAACGACACGGTGTTGAATTAATTGGTGCAACCAAAGAAGCGATTGATAAAGCGGAAGATCGAGATCTATTTCAAAAAGCCATGCATAAAATCGGCTTAAAAACACCTCGCTCGGGTCTGGCGCATGACGTGGGTCAAGCGCAAGCTATTTTGGCCGAGTTAGGTTTTCCTGTGATTATCCGGCCATCGTTTACCATGGGAGGTAGTGGCGGTGGTGTGGCTTATAATCAAGAAGAATTTTTAGATATCTGCGAGCGAGGTTTTGAGTTATCACCAACCAATGAATTACTCATTGATGAATCGATTATTGGCTGGAAAGAGTATGAATTGGAAGTGGTGCGTGACCGTAACGATAACTGCATTATTATTTGTTCAATTGAAAACTTAGATCCAATGGGGGTGCATACTGGCGACTCTATTACCGTGGCGCCTGCACAAACGTTGACAGATAAAGAATACCAGGCCATGCGCGATGCTGCTGTTGCTGTGTTGCGTGAAATCGGCGTGACTACCGGTGGTGCTAATGTGCAGTTTGGGGTGAATCCTAAAAATGGTGATTTAGTCGTGATTGAAATGAATCCTCGAGTATCACGATCGTCAGCGTTGGCATCGAAAGCGACAGGGTATCCAATTGCCAAAGTTGCCGCAAAATTAGCCTTGGGTTATACGCTAGATGAATTAACCCATGCAATTACCGATACCGCAATTCCTGCATCTTTTGAGCCGACGCTCGATTATGTTGTAACTAAAATCCCACGATTTAATTTTGAAAAATTCCCCGGTGCGACTGAAGAGCTAACCACACAAATGAAAAGTGTTGGTGAAGTAATGGCAATGGGGCGTTGCTTTCAGGAATCTTTGCAAAAAGCTTTGCGCGGATTAGAAACAGGCAAGTCGGGTTTAGATTCGGTTATTCCTTGGCAAAAAATGGAATTAGATGATCAGGCGTTGCATAAAGCCTTGCGTTTTGCGAAAGAAGACCGACTTTGGGTGTTAGCGGATGCCTTTCGGATTGGCATGAGCGTTGAACAAGCGCAAGAAATTACAGGGATTGATCCCTGGTTTTTAGTGCAAATACATGACTTAGTAATGAGTGAACAATGGGTTTCTGAGAAAACACTTAAGGGGTTATCTGACACCGAAATGCGTTATTTAAAAAGGCAAGGTTTTTCGGATAAGCGTTTGGCTTTTTTATTAAATGAAACAGAAGGCGAGGTTCGCGAATATCGTCATCAATTAAATATTCACCCAGTTTATAAGCATGTTGATACGTGTGCGGCAGAATTTGATTCGTCAACCGCCTACATGTATTCCTGTTATGATCAAGAAAATGAATCGAAGCCAACGACAAATAAAAAGGTTATGGTTTTAGGTGGTGGGCCTAATCGAATTGGTCAGGGAATTGAGTTTGATTATTGCTGCGTGCATGCAGTTTTAGCGTTAAAAGAAATTGGGTATGAAACCATCATGGTCAATTGTAATCCCGAAACTGTTTCAACTGATTATGATGTATCCGATCGATTGTATTTTGAATCATTAACATTGGAAGATGTTTTAGAGATTGTTCGCCTTGAAAATCCAGTGGGTGTGGTAGTTCAGTTTGGTGGGCAAACACCGCTAAAACTAGCCGCTGAGTTAGAAAGAAATGGTGTGCCTATTGTTGGAACATTGCCAGATGCCATTGATCGAGCTGAGGATCGTGAACGTTTTCAGCAGTTGCTAAATCAATTAGATTTACAGCAGCCCCCCAACGGCACAGTGCGTAGTTGTGAAGAAGGAATTCGCTTAGCTAAAGTTTTCGCCTATCCGTTAGTGGTAAGGCCTTCGCATGTGCTCGGTGGTCGGGCGATGAAAATTATTTATCAAGAAAAAGGTTTGGTTGACTATATGCAAAAGGCGACAGGTGTGAGCGAGTCTTCACCGCTGTTGCTCGATCATTTTTTAGATAACGCTATTGAAGTTGATGTGGATGCTGTTTGTGATGGCAAGCAAGTGCTTATTGGTGGAATTCTCCAGCATATTGAGCAGGCGGGAATTCACTCAGGCGACTCAAGTTGTAGTTTGCCGCCATTTGATTTATCAGCGCAAACACAAAATTTATTAAGAGAGCAGATGGCAGCGTTGGCTGTTGAGCTAGGTGTGGTTGGCCTTATTAACGCGCAGTTTGCCATTCAGGGTGACGAGATTTATATACTTGAGGTTAATCCGCGTGCTTCGCGCACGGTGCCGTTTATTGCAAAAGCCACGGGTGTTCCGATGGCAAAAATTGCAGCTCGCTGCATGTTGGGGCAATCGTTGGCTGAGCAGGGTTATACCAAAGAGTGCGTGCCAAATTTTTATGCCGTTAAAATTCCGGTTTTTCCTTTTGCTAAATTTCCAGGGGTCGACCCGCTGCTAGGTCCTGAAATGCGCTCTACTGGTGAAGTTATGGGAATTGGTGAAAGCTTTGGTGAAGCCTATGCGAAAGGCCAGCTGGGTGCTGGACAGTGCTTGCCGCAACCAGGTACAGCATTTATTAGTGTGCGACAAGCGGATAAGCCACAGGTGGTGCCTGTGGTAAAGCAGTTAATTGAGCTGGGTTTTTCTGTTGTGGCAACAAAAGGAACGGCGGCTGTTATTAAAGAGGCGGGACTATCTTGTGAGGTGGTGTTTAAAATAACCGAGGGTCGTCCGCATATTGTTGATAAAATTAAAAATGGTGATATTAATTTTATTATTAATACCACCGAAGGTAAGCAAGCCAATCGTGATGCAGATGCCATTCGGCGCAGTTACGGTATACGCAAAAGTGCTATTATGCACGAGGTTTGGTACACTACCACCTTAGCTGGGGGGCGTGCCGCATGTTTGGCCATGCAGGCCAATTCGGCGGGTGTTGTGTTGAGTTTGCAAGAGCGTCATCAAGCCATTAAGCCATAATACTTGTTTGTTAGGTAACCTCCAAAGACAATTTTTTACCAGCATTTTTGTGTGCTGCAAAACCATATTGGAAGGAGTTGATAATGAACAGAGTAGCAATGACCAAAGAAGGTGCCGAAAAACTTCAAGAAGAGTTAGTTCGTTTAAAGCAAGTTGAGCGACCAGAAGTGGTAGCCGCCATTGCCGAAGCGCGTGAGCATGGTGATTTGAAAGAAAATGCTGAATATCACGCAGCGAGAGAAAAGCAAAGCTTTATTGAAGGGCGAATTTTAACGGTGGAAGGAAGCTTAGCGAATGGCCAAATTATTGATGTCACTGAGATGACCAATAATGGCAAAGTGATTTTTGGCGCAACAGTTACCCTGATTGATTCAGAAACCGAAGAAGAGGTGACCTATCAAATTGTTGGTCATGATGAAGCTGATATTAAAGTGGCGAAAATCTCTTATCAATCACCCATTGCTAAAGCGATTATTGGTAAGATGGTCGATGATGAAGTCTTGGTTTTTTCTCCAGGCGGCGAAAAAAATTATGAAATTGCTAAAGTTGAGTATATCTAAGTAGTGTGGTGAAAAGTTAATATGTGTAAAGCTAATAGGACAGCAGCAATTTTAATATTAAGATTGGGTGTTTTGCTGGTGACTGGATTAATCGTGGCGGGTGAGTTTTCTATAAGGCCAGAAAACAACACCCAACAATATATTACTTTATCGTTAACAGCAGCTATTAGTTTGGCTTTAATTTATTCTTTGCCGAATGTTATCGGTCGATATACTTATGAACAGCTTGATGGTCAGGACTCTTTAAGTTCTGATGAAGAGAGTTCTGTGCTCACGGCTGCGGTTTCTCACACTTAAACGATCTTGAGAGTGAAGAATGCTCCCTTGGTGTTCTTTAATCCTTTTTGGAGGGCTTCGCAAGCTTTCTTGAATTGACTTTAGTCCTATGCTGTAATGAGATGAATTTTTGAGTTGCGCTAGAATCTTAAAACAGGGAGCTTGGTGAAGTGTTCAATTGGGCGGGCTATAAAAAAGATAATTTAAGTAAAGATATTCGCATTGTTCTAGCTATTATTTTTTCAGTATTGGTTTTTTTATGTTTTGATGTGGTCGCTTATGTGGCATCCCAGCAGGGGGTTAATGATGCTTATTATTTTGCAACATTACTTGATCATGCTATTAAGTTTAGCAATCTCTGGGTGGTTTTTTATGAGCTGGCTTTTGTTGTTCCTTTTTTTGTTTTAGCTTATATTCGGTATAAGGTAGGCCCAAATATTGCGGTATTCCAGTGTGTTGTTTTGGCTTTTGTTGTGTTGCTGCTTATTTCCTATGTTCTTTTTTTA
>CBDETP010000023.1:0-36073 GCA_965242995.1 Coxiellales bacterium
TTTTTCTCACCATATTTAGAACGGCCTTGCTTACGACCAGAAACACCGGAGGTATCCAGGCTTCCGCGAACAATATGATAACGCACACCCGGTAAATCTTTTACACGACCACCGCGAATCAATACCACTGAGTGCTCTTGCAAATTATGACCTTCGCCACCAATGTATGCAGTTACCTCACTGCCGTTTGTTACTCTAACACGAGCAACCTTCCGCATTGCCGAGTTTGGCTTTTTGGGGGTTGTCGTATAAACACGTATGCATACTCCTCGACGTTGTGGAGATGACTCAAGCGCAGGAACAGTGGTTTTATTAACCTTGCGTTTCCTGGGCTTTCTTACTAACTGATTAACTCTGGCCATTCGGCGGCTCCTACTTTTATTAACTCTATCAATAGACAAGTGTCGAGATTCTAATGAAATGCAAGCGATGCTGTCAAGCAAAACCACCATTCATTGTTAAATCTTTCCTCCCTATCCGACAAACCATCCTACTTACCGTCATCAGAAGACTTAAGCGCTTCACTTAGTGCCTGCTCAACATCCTGCGCGGTAAGCACCTCTTCTTCAACTTTTCCTTTAATTTCTTTCTGCGCTTCAACCAAGCTCGCCTTACGACGATCAGCATGATACTTAAAGCCTGTTCCGGCGGGAATAATACGCCCAACCATTACATTCTCTTTCAAGCCAAGAAGCTCATCGCGTTTGCCCGACACTGAGGCTCCCGTTAGTACGCGCGTTGTTTCCTGGAATGATGCGGCAGATAAGAACGACTCCGTTGCAAGTGATGCCTTGGTAATACCCAGCAACACGCGTTGATACGTTGCTGGCTGGCCGCCTTCTGCAACAACCTTCTCATTTGCACGTAAAACCTTCGTTAACTCAGCTTGCTCGCCTTGGATATAATTAGTGCTACCTGAATCAATAATGTTCACTTTCCGCAACATTTGTCGAACAATGACCTCAATGTGCTTGTCATTAATCTTAACACCCTGCAATCGATAAACTTCTTGCACCTCATGAACAATATACTCAGTAAGAGTACTCACTCCCAGCAATCTTAAAATATCATGCGATTCAGGGGCACCATGAGCGACAACCTCACCCTTAGTAACCGTTTCACCTTCAAAAACACCAATATGTCGCCATTTTGGAATTAGCGTTTCACTCACTTCACCTTCTGGGGAAGTAATAACCAAACGCCCTTTTTCTTTTGTATCCCCTACCAAAACTAACAACACCCGATATTTCAGCCAAAATAGCAGGCTCTTTAGGTTTTCGAGCTTCGAACAAATCAGCCACACGAGGAAGGCCACCCGTAATATCGCGTGTCTTACTTGTTTCTTTTGGAATTCTTGCTAAAACATCACCAACCTTAACTTGAGCGCTATCTTCCAACGAAATAACAGTGCCTTCTGGTAAAAAATAATGCGCAGGAATATTGCTTCCCGCCAAATAAACATCTTTACCATCTGCATCGATGAGCTGAATCATGGGGCGAAGATCTTTACTAGATGAGCTGCGCTTTAACACACCAACAACAATACTGGATAGGCCTGTTAATTCATCGGTCTGACGATTTACTGTCATACCATCAACAAAATTAACAAAACGAACTTTACCGGCCGCCTCCGTTACAATTGGATGCATATGAGGATCCCACTGAGCAACAATGTCTCCTGCTGCAACCTCATTATCATCATGAACAGCTAAAACCGCACCGTAAGGGACTTTATAACATTCGCGCTGGCGGCCTCGAGCATCCAAAACAATAAACTCACCCGAGCGAGACACTGCAACCAGCTTGCCATCTGAACGCTCAACGGATTTAATATTAACGAGCTTAGCCTTACCTGCCGTTTGCACCTGGATATTACTTGCTGCTGCCTCACTAGACGCTGCACCACCGATATGGAAAGTACGCATAGTAAGCTGGGTTCCTGGCTCACCAATTGATTGCGCCGCAATCACACCAACCGCTTCGCCACTATTAACCATGTGGCCTCTAGCGAGGTCTCGACCATAACACAAAGAACAAACGCCATGATGACTTTCGCAGCAAATAACCGAGCGAACTCTCACTTCATCAATGCCATGTTCTTCAAGCAGGTCGACCTTGTCTTCATCAAGCAGCTCATTTTTATCAACCACAACCTCAGAGGTTGCCAAATTAATTGCTGGCTCCAACAAAACACGGCCTAAAACACGATCTCGAAGGGGTTCAACAATTTCACCACCATCAATAATTGGTTTTACTAGTAAGCCATTCTCAGTGCCGCAATCTTTTTCTGTCACAACAACATCTTGAGCCACATCAACTAACCGACGTGTCAAATATCCTGAGTTTGCAGTTTTTAATGCTGTATCAGCCAAACCCTTACGCGCACCGTGGGTCGAAATAAAGTACTGTAATACATCTAAGCCTTCACGGAAGTTCGCTATAATGGGTGTTTCAATAATTGTTCCATCTGGCTTAGCCATCAAGCCACGCATTCCCGCCAACTGACGAATCTGTGCCGCCGATCCACGAGCACCAGAATCTGACATCATATAAACTGAGTTGAAAGACGGTTGCTCAACCATTTCTCCGGATGCCGTCTTAACTTGCTCTTTAGCTATTCGATCCATCATTGCCTTTGCCACGGTATCATTAGTCTGAGACCAAATATCAACTACTTTACTATAACGCTCGCCCTTGGTAACTAAGCCTGAAGCATATTGACGCTCAATTTCTGAAACTTCATCTTTCGAAGACTGGATAATTGATTCTTTTTCTTCAGGAATAATTAAATCATCAATACCAACTGAGATACCCGATTTCGTTGAATAACGGAAACCCATGTACATCAGGTGATCGGCAAAAACAACTGTTGGCTTTAAACCTAGTTGTCGATAACAAGCATTTAATAAGCCTGATACCGCTTTTTTATTCATTGGTTTATTAATAATCTCAAACGACAAACCATCAGGCACAATATCCCAAAGCAAAACACGGCCCACCGTTGTTTCAACTAATATTCGCTTGCTATCAATTTCTTCGCCCACATCATTAACAATAACTTCCTTAACTCGAGCTTTAATTTTCGCATGAAGTTCGACAGCATCATTTTCATAGGCGCGCATCACTTCTTGATAATCAGCAAATAACATGCCCTCGCCTTTACAACCAATGCTATCTCGAGTCATATAGTACAGACCCAAAACAACATCATGGGTAGGCACAATAATTGGATCACCGTTTGCGGGGTGCAACACATTATTGGTTGCCATCATTAATGTGCGCGCCTCTAACTGTGCCTCAAGGGTCAATGGAATGTGAACCGCCATTTGATCGCCATCAAAATCGGCATTATAAGCCGTACAAACCAATGGATGTAACTGTATTGCCTTACCTTCAACTAAGACAGGCTCAAATGCTTGAATACCTAAACGGTGAAGTGTTGGCGCTCTGTTTAATAACACCGGATGCTCACGAATAACTTCTTCTAAAATATCCCAAACTTCAGGCACTTCACTCTCAACCATTTTTTTAGCCGCTTTAATGGTTGTTGCTAAATCACGCCCTTGTAATTTGCTAAAAATAAATGGCTTAAACAACTCTAACGCCATTTTTTTAGGTAAGCCGCATTGATGCAACTTCAATGTTGGACCAACAACAATAACCGATCGGCCGGAATAATCGACACGCTTACCTAATAAGTTTTGACGGAATCGACCTTGCTTGCCTTTAATCATGTCTGCCAATGATTTAAGCGGACGTTTATTTGAGCCTAAAATTGCACGACCCCGGCGACCATTGTCAAGCAACGCATCAACAGATTCTTGAAGCATACGCTTCTCATTTCGAACAATAATGTCTGGTGCATTTAACTCTAATAATCTTTTTAAGCGATTATTACGATTAATAACACGTCGATATAAATCATTAAGATCTGATGTGGCAAAACGCCCACCGTCCAATGGCACCAATGGCCGCAAATCCGGCGGCAATATTGGCAACACAGACATAATCATCCATTCCGGCTTATTCTTAGACTCTAAAAAGTCATTTAATACTTTCAAACGTTTTGTTAACTTACGAATTTTTGTTTCAGAATTTGTGTTTTCAAGATCTTCTCTCATATCTGCAATTTCAGATTCAAGATCAACTTCTTGCAATAACTTTTGAACGCCTTCTGCACCCATTAGTGCTTCAAACTCATCTCCATATTCTTCTAGGGCATCTAAATACGCTTCCTCAGAAAGCAATGCGCCTTTTTCAAGTGGGGTCATTCCTGGTTCAGTAATAACAAAAGCCTCAAAATAAAGCACACGCTCTATGTCGCGTAAAGTCATGTCTAGCAGCAAACCAATGCGAGACGGCAACGATTTCAAATACCATATATGTGCAACAGGTGTTGCTAAATCAATATGTCCCATTCGTTCACGACGAACTTTGGATAACGTAACCTCAACACCACATTTCTCACAAACAACACCACGGTGCTTTAAACGCTTATATTTGCCGCATAAACACTCATAATCCTTAATAGGTCCGAAAATCTTAGCGCAAAATAAACCGTCTCTTTCCGGCTTAAAGGTTCGGTAATTAATGGTTTCCGGCTTTCTTACTTCACCCATAGACCACGAACGAATAATATCGGGCGCTGCCAATCCTAAAGAAACACTATCAAAGTCAGCAATCCGATTACGAAAAGCACTATTAAATTGTTGTAATAAATCTTTCAATGTTTTTCCCCTATAAAA
The DNA here is from genome assembly GCA_965242995.1 of Coxiellales bacterium. Lineage (GTDB taxonomy): Bacteria > Pseudomonadota > Gammaproteobacteria > CBDETP01 > CBDETP01 > CBDETP01. The sequence goes on from CBDETP010000023.1 coordinate 4,746, forward strand.
AAAATAGTTATTGCCTAAAAGCCTTAATTATTTTCAAGGTTAATATCAATACCCAAAGAGCGAATTTCTTTAATCAACACGTTAAAGGATTCTGGCATTCCTGGATCCATTTGATGGTTTCCATCAACAATGTTTTTATACATGCGAGTACGCCCATTCACATCATCAGACTTAACTGTCAGCATTTCCTGCAAGGTGTAAGCGGCACCATAAGCTTCAAGTGCCCAAACCTCCATCTCACCAAAACGTTGCCCACCAAATTGAGCCTTACCACCAAGCGGCTGCTGCGTGACCAAACTATAAGAGCCTGTTGAACGCGCATGCATTTTATCGTCGACCAAATGGTTTAATTTCAATAAATACATACAACCAACAGTAACAGGTCGCGCAAACTTGTTGCCCGTCAGCCCATCACGAAGCCAGGTTTGTCCTGACTGAGTCAACCCCGCCTCCGTCAATAAGTGCTTGATTTTCTTTTCACTGGCGCCATCAAAAACAGGCGTAGCAACTGGCACACCATTACGCAAGTTCTTTGCCAATGTCATAACTTCTTTATCATCAAGCTGGTCAACATCATAAGTTTGAGAAACAGCATTGCCATAAACATCTTTAAGGTGTTTTCTCACTCCTGTCGCACTAACCTTTTCATCAATCATTTTACCTATTTTCTGCCCCATCCCTTTAGAAGCCCAACCCAGATGTGTTTCTAGAATCTGACCAATATTCATTCGTGAAGGAACCCCTAAAGGATTTAAAACGATATCGACTGGGGTGCCATCTTCTAAATACGGCATATCTTCAGCAGGAACAATAGTGGAAATAACCCCTTTATTTCCGTGTCGCCCTGCCATTTTATCACCGGGTTGTATTCGCCTTTTAACCGCCAAATACACTTTAACAACTTTTATAACGCCCGGAGCAAGGTCATCACCTTGAGAAAACTTTTGCTTAATATGCTTTAACTTAGAATCAGCGGATTCTTTTAATGCCTTATAGCGTTCAACCATTTCCTCAAGTTTTTTCATTTCCTTCTCATCACGGAGACGAACATCAAACCACTTTTCATTTGATAGACTTTGCAAATATTCTGCCGAAATGGTTTCGCCTTTTTTAAGACCACCAGGCCCGCCATCAACAACTAAGCCAATTAACAGCTTCTCTGCTGATAAAAACAATAAACTCTCTCGAATTCTCATCTCATCTTCAACATCTTTTTTAGCCTTAGTTAAATGCTCATCTTGAATAGCTAGTGCACGAGAATCTTTCTTAACGCCGTCGCGTGTAAACACCTGCACATCGATAACCGTTCCAACAACACTCGAAGAAACTCGAAGAGAGCTATCTTTAACATCCGACGCTTTTTCACCAAAAATTGCGCGCAATAATTTTTCTTCTGGTGTTAATTGCATTTCCCCTTTAGGCGTTACTTTACCTACAAGGATGTCGCCAGGCTTAACTTCTGCACCAACATAAACAATACCACATTCATCAAGTTTATTTAGCGCCTCTTCGCCCACATTAGGAATATCAGCAGTAATTTCTTCTGCCCCTAATTTTGTGTCTCGAGATATACACGTTAACTCTTGTATATGAATACTAGTAAAACGATCATCTTCAACCAATTTTTCAGAAATCAAAATAGAATCTTCAAAGTTGTATCCATTCCAAATCATGAAAGCAACAAAAAGGTTCTGCCCCAAAGCCAGCTCACCTAGATCAGTTGATGGGCCATCAGCAAGCACATCCCCTTTTCTAACGACGTCACCTGGCCCAACAATTGGACGCTGATTAATACAAGTATTATAGTTAGTTCGAGTAAATTTAATTAAATTATAAATATCTACACTAACTGCTGATTTTTCTTTAGGGTCAACTTTTACAACAATTCGTGATGCATCAACCGATTCAACAACACCATTGTGTTTTGCTCTAACTGTTGCACCAGAGTCCATTGCAACAAGTCGCTCCATCCCCGTTCCAACCAAAGGCTTATCTGGACGCAATGTTGGCACAGCTTGGCGCTGCATGTTCGCCCCCATTAGTGCACGGTTAGCATCATCATGCTCCAAAAATGGAATTAACGATGCTGCCACGGATACAATTTGGCGAGCAGAAACATCCATATATTTAATTTTTTCAGGCGGTGCTAAGGTTGTTTCTCCTTGATAACGGCAAGAAACAAATTCATCCACCATTTTACCACTTTCATCCATTCGAACATTTGCTTGAGCAATATGAAAACCACCCTCTTCAATAGCTGACAAATATTCACATTCATCAGTAACAACACAATTTTCTACTTTCCGATAAGGTGTTTCTAAAAAACCATACTCATTAGTACGCGCATAAATAGCAAGTGAGTTAATCAAACCAATATTTGGTCCCTCAGGTGTTTCAATAGGGCACATACGACCGTAGTGAGTAGGGTGAACATCTCGAACTTCAAAACCTGCTCGCTCACGTGTCAAACCACCCGGCCCTAAAGCCGAAATACGACGCTTATGAGTAACCTCAGATAGTGGATTGTTTTGATCCATAAACTGCGACAACTGACTTGAACCAAAGAACTCTTTAATAGCAGCTGAAACAGGCTTTGCATTAACTAAGTCTTGTGGCATCAAATTATCACTTTCTGCCAAACTTAAACGATCTTTAACTGCACGCTCAACTCGAACTAAACCAATTCGGAATTGGTTTTCTGTCATTTCACCCACACTACGAATTCGACGATTACCAAGATGATCAATATCATCAATAACATCATGCCCATCACGAACGCCAACTAACAGACGCATAACGTCAACAATGTCTTCTTTTTGTAATATTCCAGAGCCCGTGACAGAGTCACGGCCCACTCTACGGTTAAATTTCATTCGGCCAACTTCAGACAAATCATAACGATCCTCTGAGAAAAATAAATTTTCAAACAAGTTTTCTGCCGCCTCACGTGTTGGTGGCTCACCCGGACGCATAATTCGATAAATTTCAACCAGCGCTTCCATTTGATTGTGTGACACATCTATGCGCAACGTATCAGAGATATAAGGACCACACTCAATTTCACTAAAATATAATACTTGAATCGAGTGAATACCCGCCTCTTCAAGTGTGTTTAAAACATCTTCAGTAATAATGTCATTCACATTTGCAATGACTTCACCACTTTCTTGATCAACAATAGCTTGAGCGAAAACTTTACCATGCAAATATTCTTTTGATAGCGTTAACTGCTCAACACCTGCTTTTTTCATTTGCCTAATGTTTTTAGCAGAAATACGACGACCTTCCTCAACTAGAACATTGCCGTCATTATCAATAATTGGCTGATCAATTACTTGGCCTCTCATGCGCTCAGGAACAAAATCTTCCCATACTACCTTTTCATCTTTTAATGTAAACAGATCTTTCTTATAAAAAATTTCTAAAATTTCTTCTGAGTTATACCCTAAAGCATGTAAAATCACCGTTGCAGGTAACTTACGGCGGCGATCAATTCGAACGTATAAGCAATCTTTTGGATCAAACTCAAAATCCAACCATGATCCACGATAAGGAATGATTCGAGCAGAGTATAATAACTTGCCCGAAGAGTGTGTTTTACCTTTATCATGCTCAACAAAAACACCCGGCGAACGATGCAGTTGTGAAACAACAACTCTTTCCGTTCCATTAATAACTAAACTTCCGGTCTCCGTCATTAGTGGCACTTCGCCCATATAAACTTCTTGCTCACGAATATCTTTAACAGCACCGGCTGTTGATGATTCTTTATCATAAATAGTTAAGCGCATTTTCACTTTCAGTGGTGCTGCATAAGTCAGGCCACGAAGCTTACACTCTCTGACATTAAACAAAGATTCACCTAGTTTATAGCTAACAAAATCTAATTCAGCGTTTCCTGCATGATTTATAATAGGAAAAACTGATGAAAAAGCCGACTGAAGTCCTTTGTTTTTTCTTTCCAACGGAGCTATGTCAGCTTGTAAAAATCGTTCATACGACTTAATTTGTGTTTCAAGCATAAACGGCAGTTCAACAACTTCTCGTTCCTGCTTACCCAAATAAAGACGACCGCGCATTCTTTGCGCAAGTGATAATGTATTGCTATTAGAAGAATCAGTTGATTGAGCCATAAGTGCCTCTCATATTCGCTTAATTAAATTTTTTGGTTATTAAATAAAACACTAAAAAGCCAGCCCGCTTCTTCTAAGTTATCTAGAAAAAACAAGCTAGCTTAACAGTTTTTTATTTAACGTCTACAGCCGCACCAGCTTCTTCAAGCTGTTTTTTAACTGACTCTGCTTCATCTTTAGCAACACCTTCTTTAATAGCAGAAGGCACGCCCTCAACTAAGTCTTTTGCTTCTTTAAGACCAAGTCCTGTGATAGCACGAACCGCTTTAATGACAGAAATTTTATTGCCGCCAAAGCTTGTCATTACTACATTAAACTCAGTTTGCTCTTCAACAACAGCAGCGTCTCCGCCTCCAGCAGCAGCAACAGCAACCGGAGCCGCAGCAGACACACCAAATTTATCTTCCATTGCTTTAACTAAATCAACAACTTCCATAATTGACATGGCTGAAATTTCTTCTAACAATTTTTCAATTTTCTCTGACATTTTCTGTCTCCCATTTTATTTATTAATTAAGCCGCTTCTTTTTGATCACCAACAGCAGAAACTGTTCTAACAAGCATAGCGCCAGGCTCTGCAAGTGTGCGAACAAGTTTTGTTATTGGAGCTTGCATAACCGACATCAACAAAGCAATTGCTTCATCACGAGACGGTAACGCAGCCACTTCTTTCAAACGATCAGCTGCTAACAATTCACCACCGACAACCAAGCCTTTTACCTCTAAGCTGTCATGCTGCTTTGTGAAATCTTTCAATAACCGCGCAGCAGCACCAGGCTCTTCTTTTGAAAACAACAGCACTAAGGGACCAACCAAAACATCTTGAAGACATTCATAGTCTGTTCCTTTACAAGCTAATCGTGCCAGCGTATTTCGAACAACTCTCAAATACACACCACTTTCACGTGCTTTAGAACGTAGGTCTGTCATTTCCGAAACCGTTAAGCCACGGTAGTCAGCAATCGCTGCTGAAACAGACGTTTTACAAACATCCGCCATTTCAGAAACTATTGCTTTTTTCTGTTCTAAATTTAGGGGCATAATTTACCTCCCAATTAACTTTCCACCAAACCCCAATTAACTTTTAAAAGCTAACGGCACTTGGACCAATGATGCTAGCAACTAACTTAAGCGCTACCACCGTCTACGTAGGCCAGTGCAAAAAGCACTATTTAAATCAAACAATACCTACGGTCTTCGACAGCTGACACTCAAAAAAGAGCCTCAGCCTACGAATTCTTTTAAACGCCCTATATTGCCAACGAGGACAAATCAATCGCGATGCCTGGCCCCATTGTTGTCGATAACGACAACTTGCGCAGATAAACACCCTTAGCTTGGGCTGGCTTAGCCTTCTTTAAATCAACGACTAAAGCCTCAACATTCTCTTTAATTGCAGCAGGGTCAAACGTTACCTTGCCTACAGGTGCGTGAATAATTGCCGCTTTATCAGTCCTGTAGCGGATCTGCCCAGCTTTTGCATTCTTAACTGCTATTGCGACATCTGCCGTCACCGTACCCACCTTGGGGTTAGGCATTAAGCCTCTCGGGCCTAATATTTGGCCTAATTGACCAACAACTCTCATAGCAGCAGGCGTTGCAATAACTACATCAAAGTTCATTTCACCTTTTTTAACTTGTTCTGCCAAATCATCAAAACCAACAATATCAGCTCCCGCGGCTTTTGCTTGATCTGCTTGCTCGCCTTGAGCAAAAACAGCAACACGAACCGTTTTGCCTGTTCCATGTGGCAAGTTAGTTGCACCACGAACAGCCTGGTCTGATTTTTTAGCATCAACACCCAGCTGCACAGCAATATCAACTGACTCAGGAAACTTAGCCGTGCCAAGCTCTTTTAAAAGTGAAATAGCATCTAAAACAGGATACTGCTTTGTTGGGTCCACTTTCTCAGCGAAAGCCCGTGTGCGCTTACTCATAAATCACCCCCTCAACATCAATACCCATGCTGCGCGCAGTGCCTGCAATTGTTCTTACTGCAGCCTCTAAATCAGCTGCCGTTAAATCAGGCTCTTTTGCTTTTGCAACTTTTTCTAACTGCTCTCTGTTGATCTTTCCAACTTTTTTTGTGTTTGGCTCACCGCTTCCTGACTTCAGATTCAGCTCTTTCAATATAAGCCTTGCTGCAGGAGGTGTTTTCGTCACAAACGTAAAGCTACGATCTGAATAAACCGTAATTTCAACCGGAACTGGTAAATCTTTGTCTTGGTCCTGTGTTTTCGCATTAAATGCCTTACAGAACTCCATGATATTAACACCATGCTGACCTAAAGCCGGCCCTACTGGCGGACTTGGATTGGCAGCACCTGCTTTAATTTGCAGTTTGATATAACCGCTAACTTTCTTTGCCATTTTACTTCCCCTTGAGTACAAACGCCTTAACGGCTCCTCTTATTTAAAAAATTAATCAGGCTTTTTCAACCTGACTAAACTCCAATTCGACGGGCGTCGACCTTCCAAAAATAGAAACAGAAACTTTTAAACGACTCTTGTCATAATTCACATCTTCAACCGTTCCATTGAAATCGGCAAAAGGGCCATCTTTAACTCTCACAAACTCACCCGGCTCAAATAAAACTTTATGACGTGGCTTTTTCTCGCCCTCTTCAACGCGCTGTAAAATTGACATCGCCTCTTTATCACTAATTGGCGCAGGCTTCTCTGAAGTACCGCCAATAAAGCCCAAAACCTTTGGTGTATTTCTTACTAGGTACCACATATCACTATCCATATCGATCTGTAATAATATGTAGCCCGGGAAAAACTTTCTTTCAACTTTGCGCTTTTTACCGCCCCTCATTTCTATGACTTCTTCAGTTGGAACAATAATCTCACCAAAGCGATGCTCAACGCCCGCCACCTGAATACGATCATTTAATGTTCTAATAACATAGGCTTCATAACTTGAATGAACGTGAATCACGTACCAACGCAACCCCTTTTCACCAAAAGAAGCGCTTGAGTCTTTATTATTATTATGCGTATTATTTTCATCTTCTGACATAACTAGCCCCCCTGCCCCATCAACAAACTAACACCGTACATCAACAGGGTATCCATCCCCCAAAGCAACAACGAAACAATAATAATCATTATCACAACAATGAAGGACATCTGAACAATTTGTGGCCGCTCTGGCCAAACAACCTTTAACATTTCCGCGCGAGAATTCTTAATAAATGTCCGAGTTTTATGCCCTTTTGCTGTTTGTCCGGCAATCAGCAACAATGCAATTACCCAAACAATACCAACAGACATCTTAATAGCGCTAGTAACATTATTATAATATAAATTAGCAACAACACCGGCAATTAGTAGCGCCCAAACTAGCATCCACTTAAATAAATCACCACTTTTTGCTTCAGCCTGTTTACTCATTCTTAATATCACCCCAACAAACACTCAATTTAGGTCCATTCGCAAATGACTGCAACGTTAAATCACAACCAAAAAAACCCTACCACCGCAAGCAGTGGCAGGCCAGGAGGGAATCGAACCCCCAACCTGCGGTTTTGGAGACCGCCGCTCTGCCAATTGAGCTACTGGCCTCTACACCGCCCCAGCCCTATTCGGGCTGAGGAGGAATAAAAGGTAATGAACTATATATTGATAATCAACAATCTTCAAGCTATTTGAACAAAGTTATTCAACAATCTTGACAATCACGCCGGCACCAACAGTACGGCCACCTTCACGAATCGCAAAGTTGCCGCCGTCTTCCATAGCAATTGGAGCAATCAACTCAACTTCTACTGTTACGTTATCACCTGGCATCACCATCTCTACGCCTTCAGGTAAAATAACCGCTCCAGTCACATCCGTTGTACGGAAATAAAACTGTGGGCGATATCCTTTAAAGAATGGCGTATGACGACCACCCTCTTCTTTTGACAATACGTACACTTCCGCTTCAAATTTTGTGTGTGGGTTAATCGTGCCTGGCGCTGCTAAAACTTGTCCGCGCTCAACATCTTCACGCTTGGTTCCACGCAATAAAACACCAACGTTATCACCCGCACGACCTTCATCCAACAACTTACGGAACATCTCTACACCCGTACAAATTGTCTTCTCTGTCGCTTTAATACCAACAATCTCTAACTCTCCACCAACTTTAACAATCCCGCGCTCTACACGACCCGTGACCACTGTTCCACGTCCCGAAATAGAGAATACATCCTCAATCGGCATCAAAAATGGCTTGTCAATAACACGCTCTGGCTCAGGAAAATAGTCGTCCATGCTGGCAACCAATTTCTCAACCGATGGCGCACCAATGTCGCTGCTGTCGCCCTCTAGTGCTTTTAATGCAGACCCTGAAATAATCGGTGTATCATCACCAGGAAACTCATACTTGTTCAACAAGTCTCTGACTTCCATCTCAACCAATTCAACCAACTCAGCATCATCAACCATGTCAGCTTTATTCAAGAATACAATGATATTTGGAACACCCACTTGACGTGCCAATAAAATATGCTCGCGAGTTTGTGGCATCGGACCATCTGCTGCTGATACAACCAATATCGCTCCATCCATTTGCGCTGCACCTGTAATCATGTTCTTCACATAATCCGCGTGTCCTGGACAATCTACGTGCGCATAGTGACGCTTGTCTGATTCATACTCAACATGCGATGTCGCAATGGTAATACCACGTGCGCGCTCTTCTGGCGCGTTATCAATCTGATCAAAAGCTTGCGCTTCTCCACCAAACTTCTCGCCCATTACTTTAGTGATCGCCGCCGTTAATGTTGTCTTACCATGATCAACGTGACCAATTGTTCCAACATTCATATGTGGCTTACTACGTTCAAATTTTTCCTTTGCCATCGCTTTTACTCCTCAATATTTAAAAATAAAAGATACTATCATCTCAATCGCTTTTCTGAAACACTTTGCGTTAAAAAAAAACAATCCACCTCTTTTGAAGCCCACAACCGGAATTGAACCGGTGACCTCTTCCTTACCAAGGAAGTGCTCTACCGCTGAGCTATGTGGGCAGAATACAACCTATTCTCTAAAAAAACTGGAGCGGGTGATGGGAATCGAACCCACACTATCAGCTTGGAAGGCTGAAGTTCTACCGTTGAACTACACCCGCGTCAATTTTTCATTAACCCAATCAAAAACTGGTGGAGGGAGGAGGATTCGAACCTCCGAAGGCTAAGCCGTCAGATTTACAGTCTGATCCCTTTGACCGCTCGGGAATCCCTCCAAAATCGAGCTGATGATTCTGCGTCAGTGTAGCAATTTTGTCAATGGAATCAAGCAAACAAATCACAAAGCCAACAAAAAAAGCACAACCCACCCAAAGCAACGACTCATTTAGCCCATCAAAGCGTTATTTAGGCTATACCGAAAAAAGAAAAACAGACAAAACAGAGTAACATAGCTTTAAGCACTGCACTCATCAGCAAGCACTCTGCAAGAAATAGATCAGCCACTCGTTAAAAACCTAAAAGCCCTTCAAACAGCCGCCCCCTAGAAGCAAAGCCCAAACACCGTCAAGCAACTAAAGCAGGGGCAGCTTGCCCAGACAACCGCTTATTCAACAGCAAATACGCCAAGCTTATCTACATCACCCCTAACGGCTATTGCTGAAGAGTAAGCAGAATCCACATTCAACTCTCTTACATACCAACAATCAAAATCCTGATCCATTGACAAAGCCAGCAATGAACGCCCCAGAACTGCTGAAGCCAAAGAAACCTTGACCTCCCTCAACGGACAAGACAAGCCCTTGCCTGTCGCTTTAATAACGGCTTCTTTTAATGCCCAGTAACGATAAAAGCCCTGAATCCTTTCAGCTCCTTCGCTCATCGCCATTAGTATGTTGTGCTCAGACCTTGCAAAGAAGCGACGACTCAAACCCTCAACATCAATGCTATCCCTTTGGTATTCTATATCAACCCCCAACTCAAACTGCTGAGAAAAAGCCATTAATGCAATATTTTTTGAATGAGAAATATTAAAATAAAAACTTTTTTTATCGCCCATCTCTGAAAGATAGGGCTTCCCGTGCTTGCCATATTTAAATGTAATGCTCTTTGCACTTACACTAAGGTAATGCGCCAAAAGCTCCCTTAAGCTAACAAAAACACGCTCGCGCCGCCTTTGTAGCAACCCAGATGAAAAACGAGCTATTCGTGCCACCTCACTGCTAGACAAGCATTCAAGCTCTTGTGCATTAACGCCTTGATCCATATCAACAACCCAAACATGAACGCTTTGCTCACACAAAGGGGGCGCCGAATCAAGGCTTTTGAAGTATTGCAGCATGCTAATAAACCACCTTTTCTTAAAGAAAAACCAATAACCAAAAGATATCACAATAGCAAAAACAATAAATACCGTTTTTCGCCGATTAACCATAAAAAATAAAATGATACGTTAGCACACCTCTAGCTCATAAACATCGAGAAAATCGGTTCTTAAAACACAAGACATTAACTCCACCTTTGTTTGGCAATTTAATTTTTTCTTCGTGTTTTTTAAATAAAACTCTACGGTTCTTGGCGACAAATTTAAAAAACTGGCTGTAGTACTAATTGTTTTTCCTTGCAAAAAACAAACCATGCATTGCGCCTCACGCGCAGTCAGATAAATACCGGGGTATAACTCACCCAGATAATAACACTTTTTAACAACACCTCTTTTTTTAATCGTATTTTTTTTGCTTGCAGCGTGGCCTTCAGAATCAACCACTTGGCAAGCTGATTGATTTTTTTTATTTTTACGAGCTCGAACTTCTTTAAGCACATCATCCCATGACATAAGATGTAACCTCCTTGTTGTTTGTCTATTTAGCAACCAGCCTTACCCATTGAAAACAACCCGAGCATGGCCGAATACACTTTTGGTTTTTACTTAGGATATTAAAATAAGCGTCCTTTTTGCTTATAAAAAACCAATAACCTATAATTCACGCATGTATTTTTTTAAACTTAAAAATGCAATGAAGTATTTGCAATATACGCAAATGCATTAGGGTGGTCAACACCGTGTTTTTGCCTTATTTCACAAAACCACAAACAACCTAAGCTTATAAAATGACAACAGATAACAACACAACAAATAAAAACAACCCGCTCTCCTCCAACCTGCGTGCCCTAATGCAAAAAAGCCACTTAACTGAAGCCGAGCTAGCTCGCCAAACCAGCACCAACCAGCCCGTCATTCATCGCCTGGCCACTGGTAAAACAGGTAACCCCAAAGTTAGCACCCTGCAGCCCATTGCCAAGCACTTTGGCATTAGCGTCAGCCAACTAATTGGAGAAACACCACTTGATCTACCTAATTTTAACCAGCAAGAAAACTCAAACGTAATAAGCCAAATTCCTTTTTACAGCATGCTGTCATTGTCCAATGCCATTAAAAAAACAAATTCAAACCATGCCTACACCGACCAGCCCATTAGCTCAAAGGGTTTTGCCACACGCATTACCGACACCACCATGCAACCACAATTTCCACCAAACACCTTATTAATCATTGAGCCCGACCGCACACCGAAAAATGGCGACTATATTATTGCCTACAATGAAATGGATAAAATAGCGACCTTCAAACAACTCTTAATTGATAGCAAACAGCAATTTTTAAAACCACTTAATGCCGACTTCCCCATCAATCCTTTTTATAATCACATAATTCTAGGCGTCATGATTCAAGCTAAAATTAACGCACCAACGGCTTAAATCTAAATAAAATACTTAAGAAAAGCTTAAGAACAGACATTGACCATCATACTGATTGCTTTTTTTAACAGCCTGTATATCATGCGTTCGACTCGATCTTTCACTTAAATCAAATCGAAACACTAACAAACAAAAAGGAGACAAAATGTCACAAGCACTACTTGAGAACCTAACAGAAGAACAAACTGAAATGTTTGAAAATGCAATAACTGCAGCAGTCGCATATGCAGCCGCAAGCTTTGATACTAGGCTAACAACGTGTTTTCAATACGGAATTAATAAACAATATTGTAGAGGAAAAGAACAACTCGATGAAATAAGAAAAAAACTCGGTGAAACAATAATGACAGAAAGTATTTTCAATCTGGGCTTAACCAATTTGAAATCAGGCCTTAAAAATTTGACGTTTTTTATGAATCAAATAATTCATAGCGTAAACAAACAAACCAACCAGGAAAACCCAAACGCCTCCAACCCAGAAAGTGTAGACTGCAACAAAGTTGTCAGCCCTCCACGCTCCTGCACAGAATTCCTTGGGAGGCATATTTTTAAGGAGCCAATTAAACTACGTCACGAGTCTAAAGTTACATTCGGTAGGGCCGACTTTTAATTATACTTTTCATTTCTTCAAAAAAGGCCGGCTCACGTCGGCTTTTTTATTTCTGCCGCAATAATGGGAATAAAATGACTTCTCGAATCGATGCCGCATCGGCAAATAGCATAACCAGTCGGTCAATACCAATGCCTTCACCCGCGGTCGGTGGTAAACCATGCTCTAAAGCCATAATATAATCTTCATCGAAACTCATGGTTTCTTCCTCACCGGCTTCGCGTGCTTTGAGTTGCTGCCTAAATCGCTCTGCCTGATCTTCAGGATCATTTAACTCTGAAAAACCGTTCGCTAATTCATGTCCGCCTACATATAATTCAAAGCGATCGACAATAAATGGATTATCATCATTCACCCGAGACAAGGGCGAGACCTCTGTTGGGAACTCGGTAATAAAGGTTGGTTGTTTAATATGATGCTCCGCAATGGCTTCAAACAACTCCATTTGAATTTTACCCAATCCAAAACTTTTTGGTAAATCCACTCGATATTCTTGACCTATTTTTCGTGCACTTCCTTCATTATCAAGCATCTCTTCCGTAATACCTGGCGCGTATTTCATGATAGCTTGTTTAATACTCATGCGCTTGAATGGTTGATTTAAATCAATGGTTTCGCCCTGATAGTTTAAAGTGCGAGTCCCTAAAACCTGATCGGCCAAATATTGCATGAGCGCTTCAGTCATGTCCATTAAATCATAATAATCAGCATAGGCTTGATAGAACTCCAACATCGTAAACTCAGGATTATGACGCGTTGAAATACCTTCATTACGAAAGTTACGATTAATTTCATAAACTTTTTCAAAACCACCGACAACTAAACGCTTTAAATAAAGCTCCGGTGCGATACGCATGTAAAGCTCCATATTCATCGCATTATGATGCGTAGTAAAGGGCCTTGCTGCCGCGCCACCAATTAACGGATGCATCATCGGTGTTTCCACTTCATTATAACCGTTATCATCAAAAAAACGTCGCAGACCCGACAGCAAACCGGAACGAATTTCAAAAATTCGCTTAGTGTCTTCATTGACTAATAAATCTAAATATCGTTGACGATAACGCTGTTCTTGATCAGCCAAACCATGAAACTTATCGGGCAACGGTCGCAGTGCTTTAGTCAACAACTCAACTTGATCCAACCAAACCGTTAATTCGCCCGTTTTTGTTTTAAATAACGTACCCGAACCGCCAATAATATCGCCTAAATCCCATGTTTTAAATGTCGCATAAACACCTTCAGGCAAATGATCTCGCGCAAAATATAATTGTATGCGGCCAGACATATCTTGGACATGCGCAAAACTGGCTTTACCCATAATACGGCGCATCATAATGCGCCCTGCCACACGTACTTTTACACCCTGCTCCTTGAGCTCATCGCCAGAAAGCTCACCATACTGCTCGTGCAGTGATGCGGCTAAGGAATCACGACGAAATGCATTAGGATAAGCAATACCTTGCTCACGCAGTGCCGCTAGCTTAGCTCGACGTTGCGTAATTTGTTCGTTTTCATCTTTGGCTGTCTTTTTTTCAGGTTGGTCAGTCACGATGGATCCTTTTTTTAATTCTAAAAATAGTTGCTGCAGAGTCTAGCATAAAACAGCGTCACATTTGTAACCCTTAACCATAAAAAAAACGACCCCAAATGGAGTCGCTTTTTAAATCACTAATACTCAGCACTGCGTTATTGATTAGGTTGAGCACCGTGACCATTTGACTGAGGCGCTGGTGCTGCCTGATGAGGCATTCCCATTGAATGGTCTGCTCCACCCATTTGACCAGAGTGACCTACAGGCTGACTGCCTGGCTGAGGTGCTGGCGCGGCCTGATGAGGCGTTCCCATTGAATGGTCTGCTCCACCCATTTGACCAGAGTGACCTACAGGCTGACTGCCTGGCTGAGGTGCTGGTGCGGCCTGATGAGGCGTTCCCATTGAATGGTCTGCTCCACTCATTTGACCAGAGTGACCTGCAGGCTGACTGCCTGACTGAAGCGCTGGCGCGGCCTGATGAGGCGTTCCCATTGAATGGTCTGCTCCACCCATTTGACCAGAGTGACCTACAGGCTGACTGCCTGGCTGAGGTGCTGGCGCGGCCTGATGAGGCGTTCCCATTGAATGGTCTGCTCCACCCATTTGACCGGAGTGACCTACAGGCTGATGGTCTGCTCCCATTGAATGGTCTGCTCCAGCCATTTGACCGGAGTGACTGCCTGGCTGAGCCGCTGGCGCTACTTCTTGCGTTGAAGCTGCTGGCGTAAACACATGCTCAGCCTTGTCTTGCAAACCAGCTAGCTGGCCTCGTGAAAACATATACCACAGCACAGCGAGAATGATGATTAAAATAATCCAAAACATCGGCTTTTTAAACATAATAATAATCCTTATTACTTTAATTAATTACTGGGTAGAACTGCCTGTTGTTGTCGCACTTGTCGCAGCAGGAGCTACTGAGTTATACGCTTTCTCAGCTTCTTGCTTGCCACCGCCAGCAAAGACGAACCATAAAATAACAATCACAATAACAACAATAATCCAAAAAAGAGGTTTCTTTAGCATAATTAAATTCCTTCTATTAAAAAAATCAAACAACATCCATCGGTCCAATTTCCTCAAACACAGCCCAGAAAGAACCGATACTGCTTGAGAGAATTCAGTATAACCAAACTTTTGATATTCAAGCAAATAAATAGCAAAAAAAACAATAAACTAGACGCCGAGTAGCAGGCAGCACTTGCATTTGATTTCAAAATCCTATATCAACGGTAGACTTAATATGACTCTCACAGAAAGGCAGACCATGGATTACAAAACAACGCTCAACCTTCCTAAAACCAAATTCCCTATGAAAGCAAATCTTGCCAACCGCGAGCCGAACTGGCTGGACCATTGGAAGAAAATTGACCTATACAATACGCTCAGGCAAGTAGGGCAAACACGTCCTCGCTTTATTTTGCATGATGGGCCTCCTTATGCCAATGCCCGACCTCACCTTGGCACTGCCATGAATAAAATTCTAAAAGACATGATTGTAAAATCAAAAACACTTAGCGGCTTTGACGCACCTTTTGTCCCCGGCTGGGATTGCCACGGCCTACCAATTGAGCTCAATGTTGAAAAGAAAATAGGTAAGCCTGGCGTCAAAGTTGATGTCACCGCCTTCAAGGCTGCCTGCCGCGATTACGCTAAAAAACAAGTTGCCATGCAATTAGATGATTTTGAGCGACTTGGTGTCATGGCTAACTGGGCAGCTCCCTACTTAACGATTAACTATAACTACGAAGGCGATACGGTTCGCACTCTTGCCAACATTATTGAAAATGGCCACCTCATACGCGGCCAGATTCCAGTGCACTGGTGCCCTGCTTGTGGCTCAGCTCTAGCTGAAGCCGAAGTTGACTACAAAGACAAACAATCACCCGCCATTGACGTTGGCTTTGCCCCAACCGACATCAGTCAAATCAATCAGCGCTTTAATTGTACGCTCGATGACAATGATCAAATCTTTGTGCCCATTTGGACAACCACTCCCTGGACACTACCGGCAAATCGCGCCGTAGCCGTTCACCCCGAACTACCCTACCAACTAGTGCATTACACTAGCGAGCACGGTAAACACTACTTGGTTTTAGCAAAAGCTTTGGTTGAATCAACCATGGCTCGATATGGCATCACCGACTATCAAATCAGCGGTGAAACCAATGGGCAAGCACTTGAAGGCTTATTGCTGGCTCATCCATTCTTATCAATGAGCGTGCCTATTATTTTAGGTGATCACGTTACAACCGAGGCTGGCACAGGCAATGTGCACACAGCTCCTGCTCATGGGCAAGATGATTATGCCGTTGGGCAAAAATATCAGCTGCCCATGGATAACCCCGTTGACTCTCGCAGCTGTTTTATTGAAGACACCCCCTTTGTTGGCGGCTTACATGTCTTTAAAGCTAATGATCCCATTATCGCTTTATTAGAAGAAAAAAACTGCCTACTTCATCACAGTAATATTGAACACAGCTATCCGCATTGCTGGCGCCACAAAACACCGCTTATTTTTCGAGCAACACCGCAATGGTTTATCAGCATGGACAAAAAACAATTACGAGAATCGGCGCTGACCAGCATTCAAAACATAAAATGGGATCCGACCTGGGGAGAAAAGCGCCTGCACAATATGCTGGAGTCTCGCCCAAACTGGTGCATTTCCAGACAGCGGACTTGGGGCACACCCATTACTTTATTTATTCATCGTCAAACGGGTGAGCTTCACCCCAACATGCCAAAGATCATGGAAAAAATAGCAACGGTGATTGATCAAGAAGGCTTAGATGCTTGGGATCGCTTAGACATTGCCGACTACCTAGCAGAAGATGAAGCTGATCATTATGAAAAAACCACTGACACACTCGACGTTTGGTTCGACTCCGGCGTCAGTCACGCCTGTGTTTTAGCACGGCGCGAAGAACTCGGCTTACCAGCTGACTTATATTTAGAAGGCAGCGATCAATACCGTGGCTGGTTCCAGTCATCATTGCTCACTGCTCTAGCTATTCGCGGCCAAGCACCTTATAAGCATGTCATTTCACACGGCTACGTGGTTGATGCTAAAGGGCATAAAATGTCAAAATCGGTTGGCAATGTCATTGCGCCACAAGAAGTTATCAAACAATACGGTGCCGACGTGCTCCGCTTATGGGTTGCTAGTTCTAATTATCGTGATGATTTAACAGTCTCAGATGAAATTTTAAAACGCGCCTCCGATGCTTATCGTCGCATTCGTAATACAGCACGCTTTCTATTATCTAACTTAGATGATTTTGATCACACAAAAGATAGCCTACCATTTAACGAGCTTGTTGCTATTGATCAATGGGCTATTAGTCAAACGCACCGCCTACAAGAACAAATTTTAACGGACTATGAAAATTATCAATTCCATCATATTTTTCAACTTATTCATAATTTCTGCAGCAAAGACATGGGGAGCTTTTATTTAGACATTATTAAAGACCGTCAATATACTTGCAAAACAGACGGCCATGCACGCCGTTCGTCACAAACCGCGCTCTACCATATTCTTCAAGCATTCGTTCGCTGGTTAGCGCCGATATTAAGCTTTACTGCAGAAGAAATTTGGCAAAGCATGCCCACACAAAAAGAGGCGTCTGTTTTCTTAAGTACGTGGTATGAACAACTCACACCACTAGATAATTCACGTGCGATGAATCATGACTTTTGGGATGTTATTATTCAACTACGTGATGAGGTTAACAAGCAAATTGAAAGTCATCGCGCCCAAGGCAACATTGGCTCCGCACTTGAGGCAAACGTGACTGTTTATGCAGATGCTACGCATCTTAAAATGCTAAACCAGCTAAAAGATGAATTACGATTTATTTTTATCACATCAGAAGCCGTTGTAAAACCGCTTAATGAAAAAAGCAATGATGCAAACCCGTGTGACATACCCGGCATTAGCATTGAAGTGAATAAATGCGAACTCGACAAATGCGCAAGGTGCTGGCAAAGAACGGCTAACATCGGTAACAACACCGATCACCCTGAGCTTTGTCAACGCTGTGTGAATAACGCCTTTAATGACGGCGAAAAACGCGAATTTGCATAACTAAAGGATAAAAGCCATGCCAACAAATACGACCAACAAAAAACCATGGCTTTGGCTGGCATTTAGCATGCTTATTATTTTAATTGATCAAATCAGTAAATACTGGGTATCGCACTCATTAACATACGGCCAACCGGTTGCCATCATGCCAAGCATTAATTTCACTTTGTCACATAATACTGGCGCTGCTTTTGGCTTTTTAAATAGCCACAGCGGTTGGCAAATTATTTTATTCAGCGCTATAGCCGTTATCATGTCTGTGATCATTGTCCGCTGGCTCTGGCAGCTTAAACCAAATCAAAACCTAAGCGCCCTAGGACTATCATTAGTACTCGGTGGGGCTATTGGCAACCTAATTGATCGTATCCTACACGGCTATGTGGTCGACTTCATTGCTTTTTATATTAAAGATTGGCACTTTGCTATTTTTAACTTCGCCGACAGTGCTATTACTATAGGCGCTTTTTTTATTATTTTAGATATGCTACTGCAAAAAAAACCGGCTTGACTGAAAAACTTCTTACTTCTTAGCGACTAGATAAATCTCTCAGCTCTTGTCCTTCTCCTTTTACAGCTTCAAAAGCCTGCTCAGATTTTGTTTTGCTAAGACCAAAAAATGAATGTTGTGACAAAATCCTTAGTAAACCTTCTTCATTTTCAACGTTATCTTCAAGTAAGGCTTTTAATTTATCAATATTAGCGCCCCCTAATTTTACAAGGTACCAGTGGGCTATCTTAATACGCAACATCTGAAAGGGGGTATAGTCGCCCTCATTTTTAACACGAAAAAAGAGCAGGCTATTTGAGAGAAAAAACTTCAGATCATGATCTCTACCTTTATTTAACGCCACTATTGCACCTCTAATTTCACGATGAAGTTGCTTAATACCCTGCATTATGCCTCCCAAAAAATTATAAAAAAATTTAGACTAAATAAACATCATACCGACACCGTTCACCACGCAACTCCCAACTGGGTTCTATAGAATTGATTTTTGCGGCTAATCGCGGCCTTTTAACCACAACCCGCTCTGTTGCCGTCTGCAAAGCTTGCATTAATACTTGTTCAGCATCATCATCGTCACCTACAATATCTCGTAGTATACGCATCTCTTTTTTGGCTTTTGCGCTTTGCCCTCGCTCCGGATACATTGGATCATAATAAACAATTTGTGGCGCATCCTTTTCTGATAACTGCTGCATGAAATTAACAGCAGAGGCTGTGAATAATTTTATCTTCTCTCCAGATTCTGGTTTTTGCAAAAATAGTCGATCCAGACCATCTTGCAGCAATGTTGCAACAATCAAAGAACGCTCCACAGCAATAACGCTAGCACCCAGGTGCGCCAAAATAAAACTATCTTGACCCAAACCCGCACTAACATCTAGCACTTTTCTTTCGCTGTATTTATGTAGGCCGACTGCACGTGAAAGCAATTGCCTACGGCCGCCACCAAATTGTGCGCGATGACCAACACTGCCTGCTAAAAAGTCCACATAAACTGGTGTCATTACAGAACCAAGCAACTTTAAACTTAGTCCCTTATCTTCAACTAAAAATGCGTAATGATAACGTTCATCAATTTCTTCTAAAGAAAAAAATAGTGGCACATTTATTTTTTCTGCCAGACTTTTTGCAGATAAGCTTTTATTGTCTGATAAACAAAGCACGCAAACTAATTTTTTCATGCAGACAACCTTGACTCAATCATATCAAACAATTGCGCAATCACATCTACACCACATAATTGTTTTAATTGGCGCGCACACGTCGGGCTAGTTACATTCACCTCAGTTACATAGTCACCAATCACATCAAGACCCACCAGCAGAAAATCATAGTCCTGCAATACCTCAGACCATCTCGATGCCAGCCATTGATCGCGTTCAGATAATTCTTGTGCCTTAACCGTCGCACCGGATGAAATATTGCCTCTAAAATCATCTTCAGCCGGAATACGTGCTAAAGCATGCGACACCGGCTTACCGGCCACCATTAAAATACGCTTATCACCCTCACTAACGGCTGGCAAATACTCTTGTACCATCACACGCTGCGTGCCATTTTTTGTCAATGTTTGCAAAATCACTTTTTTGTTTTGCTCATCATGTTTTACCGTAAAAATCCCTTGGCCACCCATACCATCTAAAGGCTTAACTACTGCTTTTTTATGTGTATTTATAAACTCTTCAAGCAAAGCCATTTGCATTGTCACTAGGGTTTTTGGCATGGTGTCAGGACAATGAATAGCAAATAATTTTTCATTGGCTTCACGTAATTTTCTCGGTGAATTCACCACCAAAACACCTTGCGCCTCAACCCATTCTAAAAGATAAGTTAAATACCAATACTCTTGATCAACCGGCGGGTCTTTACGCATAAAGAGTAAATCCACATCGGCCAAACAAAGCCACTTACCTTCTTTTAATTCATAGTAATGTGCCGAATCATCAAACACGCTAACCTCTTGCAAAAACCCCCAAACGGCTTGATCACGATAAACAACATCCTCAGGCTTTAAATAATAATTTTTATAACCCCGAGCTTGCGCTTCTAATAAAATAGCCAAATCAGTACTTTGATCAGGCTTAGCTAACTCAATAGGATCCATTAATACCACGCAGCTAGTCATTCGGTAACTCCCGAAAAACAGCCAATTCTTTTGCTGCCGCCAAAAATGCCAGGCGAGCAATAACACCGTACATATAAAACCGATTGACCGGATTTTGCGATGTGCTAGGCACATTACACGGTTCGTTAAATGATAAAGGCGAAAAGTTCATGCCCGGTGAATTTAAATTCTCATTCGGTCCACGACCATTGTGCACGCGATAAAAACCACCCACGACATGTCGGCCAATTAAATAAACCACCGGCTCTGCCACAGCATCATCAGCACCAAAGGTCTCAAAACTATGCACTCCTTCTTGCACAATGACTTTTTGCACTTGTTGATTACCCTTCCGTGTTGACATGTGTGAGCGCTTACGTCGATTCAACTGTAACAACTCATCAGGGTCTTGCAGGGTCATCACGGCCATGCCATACGTACCTCGATCGGCTTTAGCAACTAAAAATGGTGTTTGCTGAATACCATATTGCTGATATTTTTTCTGAATCTTTTCGAGCAACTGCGCTGACTTTTGCTGCAGACTCTCCATTCCTTTTCGATCCATAAAGTCCACTTGATCGTCATGAGAAAAATAAGGACTGATCAACCATGGGTCCAGATCAATTTTTTCAGCAAACTCCTCGCAAATTTCCTGATAAAAACCAAAGTGCTCGGATTTAAGTCGGTTATACCAGCCTAATTTCACGCTGGGTAAAATGGGTTGCTCGACATCCTTTAGCATGTCTGGAACACCTAATGATAAATCGTTATTTAAAATAATGACACACGGATCAAAATCCGCTAACCCAACTCGCCCACCCTGCCGAACCAATGGCTCTAACACCAATGACTGCCCATCATCCAGTTCAATGGTTTTGGGTTCAGTTATCTCAGGATCTAAAGACCCAATACGCACAACAAAACCGGCTTTAGCAATAATTTTTGCCAAGCTAAATAAATTTTTAAAATAAAAAGGATTGCGACTGTGACTTTCTGGCACCAGTAAAACATTGGTTGCGCTGGCACAAATCTCTGCCATCGTAGACTGTACAGCTTGTACGCATAACGGCATAAAATCTGGGTTTAAGTTATTGAACCCCGCTGGGAACAAATTAGTGTCGACAGGAGCCACCTTAAAGCCTGCACAGCGCAAATCAACCGAACCATAAAATGGTGGCGGCGTTTGCGGCCACTTTTCACGAAACCAGGCCTCAATAATCGGCTGCTTATCAAGCAAGTGTCGCTCTAACTCAGACAATGGCCCAGTTAATGAGGTTATTAAATTTGGTACTTTGTTTAACAAATCAGTCATTTACCACAACTCCGCTCTTGTTTTTCACCATCAATCCTATTACCGTCTTAGAAAATTCAATCCTAAGCAAACGCCAATGGTTCTCTCTTTAAGGGGGTTTATGGTAGACTATCTAATGAACAAAGAGAATACCTAAACGATGAAATATACCACTACCATAATTTGCGCTCTTATTGGCTTTCTGCTGCTACATTTCCCCGGGCTAATCCTAGGCGCATTTCTTGGCCGAGTGATAGAAGGCCGACTCCGATATCAACGCTCAGCTGGCCGAAGTGGTAACTTCAGCGGCTTTTCCGCAGTCCAAAATATCTTTTTCAAAGTCACCTTCCAAACACTGGGCTTTGTCGCAAAATCAGGCGGTCGAATCACAGAACGAGACATTCAAGCGGCGCGCGATATTATGCAAGATTTGAACATCAGCGGTGAACTCAAAGAAAAAGCCATTAGCTATTTTTATGAAGGCAAAAATGACGGCTTTAAAATCTATCAAAGCTTACGCATTTTACGCTCGGCGTGCTGGCGTGCGCCAGACAAACTGCGCTACTTCATGAACCTGCAAATTCAAGCCGTTAATAGTAGCAGATCAATTACTGCCTCAAAACAAAACGCTTTGCGCTATATTGCCGAGCAACTAAATTTACATGAGTTTCATTTTGATAGTCATGAAAGCGCCTACCAATCGCAACAACGCTCTTACCAGCAGTCGTACCAGCGTAGAAGCAACCGCTCCTCATCAGCGGTTAACAACCCGTATCGAGTCTTAAATATAAGCACTAAAGCTTCTGATGCGGAAGCAAAAAGAGCTTACCGCAAACTCATTAGTAAGCATCACCCCGACCGACTCATTGCTCAAGGCGCATCAGAACAAAAAATCAAAGAGGCTAATAGCAAAACGCAACAAATCAAAGCTGCCTACGAGCAAATTTGCGCAAATCGTGGTATATAATGAGTTAAAGCGATAACTTAAGGACAGACCATGGATCATCATATTAGCGCCTCTATTTTAGCTGCAGACTTTGCTCACTTAGGCGATGAAGTCAATAACGTCCTTCAGGCCGGTGCCAACAGCATTCACTTTGACGTGATGGATCATCACTTTGTTCCCAACTTAAGTTTTGGCACCCCCATTTGTCATTCACTCAGGCAGGCAGGCATTAAAGCCCCTATCGATGTCCACTTAATGGTGGATCTGCCCGAACAATACATTGAGCCTTTTGCCAAAGCTGGCGCTAACAGCATTAGTTTTCATCCAGAGACCACAAATAATGTGCAAGACACAATCGCGATGATTCATGATGCTGGCATGCAAGCAGGCCTGGCATTTAATCCAAACAATCCCGTTGATCTGTACCCAGCTGATCTTGAAAATATTGATCTGTTATTAATGATGACCGTTTTTCCTGGCTTTGGCGGCCAATCATTCATGACTGAAGTTTTGCCAAATATTCGCCTTGCACGTGAGCTCATTGATACCGCTGGTACGCCAACCACACTGGCTGTTGATGGTGGCATTAATGCAAATACAATTGCCCTAGCAGCACAAGCCGGGGCCAATTATTTTGTTGTGGGATCAGCCCTTTTTGGGACCGATGATTACGCGTTAACTATTGATGATTTACACCGAGAAATAACCGCTTAAAGATTTATTTGCCACGAACAACATTGGATAAATATTTATAGTAATATTTGATTGAATCAAATATTGTCCATTCCTTTTTTGTTTTCCAAAATAAATCGGCATTTACTCTATAAATGATACCGCAGCTATTCTTCCAGCTTCTATTCAAAGCAGAACCGATGCGCATAGAGTATTGATATATTTTATTACTCTCACGATTTATTGATTTAGAAAACTTTCCATAAGGATAGACAAAAGTATCAATTGAACATCCTAGCTTTTCTTCTAAAATGACTTTGCTATTGTTCAACTCTGCAACAAAATCAACGCCTGTACTTGTTAATGCATCATGATTCAATCCATGGGAGGCGATTTTAACTAAACCACTATCGACCATTTCACGCAACTCAGCCCATGTGCAAAATGGCACTTTTGTTTTGTAAAAGTCACCATCCATCTCCTCACCATTGGAAAAACCAAGACGCACGTCATCAGACAACTGTGTTGACTCAACAATATATTTTGTTGGCACAGCCAATACCGCGGGGATATTTAATCGCTTAAGCAAAGGAAAAGCGAATCGATAAAAATCATAATATGCATCATCAAAAGTTAAACAAACTGCAGCGCTAGCAGCCTTTAAATCATCTCCAGGCGCAACAATATCGTGAGTCTTACTTAAGCTCTCTACATACTGAATAAAATCATTCACTTGATCAGGCTTGGCTGCATTATAGACTTGATGAAACATTAGTACATTAAGCATTAATCACTTCCTACGTTTTTATTATCCGCCAAGGTTTAGCATTACACCCAATGTGTTGTACGCGTCATTACCGCAGACATTAATTGCATAATTTTTTTCACAGGTTTTGGCAAAGCTTTTGCACCGTGTTTTTTAGCACTTTGCGCATGCTGCGCTTCATCTTCCTTCATCTGTTGCACGATTGCTCGACTAGCAAAATCATTTTTTGGCAGACGATCTAAATGGCTTTTTAAATGCGCCTCAACTTGGTTTTCTGTTTCTTCAACAAACCCCATACTGCGTGCATCACCACAAACACCGGCAACAACACCCAACGCAAATGATCCGCTATAAAAAATGGGGTTTAAATAACTCCGATGCGAATTTAATTCCTGCAAACGCTGGTGGCACCACGCCAAATGGTCAACCTCTTCTTGGCAAGCCTCGTGCAGCATGCGTTTGGTCTCAGATGATTTTGCCGTCAGGGCTTGCCCTCGGTACAATGCTTGCGCACAAACCTCACCAGTGTGGTTAACGCGCATCAAACAGGCACTTTGTTTTTGTTGGCGAGCTGACAAATCATCGCTCACGCTCTCAGCAGGATAAGGCCGACTCGCTTGATGCTGACCAAATACTGTCTGTAATTTAGCATCAAATTCACCAATAAATCGATCTAATAAAGTATATTGCCGCTGAGTCATCTTTTACCTCATTTTTCAATAACTAGAGCCCACTTTCTTGGCCTTCTAACGCATGTTACAGTATGCCCAAACCACGCTAAAAGGCAACAAAAAAACATGACACAGCTCCGCTGCGGTGCCAAGAGGAAATTAAATCAGGGCGCTTATCTCCTACGAAAACGTCTAAATCGCCGCTCCAAACTTTTTGTAAACTGATAAATACGTGTAAGCCAATCATATCTCAATGTCCCATAACCATCTGTATGTTCTATACAAGGACCGTCCTTAAGACTGCCAAAAATATATGTTCCATATTTGCTATGTGTATTTTCTGTATTTAGTGGATTTAATGTTTCCTCCATAAATGAACCGTCTCTGCATTCGACTAAAACAATATCTCTATAATATTTAGACTCACACAAATGATTATTATCCGACCACGATGGTGTTCTAGTATAGGTGAAATTTTTACACTGCAATTGCTTGCCAAATAATTTATTTTTCAAGTCCCAGTCTTTATTAACAGCAGTCGGCTTAAGATCAACTGCCTCTTTAGGAAATCTGACCATTTTAAGCTGTGAATTATTCTCCATATCTTCAATTACTTTTTCAATATCAAAAGAAGAGCAAAATGGAAAATCATGCTGAAGAACCAGCAGCCACTTTGTATCTACATGTGGAAAGGCGTAACGTATATTACCCACAAGCTTTCCATTATCATCTCTCCGAACAATTGTGACATTTGTCAGACTGTGGTCCGAGCAGTAACGAAGCAACCTTTCAAAATATTTTTCATATCGTCGATTATCGCTAAAATCATGGGCTAGTATTATATGACATTGATTAATGTTAATTTTGTCTAAGGACTTTAAAACACCCAACACCAACCTAATACTAGGGTGTGATCGAACAAATGATGCTGTTATAATGACTGTCAACTTTCTAGACAGTATATCTTTTGCCTTTAAAAAAATCATTTTCCAACCCTCTTATCAATAATCAAAGCCCTCTTTCTTAGCCTTCTTACGCATGTTACAGTACACCAAAATCACGCTAAAAGACAACAAAAAAACATGACACAGCTAAAAACCATGCCCAAATTCACGCCAGCTAAAAGCACCGACTCTGCTGCCAACTTTGACCACTTGCCTAAAAAAATCTTTCAGACCTGGGAGACCGATCAGGTGCCTCAAGGCATGTATGATGCCATGCATTCATGGATTGATTTAAACCCCGACTGGGAGCATCACTTTTTCACTGATGATGATCGACGTGCTTTTATTCAACAACATTTTGATCAAGACGTTATTGACGCTTATGACAATTTAATTCCCGGCGCCTATCGGGCAGATTTATGGCGTTATTGTATTCTGTATATTCATGGCGGGATTTATGCCGATTGTAAGCTCGTCCTTCATCAACCACTTAACATACTGCTGCCTCAAAATTGTGAATTTATGATGGCTAAAGATGTGGTTAACACACGTCGCATGGCATTTTCAGGCTATCTTTACAATGCTTTTATTGTTAGCACGCCTCAGCACCCTTTTTTAGAAAAGGCAATCAAATTGGTCGTTAGTAATGTTAGGCGAGGCTTTTATGGCTGGGACCCTCTTTCGGTAACTGGACCAGGTCTTTTTGGCAGGGTCGTCAATCTTTGCACTGGAAAGGCAGAAACAGCTAGCATTGAAACCGGGAACTTTCAGCATAAAGCATTAAGCTACACCATACTACCCGAGCTAAAAAGACCCATTAGCATGAATATTCCACCATATTTATCCTGCATTACCAGCTATTCAAACTACTATCTTAATGACAGAGCTGGTACTGCAGGAACACCAAAAAACCTAAACCAGGACTATGCCGCCTGCTGGTTTTTAGAAAAAGTATACCACAATGACCTTTGTCAACATGACTCTACCAGTAATTTTCACGCTAAAAGACTACCACGTTTTTTGGCTGGACACGTTAAGAAGGCCTATCAAACTGGTAATAAAACCATGGCCAGGGCGCACCTGCTTGAAGCCTTAAAGAAAAACTGGTTTAATTGGCATCTCTGGCTGACTGCCCTCAAAAGCGAGGCACGGCATCTATTCCATTCATTTACTC
Source organism: Coxiellales bacterium (assembly GCA_965242995.1). GTDB lineage: Bacteria > Pseudomonadota > Gammaproteobacteria > CBDETP01 > CBDETP01 > CBDETP01. Next base: position 31,909 of record CBDETP010000023.1, read on the forward strand.
GGTAGAACCTAAAAAGGACCTCCTATGCACCCCCATACAAGCCATCAGCGCCAAGAATCAAGATACGCCCAAGTGCTACGCTGGACTTTCTTATTAACCATTATCATTTTTCCATTTTCCAACACCTTAAGTTTATTATTACCAGCAATTGGTATACTTGCCTGTTTCCTACCTACGTTTTATCAACACTGGCGATCTGTTATAATTAGACCTACTTTCCTCGCCACTGGGCTGTTTATTTTAATTGTTCTACTGCACACTTTTAATGTCCCGATCGATTCACACGACATGTTCAAAGAACTTAAACACTACTTATTATTTATTCCAATTATTTTTACCGGAATACTTTTCACTCAAGAAAAACAAAAAAAGCAAGCTTTAAATTTCTTACTTATATCAACCTCTGTTTTTGCCTTCTCGCAACTTATTTTTATTATCATCACTCACTTTGCAAGCCACGGCTCCTCTCTTGCCATTAGCTTAGAAAATAGCGGCCTTATTAGAAAAATAATTATGAATCCGTACGAACATCACCTACAAGACAGAGGACCCTTTCTTGCCATTGGCTTTTTATTAGCCGCAACACCTTTATTGCATTCTAAAAAAACAGATATTCATAAGCCTTGGGCCTTCTACCTTCTGTACGGTATGCTAAGCCTTTTATTTGTTTTTGCTGTTTTCTCTCAGTTTGAGCGTGTTGCTTATTTATGTTTGTTTGTTGCCGTCATCTATCTAGCTTTTACCCGGCTCAAACTCAAGGGCTTAGTAATTGCGGCCACGGTATTCGCTGTGTTACTTTTCTCAGCTTTCAAGTGGATGCCGAGTAATTTTGCTGCAGGCCAGACATTTAAAAATCGCATTTCAGAGCTATGGCAGGGACCACTGCACAAAAACCACAATAAAAGCACTCAAATGAGGATTGATGGCCTGCAACACGCCTGGAACAATATTAAGTATAAACCACTCTGGGGTTTTGGTGTTGGCACTTTTCACACAGCCCAACCCACCAAAGACTTTATTCCTGCAAAACACCAAAACTTTAGCGTTGAGACTGTCTACGCGCTTATTTTTTTACAGCTCGGGCTAATTGGTTTTATCAGTTTTTCTTTATTACTTTTTTCTTACTGGCGAGAATTAAGGCAGCTGCAACACACCCAAAAAATAGCCGGCATTGGAATATTGCTACTGCTCTGTACTGGTGGCTTAACCTTTCCTGTTTTCTTTGGCATAATGGGAATATCAACATTAGCTGCAGCAATTGGCCCTTTAATATGGAACACAAAAGAATCAAATGAGTAAAACAGCCCGAATCCTTATTATTCGTGTTGGTCGAATTGGTGATACCATCTGGGCGTCATTATTTATTGCTGCTGTTCGCGATATTTATGGGGAAAACTGCGCAATCGACTTAGTAGTTAGCCCACTAGCAAAAAAACTATTTGCTAACGATCCGCGTATTAATAATATTTTCACAATAAAAAAGACCAACATGCCAATTCAGCTATCTGCTGACAAAAAAAAAGTGATTAATCACGCTAAATCTAACCCCTATGACTTAATTATTAACGTTGAATCTCATCAAAAATACGAAAAGCTCGCCCGCCGAATTTCATCCAAACACTGCATATCTAATAACAAAACAATACAAAACGATAAAAATGATCACGTTGTCATTTGCTATAACCGGATTCTAAAACAACTCCCGCAATACACCACTGATAAGATCTACTCACCCAGCCTTCAGCCCCATTCGCACTTAGAAAAACCTTTGCAATTTAAGTCACCTTGCATTGTTTTATCACCTGCAACTAGCAGCTCTATCCAGAACTTTACAGACACTCGCACTTGGCCACTAAAGCACTGGCAAGCACTAACTGATCAACTCAGCCCTAATTACAACTTAGTAATTTTGGGCAGCAAGCAAGACATCCCTTTTATTAATGAGCTAAAACTACCTTCAAGCGCACATAATTTAGTTGGCAAAACCACGCTAGATCAATCGCTGACTATTATTCAACGTGCAGCGCTACTCATTGCTGCGGACACTGGCACCATACACATGGCTGCGGCCTTAGCAACGCCTGTTATCGGTCTGTATGGGCCATCTAATCCACAAGCCACCGGCCCTTTTGTATCAAACCCGAATATGGCTGCAATTTTTTCTTGCTACCTCGATAACGGCTATGGGCTTTATGAACCCAACATGCCAAAAGAACTGGCGATGCAGTCAATCACGCCGTCAATGGTAATCAAACAAGTCAACCACATGCTAGCCAATTAATGAGCCAAGTGGCCATTGCAGTTGTGATACAAATGATTCATCATTGGTGACTGGAATGAATTTCAAGGACCCAAAATGACAACAATTTCAGCGACGATCATCACCTTAAATGAAGAAAAAAATATCCGGCGGTGCTTAGAGTCCATCAAGTGGGTTGATGAGATCATTGTGTTTGATTCAGGAAGTACCGACAAAACTTTAGAAATTTGCCAGCAATACACCGATAAAATCTGGCAAACTGACTGGCCTGGATACGGCAAACAAAAACAACGAGCCTTAGAGAAAGCAAGATCCGAATGGGTTTTATCAATCGATGCCGATGAAGAAGTCAGCCCTGAACTGAAAATAGAAATTCAAGAAAATATAAAAAAAGGCAAGGCCATCAACGCCATGAAAATCAACATCCAACTTGTTTTTTATGGTCAAATAATTCGCTATGCTAATGGAAAAAATGGTCATCGCCGCCTAATGAAAAGAAAATATTCCAACTGGAGTGAAGACGCCGTTCACGAAAGCTTGCAGGTTTCAGGAAAAACCACACACCTTAAAAAGCCAATGTATCATTATTCTGCAGAATCACTAAGCCAATCCATTGACAAAATGAATCGCTATACCGATATTATTGCAAAAAATCGCTTTAAAAAATGCAAAAAAAATAGCGTTGGCCGCGGTCTACTAGCAGCAATCTGGATGTTTATACGTGTGTATTTTTTCCAAAGAGGTTGCTTGGATGGCAGCGCCGGCTTGGTTTTAGCTGTAGGGTTTGCGCAGGGTGCGTTTTATCGTTATGCAAAAACTTATTACTTACAAAAATCTCAAACACACGACACTTAAAAATCACTGCCCTGGTACTATTATTTTTTCTCTAAACAATAATCCTGATACCACTGCGTTATAAATGATTGCACATAATTAACTGACAATGCTTGCATGCAAGCGCAATTCTCTACTTCACATTTATCAGCACAAACTTGGCTCGAAGCAATGGATGTTGCTTGAGAGCCAAGTGCCTGCCATCGATTAAAGTCAGGTCGAGCATATTCTCCTTTAGCTGTAGGGAATAGCCCAAGGCAGCGTGTTCCTAATGCCGCTGCGATATGCAAAGGCCCTGTACCACTAACTACAACACCATCCACATGTGCCAATAAATTAAACAGCTCTGCAACAGTCGTTTTTCCACAAATATTGCTTACCTGGTTCTGGTCTGACAGTACTGAGCCCTGCAGTAACTCTCCCTCTTTGGCGGAGCCAGAAATAATAATATTAAACTTTTTCTTATCTAGTTTTTCAACTAGTGTTTCAAAGTGAGTAAGCGGCCATTCTCTCCCATTCTTATTAGAAAAAGGGTGTAAAACCAAATTAAAACGACTAGCGTCTAAATAAGTTAGCACCTTTTCTCCAGCGGGCACTTCTTTTAAACGGATCATTGAAGTAATTTCATCACATGTGTAATACACAGGCAACTTAAGACCTGCCAATAGACTTAGGTTTCTTTGCGCCTGATGGGGGCCAGGAAAATTATGCCATGATTTCACTACACGATTTGAAAACATCAGTTTATCTAACTTGCGAGTTTGATCCACCCTGACTTTTATTTTCGCTAATTTTGCCGCTTTGGTAATAATTGATTTTGACTGTGAATGAATCACTGCATCAAAATGTTGTGCTTGTAAAAAATCTGACAATTGTTTTTTTGAACATGTCTGTAAATCTTCCCAAACTATCACATCATCAATATCAACAGCTAAATCACACACATCTTCTGTATATTTCCCGCATAAATAAGTAATTTGACACCCAGGCTAGCGCTGTTTAATTAAATAGGCCGCCGGCAATGATGCAATCACATCTCCAATATGGCCTATGGTGCTAATCAATATTTTT
>CBDETP010000024.1:0-70954 GCA_965242995.1 Coxiellales bacterium
GAAGGGGTGCAACAGGCATTGTTGAAATTAATTGAAGGTACTGTTGCTGCAATTCCTCCTCAAGGTGGAAGAAAGCATCCGCAGCAGGAGTACTTGCAAGTGGATACCACAAATATTTTATTTATTTGTTCGGGAGCTTTTGCTGATTTACATAAGATTGTTAGGGCGAGAACTGAAAAAGGTGGAATTGGTTTTTCTGCCGTGGTTGGTTCAAAGACAAATGATAATAATTCTGGTGAGCTATTAAAAAGGCTTGAACCACAAGACATTATCCGATTCGGATTAATTCCTGAATTTGTTGGCCGTTTGCCGGTTGTCACTGTGCTTGGTGAGCTGGATGAAAAGTTGTTAATGAAGATTTTAAAAGAGCCAAAAAACTCACTGACCAAGCAATATGCAAAATTATTTGAGCTTGATGGGGTTTTACTAGAATTTACTGATGGCGCTTTGCGAGAGATTGCTAATTTTGCGGTTAAACGAAAAACTGGGGCAAGGGGCTTGCGCTCTATACTAGAGAACACTTTGCTAGACATTATGTATGACTTGCCAAATATGGCCGGTTTACATAAGGTTGTTGTAGACGAAAATGTTATTGCCCATAAAGCCAAACCATTATTTGTTTATACGCCAATTGAGGACCAAGCTGCTTCTGAATAAAAAGAGTAGCTTTTTATAAGGATAGATGCCATGAGTAAAAATATATCATTGCCATTATTGCCGCTTAGGGACGTTGTTGTTTTTCCTTATATGGTTATTCCATTGTTTGTTGGTCGAGAGGAGTCAATTAATTCATTGCACGCTGCAATGGAAGAGAAAGAGCAGGTATTTCTTGTCTCTCAAAAAGATGAAAATAAAGATAACCCTACACAAGAAGATCTTTATGAGGTTGGTTGTATAGCAACCGTTCTGCAGTTATTGCGTCTTCCTGATGGCACTGTCAAAGTGTTAATTGAAGGCTGTTCTCGCGGAAAAATAAAAAACCTTACTCAGGCAGAAGGTTTTTGTTTGGCAGAAGTTGAGCCGGTTGAAGAAGAAGCTGTTGAAGATACAGAGGTGTCAAAAGCGCTTGTGAGAAATGTGGTTGCTCAGTTCGAACAATTTGTGAAAATAAAGAAAAAAATACCCGAAGAAGTTGTATCTTCAATTAAACAGATCTCAGAGCCAGACCGTCTTGCTGATAGTATTATCGCACATTTATTAATATCTTTAGATGAAAGACAGGAAGCATTAGCGGTAATTGATCCTGTTGCGCGTTTAGAGTTTTTATATGAAATATTGGTTAGAGAAGTTGATCTGCTTGAGGTTGAAGAAAGAATTCGTGGCAGCGTTAAAACATCAGTTGAAAAAACACAACGGCAATATTACTTAAACGAAAAAATGAAGGCGATTCAAAAAGAATTGGGCGACATTGATGAGGGTGGTGAGTTCGATGAAATTTCTCAGCTAACCAATAAAGTTAATGCTGCAGGAATGACCGAGGAAGCAAAAGAAAAAGCCATGTCTGAGTTGAAGCGATTGAAAATGATGCCAGCCATGTCAGCAGAAGCGACGGTTTGTCGTAATTATTTAGAGTGGTTGGTTGATGTTCCTTGGAATAAATCTTCAAAGGTTAGTGATGATTTGGCAAAAGCGAGCGCCACCTTAGAGGCGGATCATTATGGCTTGGAAAAAGTTAAAGAAAGAATTTTAGAATATTTAGCAGTTCAACAACGAGTTAAGAAAGTAAAAGGCCCTATTTTATGTTTGGTCGGCCCACCAGGTGTTGGTAAAACATCGTTGGGACAATCCATAGCAAACGCAACGGGTCGTGAATTTGCTAGAATTTCTTTTGGCGGAGTTCGTGATGAGGCAGAAGTGAGAGGCCATCGCCGGACTTATATTGGTGCTATGCCCGGAAAAATTATTCAGAAAATGGTAAAAACTGGTGCGCGTAATCCATTATTTATGTTAGATGAAATTGATAAAATGGCCATGGATTTTCGTGGTGATCCTGCTTCAGCACTTCTGGAAGTGTTAGACCCAGAACAGAATAATGCCTTTAATGATCATTATTTGGAAGTTGACTGTGATCTGTCAGATGTGATGTTTATTACAACGGCTAATTCCATGAATATTCCAGCACCATTGTTAGATCGTATGGAAATCATTCGTTTAGCAGGCTACACGGAAGCTGAAAAATTAAATATTGCAAAACGTTATTTGTTAAAGCGACAAATCACACAGTCGGGTTTGGAAAAAGAAGAAATTAAATTTACCGACGGCGCTTTGCAAGAAGTCATTCGCTACTATACAAGAGAGGCTGGCGTTCGCGGGCTTGAGCAAAAAATAGCAAAAGTGTGTCGAAAAGTCGTCAAAGATATTTTGTTAGATAAAAATAAAAAATCTTGCAATATAACTAAGAGGAATATTGAAAAGTATTTAGGTATTCGTCGTTATCGATTTGGCTTGGCAGAAGAGGCTAATCAAGTTGGTCAGGTGACGGGTTTAGCTTGGACGGAAGTAGGCGGTGAATTGCTAGCAATTGAAGCGCAGATTATGCCGGGCCAAGGTAAATCATTATTTACCGGTAGTTTGGGTGATGTGATGCAAGAATCAATTCAGACGGCAATGACAGTGGTTCGTAGTCGATTAAACTTTTTAGATTTGGCGAAAGATTATTTTCAAAAAAATGATTTCCATATACACGTACCAGAAGGTGCGACGCCTAAAGATGGCCCAAGTGCCGGCATTGGTATGTGTACTGCTTTAATTTCAGCGGTCACCGGCATTCCTGTTAAAGCTGATGTGGCGATGACGGGTGAAATCACACTTCGAGGGGAAGTGTTGCCTATTGGTGGCTTGAAAGAAAAGTTATTGGCAGCGCTTCGTGGTGGTATAAAGACAGTTGTTATTCCAGATGAAAATAAAGCAGAATTAAAAGAAATGCCAGATATTATTAAGCAGTCATTAGATATCAAGCCAGTTAAGTGGATGGATCAAGTATTGCCTATTGCATTAGAGCGTGTTCCTGAGTCACTGCTTTCTGGTAATCCTCATGCTATAAGAAAAGCGGGGGGGATTAATCCCGTTGCTATTGAAAAAAAGAAAAAAAACGACGGTGAAAAACGCACACATTAATAATGGCTGTTGGATATGAAAAATAGCGCCCTGTTATCAGAAAATAAAGCGAAAGAAATCGTTGACAAGGTTTTGTCTGATTCGCTTAAGCAGGGAGCTAGTTCTGCTGAAGTAAGTTTAGTTGCAGGCAAGGGTTTTCAGTTGGGTGTTCGTGCCAAGAAAATTGAAACTTTGGAATTTTTGCATGACACCGATTTAAGTTTAACCATTTATTGTGGGCAGCGTTCTGGAACAGTGAGCACATCGAACCTTAATTCGGCCTCACTACAGGAGGCTGTGAAAAAAGCTATTAGTATCGCCAGTTATATAGAAGAAGATCCTTTTGCGGGTTTGCCTGATGCAAAATTAATGGCAAATAAATTAATAGATTGCGATTTATATCATCCTTGGGAAATTACACCAAACCAAGCAGCTGAGTTATCTATTGCTTGTGAAGATGTTGCTTGTCAGCAAGCAGGCATTACTCAATGTGAGGAGGTTTCTTTTAATACGTCTTTAGCCCAAGTGGTTTATGGGAACACCCGCGGTTTTGTCGGGTCATATCGAGAGAGTTCTCATTCTTTGGTTTGTTCATTGATTGCTGGAAAAGACAGTGAAATGCAGCGAGATTATGATTATACCGTGGCTCGAGATCATCTTGATTTGCTGAATGTTAAGAGTTTAGCACTTAATGCGGCAAAGAAAACAAAAGACAGGTTGGGTGCAAGAAAAGTAAAAACGCAGAAGTGCCCAGTGGTTTTTTTAGCGCCACAAGCTAAGGGCTTGTTGGGCAGTTTTTTGTCGGCAATATCTGGCGGTAATTTATATCGTAAAACCTCTTTTTTGTTGGATTCTCTTGATAAAAAAATATTTCCTGATTTTTTTAATTTGGTGCAAAAACCCCATATTGCTAAAGGCATGGGGAGCTTGCCTTTTGATTCTGAAGGTGTTGCAACGACTGATAGAGTGTTTGTTGAAAATGGTGTTTTGCGAAGTTATTTATTGAGCTCGTACGGTGGAAGACGATTGGGCTTAAGTACTACGGGTAATTGTGGTGGTGTGCAAAATTTACTAGTTGGCCACAGTGATATTGATTTATTTGAATTATTAAAAAAAATGGGAACGGGTGTTCTTGTTACGGGATTAATGGGGCAGGGCGTTAATTTAACGACAGGTGATTATTCCAGAGGTGCCCATGGCTTTTGGGTTGAAAATGGTGAGATAGTCTATCCGGTTGAAGAAATAACAGTCGCGGGTAATTTAGCAGATATGTTTAGCCAGATTGTATGCGTGGCTAATGATGTTGATCGACGAAGCAGGGTTCAATCCGGGTCAATTTTGTTAGAAAGTATGATGGTTGCTGGTAGTTAATATTCTTTTTTTCTAATTGTATGATTTTAATATTTTTTTTGCCAAAGAATATGGGCAAGGAATTGACTATACTTACAGTAATGATACCCCGGAAGATAGGAGGCCGTTATGAAGCATTTTTTTTCTTTTGTTATTGCGATGACATTAATATGTCAGTCAACGATTGGTTTTTCAGAGATTAGTAAAGATAGGTTCGATTTAAAATCAAAAGATAATAAAATTTTAAAAGTTGAAGCAAAGGATATTTCAATTGATTTCATAAGTGTTATGTTTAAGAAGTTTGAAGTTCAAATTTACGGTGTAGATTTTAATAAGTTTGTTAGAAGTAAAGATAAGGTTTATATTAAAGGAGATTATGATAGGATTAAGTTTTATCCTATTTCTAAGAATAAAAAAAGCCATCAGTCAATTAATCCTGCTGTTTTAAATGATGTCAGTGTTGATTGGGATTTTGATAGGGGTGATTTTTTGTGGAGTGGTGCTGCAAAAGTTACTGTTGATGATTTCATTTTCAATGAAGCTAAGATTAAGGATTTGGATTTCTCCTTGGAATCTATTAAAAAATCAAAAACCAGTGAATTGTTAATGTCGTTAGCTATAAAAAAATCAGTAATGAAGCAAGGTGAGTTTGGCCCGATGGCCATGTCTCTTAATTTGAAGGGCCTGAAGAATAAGAATTTAATAAAAATCTCTAAAATATCCAGATTGTCAAGTAATCGAGGCAACAGTAAGGAGGTGATGAGGCAGGTTTTATTGAGTGGTTTTAAGGGGGTTTTTAAGTTTAACTCCGGTAATGATGATGATAAGATAAAGATAAATGCTGAAGTTATTTTTCCTGCGCAAAAGCATGTTAGTTTAAATAAACTTGTGCCAAAAAGTCTGGTAGATAAAATTTATGTTAAAGCTGAAGTTGTGATGACAGAGGAAGCTCTTGAGGGTATTGTTAAGAATGGCAAGAATGGCAAGATGGGCAAAGGGCTTAAGCCACACTTATCCTTTTTAGAAGGGCATAGCGAAAAACATTTAAGTAATTTGTCAGATGCAAAAATAGAAAAAAAGATAAATGCTTGGGTGGCATCAGGCATGCTGAAAAAGAAAGGGGGAAATTACATCATTAACTTTGTTATGAAAAAAGGTGTCATAAAAATTAATGGCCATAAGATTAAATAAATATTATGTTTTATAGTTTATATAAAATAAAAAATAAACTAATCCAGTTGTTTCTTTAATAGCTGGATTTTTTCTTTTAGCGTTTGAATTTGTTCTAATAAATCCAAGGCCACGCTGGCGCCTTCATAATTAACATTTAGATCGTGATAGAGGCGTAATGTGGTGCGAGCTCGAGACAAGCAAGCTGAATCAAATTGCCAGTTATCCGGATGATCGCCTTTAGGAGCAATGAGTTCGTATTCAATAAAAGTGAGCACTTGAGTTTTAGGTGCCTGTGTTGCTTGGATGAATTCGTCGAGCGTGAGTAATTGATTGTCAACAATAACGCCTTCTATTGTGATTGAGTGTTTCATGCAATGTCTCCTAGACTAAATGTTCACGTGGGTTAAATGGCATTAGCTGCGCCATTTTTTCATACAAATCTCGTTGCTCTTGTTGTGTGGCTTTGGGGGTTTGTATTTCCAGAGTGATGTATTGGTCCCCAGCCACTTTTCCAGGTAGACCACGACCTTTTAGGCGCATTTTAGCTCCGCTCTGACTGTTAGCTGGTACATTGATTTGCACCTTGCCACCCAGGGTGGGAGCATTGACTTTTCCACCAAGGGCAGCCTCCCAGGGTGTAATAGGTAGATGGCAGTGAATGTTTTTGTCTTCTACGGTGTAGAATGTATCGGGTGCAATCTCAACCTCTAAATATAAATCACCGGCTTTGCCGTTACCACCGACCAATCCCTGGCCACTTAAGCGAATATGTTGGCCGGTGCTAATGCCCGCAGGTATTTTAACGTTTAAGGTTTTGGTGGTGGGCTGGCCGTTGTTATCAATTGATTGCAATTGTAGTTGTCGCGTTGCCCCATGATAAGCATCTTGTAGGCTGATTTGTATTTTACTGTGTTGGTCTTGGCCTGGTCTTTTAAACGGTTGGCCTTGGCCGCGCTGCCCAAATAATTCACTGAAGAAATCGCTAAAATCGGCTTGGTTAACGTGTTCAAAGTCGTCACTTTGTGGCTGAGGATCTTGTTGCTGGTATTGCCAGTTCGGTGGTGGCTCAAAGCCAGCATGGCTAGATTGCTGGCCAAGTTCATCATAAGCCTGGCGCTTTGCAGGGTCTTTTAATACTTCATAGGCCTCTTTGACCTCTTTAAATTTTTCTTCGGCATTGTCTTCTTTGCTGACGTCTGGGTGATATTTACGTGCTAAGCGGCGATAGGCTTTTTTGATTTCATCGGCATTCGCGTCACGCTTAATGCCGAGTAATTGGTAATAATCTTGGTAGTCCACAGTTGTCCTTAGTCTGTTTCGTTTGACTCATTTTATCCGTAAGAAGATGTTTTGTATAGACCACTGGCTCATCTGCCTATGCAGGATCATGAAATTATTTTTTATTCTTTTCTTCTATTTTATCAGATCATCTGTCCTCTTGAATCATCTGTCCTCTTAAATCATGTTAATCAATCGTGACGATTATTTGGGCCGTTGATTTAAAATGATTCATCAAGTATAACTCAATACATAGTGGCGCTATGAGGTTTGATAAGTGAGTGATACAATTATTGCGGTAGAGGCGGTTAATAAGTCATTTAATGAGAAAAAAGTTCTGGATGATTTAAGCTTTACCGTTGAAAAGGGTGAGCTTGTGGCCTTGCTTGGTCGCAACGGTGCAGGAAAAACAACAACGATCAATTTGTTATTAGGTTTAGAGACAGCTGACTCAGGCAAAATAACCATTTTTAATGGCAAGCCAGGAGATACGGCGGTTAAATCAAAAATTGGCTTAACGCCACAGGGCACTGATTTTCCTGAAGGCCTAAAGGTCGTTGAGGTCTTAGAGTTTGTTGGTTCTCATTATCATCAAGCAATTGAAGCTCAGCGAGCCGTTGAGCAATTTCATTTACACGATATTGCTGAGCGCTTAACCGGTGGTTTGTCTTACGGTCAAAAGCGACGCGTTGCTGTGGCGCTAGCGTTTATTGGTCAACCTGAATTGGTTTTTTTAGATGAGCCGACCACGGGGCTTGATATTCAATCACGTCACCTTTTGTGGCAAATTGTGCAAAGCTATATTCAAGCAGGTGGTACCATGATTTTGACCACGCATTATTTGGAAGAGGCTGAGCGTTTGGCCAGTCGAGTACTAATGCTTGATGGTGGTAAAATTTGTGCACAAGGGAGTGTGGATGACATCACTCAAATTGCGGGGCACCCGCAAGTCAGTTTTATCTGTGATGCTGCAATTGATTCACTGGATCATGCAATTAACATCACAAAAGAGCACCAAAAATATATTATCGAAACGCGCAACAGTGATGCATTAATCAGTGAGCTGGTCAAAAAAAACATTCCATTTGAAAAATTATATGTGCACAAAAGTTCACTCGAGTCAGCTTTTGTGAAAATGGGGAATGAGGAGAGTTCGAAATGAATTTAGTTGCTGCATATACTAAAATGTATCTATTAAGGACGCTTCGAAACCGATCAGCTTTTGTGTTTGGTGTTTTCTTTCCTGTTTTTTTATTTTTAATTTTTGGCCAGCAGAGTGATAAGGGGCAAGTATATCAAATAGGAAGTTTCGTTATTTTTTGTAATTATGCCGTTCAGAGTATTTTTTTCTTGTCGCTCGGGTTGCAAATTTCGATGAGCCGCTCGAGTGATTGGACAATTTTTTTGCGCACTTTGCCGGCAAAGCCAATTTACTCGATGTTAGGTATTGTCATTGAAAAGTCTTTGTCTGCTCTTTTGTCGTTATCTTTAATTGTCATCGCGAATATCTTGCTAAATGGCATGATTGTATCGATGCCGATGATATTTTACTTAATGCTAGCTGCGATGTTGGGAGGAATACCCATGGCATTTTTAGGGCTTGCGATTGGTTATCGGGTTAGTCCCGACTCGGCAAGAAGCCTGTTGGTTTTTACTAACCTAGCGTTACTGTTTTCGGCCTTTGCCATTCCAAATCATGGCTGGTGGGTTTATTTGCGTGATATTTTTCCAGGCTATCATTGGGCGCAAATTGTGATGAGTCACTATCAAGGCGGCGTGGGGGCTGTTTCTTCATGGATTTGGATGGCCGGCTTTGCATTACTTTTTTATGCTTTAGCTATCTGGTCTTATAAAACACGTAAGGATTTACGTAAAGCCTAGTGTTTTTTTTTTTAGAAAACGGGTATTGATATTGTTTGAACCCTAGAGCAGCAAAGTGTTGACACAACGACTGTAATGACGTACCATTACAAATATACAGTTAATATTAAGAGTCTATCATTATGTTTTATCTAAAATTCGATTTTTCATCTATTCGAGCTCGCTGGCTTTAGGCCTTTTTTATAGGATTAAATCAGATAGTTGCATTTTTCTTGCTGGTGGTTTTAAGCAAGCGCCCAGTTTATGCCATTTTAGGAGTTATTATGAAAAAGTCAGTACAGTGTTTCACCGCCGCTTTGTTATCAGCGGCATCCTTTTCGGCCATTGCTGCCTCACAAGCAAAAGCCGTGCCGTCAATTGGCATTGTTGTTCCACTCGAGCATCGCGCTATGACTGAAGTTGTCAATGGTTTTAAAACAGAGTTAGCCAAAAAGTATCATCATCCAGTTACTGTTGTTGTGAAAAACGCTCAAGGTGATCAGAGTTTGCAACGTAGTATTGTTAGTCAATTTAAAGCGCAAGGCGTATCGATGATTGAGCCGATTGGTACCGACAGTTTTGAGATGACCCTAGCTCAAGTAAAAGATATACCGGTGATGGGAATTGCTGCGGAGTTTACTCAAGCACAGCGCCAGCAATTAAGGAATAAGCAAGTCACTGCGGTAATTGATGAATTAGATCCGGCAGTGCAGTTGCAGTTTATGCAGCAGGCGATACCAAAATTAAAAAAAATAACCGTATTATACAGCGCCGATGGTAAAATTTTTGCTGAAGTGAAACAGCTTGAACAAGCGGCTAAAAAGGCGGGTATTTCGGTGCAAAAATTAATGGTGTCCAGCTCGCCTGAGCTCTACACCATGAGTCAGCATGTAGCTGATGATAGCCAGGCTATTTTTATTTTAAAAGATCACTTGATTGTTAATGGCATTGCCACCATTGTTCAGCAAGCCGAAAAAAAACATATAGCGGTTATTTCATCCGATGATGGTTCGGTGCAAGGTGGGGCTGCTTTTGCTTTGGGCGTGCGTGAACGTCAAATTGGGATTAAATCAGCCGATGTGACGGCTGCATTTTTAAATGGTAAGCCGTTAAAAGATATTCCAATCACCAGGTTGACTCATTATAACGTGTTTATTAATCCCCAACAGGCAAAAGCGCAGGGCGTTGATATCAAACAATTGCAGGCAGTGGCTAAAAAAGAGGGTTACGGTGTGGTTAATATGACAACGAGCACTTAAGGAGAGATGATTGTGGACACGATATTGATTCCATCCCTGCAACAAGCCTTATTGTTTTTGCCACTTTGTTTAGCGATGTATTTAAGTTATCGCATTATGGACATTGTTGATTTAACTGTGGAGGCAACCTTTGTGTTAGGTGCGGCCGTATTTGCCCACCTGATGATACTGCATGTGAATCAATATTGTGCTATGTTACTCGGGATTGGCTTTGCCGCTTTTATTGGCGTTGTGGTGGCAGTCATTCAGAAAATTACCAAGCTGGATTCATTAATCACCAGTATTTTAGCGGTGTTTATGCTTTATAGTATTAACTTTAAGGTGATGGGGCGGCCGAATATTAATTTATTATCCGTGCCGACATTCATTCAACAGTTGCAATATGATCATCCTAATCTATTGTTAATGGGGTTATTCTTGGCGATGATTGTAGTAGTGCTTATTTATTTTGTCTTTATTAAAAGTGAGTTAGGATTATTGTTGCGCGTTTTTGGTGATAACCGTTCACTATTGGTTAAATTATCCAAAAATGATTTGGTGTTGTTAGCAACAGGATTGGCTATTAGTAATGCGTTGGCGGGTTTTAGTGGTGTGCTGACCGCGCAATTCAATGGCTATGCAGATATCAATATGGGCAAAGGCGTTGCTTTAACAGCCATTGGCGCGATGATTGTCGGTGTAACACTGGTTAATTACTGCCGTCAAAACGCGTGTGTTTATAAAGCACCGTTTGAGTTATTCGGTTGTTTTATTGGGGTGGTGTTTTATTTTTTGATTATGAATTTGTTGTTGTCGATTGGAATTGATCCTATTTATATGAAATTAGCATTGGGTGCTGTTTTGCTGGTGTTTTTATCGATTGGGCAAGCGAATAAAAACCGGAGGCGTTATGCATAAGTCAGTCTTGGAGTGTCAAAAGCTAACGTATTGTTTGAGCGATGGGCGAAGCATTATTGATGATGTGTCATTTTCAATTCAAGCAGGCGATTTTTTAGTGGTGTTAGGTGCTAATGGTTCTGGGAAAAGCACCTTATTTAAGTTGGTTCATCGTGCAATCAAAGCAACAGCAGGCGATGTTTTGTATAAGCAGAGAACTATTCATTCAATAACGATGAAAAACTATATGCAAGACATTGCCATGTTGTCGCAATCACCCATGGATCATTTGTGCGGGTCCATGACTATTGCTGAACATGTGAAGTTATATTTATCCAAAGTCAAGCATGATTTTCATTCAGTTAAAGCAACTAAAGAATACCTGGCTGGTTTTAATGAAAAATTTTCAAAAAAATATGAATCGCCTATTATTTTTTTATCAGGCGGAGAAAAACAAGCGTTAGCATTGGCATTGGTTTTGATGAGAAAGCCAAGCTTGCTATTGCTTGATGAGCATACTTCAGCACTGGATCCTAAAACCAGTCAGCAAATTATGCAGTTAACGGCTGAGGCGATTGATCGATTTAAAGTGACATGCATGATGACTACACATGAATTGTCGCAAGCGGTAGAGTATGGCAATCGACTGATTGCGATGAAAGATGGCCGTATTGCGCATACGTATTATCAACAAGAAAAACAAAATCTTAGTGCTAAGACCTTATTGGATGTTTGCTACTAGAGCAATGTATTGATTACTTTTGGGCTATACTTGGGAGTAATTATAGAAACATCTGCTTAAGGAGATATTGCATGAGAAAAGGATTGTTGTATTTGTTGCTATTACTGCCGGCAATGGTGTTTGCAAAAGATTTATCCTTAAGGGATTTGAGCTCGAAGCAGCGCATTGTTTTGTTGCCGGCTGCCGAGCTTAATCCTTACCATGCCCAGTGGAAATTGCTAATAAGCCAGCAGGTGAAAAATAAACTTACTGAGCGGGATCTAATTATTTTTGTGCAAGACAAAAATCGTTATCAGCAAATATTTCCTAAAACGCGAGAGCGAATTTTTTTGAAAATGCCACTAACGCACTCCACTAAAGAGACAGTGACTATCACTTTAATAGGTAAAGACAGTCAAATTAAATATCAAGGTAAGCCTATTTCACCGCAGAAGGTATTTAAAATCATCGATGCTATGCCCATGAGGCAGTATGAAATGAGGTCTTAAATTGCTGAAAATTGCTGATTATTTTGGCCAATCAGAATAGGGCTGAATTCCGCTTTTCAGCTACAAAAAGTCAAGCGTCTTTTTGCTCGACTTTTTTCTGTGCCGGTGTTTGTCGCAACGAATACCTAAGAGCTGATTTTTAACCATTTTAAACGCAAAACAGGCCATGGATGGGCTATTTGCTGACTTTTGCATTGAAAACTCGGTTTTAATCAAACTTTTATTCACTATAAATCAAGCACTTGAAAATTATTTTTACTTTTTTTGATCTTTTAATATTTCCTTAATATTGGTGTTGTATAATCTCTACCGTATTCAAAGGTGTCACCCATTCATTGTTGATGGTGGATGCCTCAAAAAGTACTGAAACATAAAACAAATACTACTATTTAGGAGAGAACTAATGCCAAAGCCATATGAAAATTCAATAACAGCTGCAAAAGAAGGAAATAACGAAGCAGCAGCACTAGCAGTACCAGTGCTATTACTAGCAGCATCAGTAGTGATAGCATTAGCAGCAACAGTATCAGCATCAGCAGAAAAGAAAGCAGAAGCAGCAGCATTTGCAGCACCATTAGGGATAGCATTAGCAGCAGCAGCATTTGCATCAGCACTAGCAGTACCATTGCCCCTAGCATTATTCTTAGGACTAGCAGTAGCAGTAGCAGCAACAGTATCACTAGAAAAGAAAGCACAAACAGAAAAGATAGCAGCTGAGTTTCGCGACACGGCTTTACACTGGGCAGCAGGCAAGGGTCATGCAGCGGTTGTTACAGTTTTATTAGAAAAAGTGGCTAATCCAAATACACCAAATCAACATGGCGACACGGCTTTGCACCTTGCAGCAGCCACGGGTAATGCAGCGGTTGTTACAGCTTTATTAGAAAAAAGGGCTGATCCAAAAACACCAAATCAACATGGCGACACGGCTTTGCACCTTGCAGCAGACAAGGGTCATGCAGCGGTTGTTACAGCTTTATTGCATGCAGGGGCTGATCTAAAGGCATCAAATCAACATGGCGACACGGCTTTGCACCTTGCAGCAGACAAGGGTCATGCAGCGGTTGTTACAGCTTTATTGCATGCAGGGGCTGATCTAAAGACAAAAAGTAACACGGGCAACACGGCTTTGCACCTTGCAGCAGACAATGGTCATTTGGAGATTGTTACAGCTTTATTAGAAAAAAGGGCTAATTCAGAGGCAACAAATGACGGTGGCAGCACGGCTTTGATCTGTGCAGCATACAAGGATCATGCAGCGGTTGTTGCAGCTTTATTAGAAAAAGGGGCTAATCCAGAGGCAACAAATCAACATGGCAACACGGCTTTACTCGTGGCAGCACGCAATGGTCATGCAGCGGTTGTTACAGCTTTATTAGAAAAAGAGGCTAATCCAAATAGAGCATTTAAATATGGCCAAACGGCTTTACACTGGGCAGCAGACAAGGGTCATGCAGAGGTTGTTGAGCTTTTATTAGCTGGTGGAGCTGCGGTAGATAAAGCAGATAAGGATGGCAGAACGCCTTTAGACTTGGCAGAAGACAAGAGTCATGCAGCGGTTGTTAAGGTTTTGGAAGCAAAGAAAGCAGAAGAAAAGAGAATATCAGCAGAAAAAGAGATAATATCAGCAGAAAAAGAGATAATATCAGCAGAAAAAAAGAGAATAACAGCAGAAAAAAAGAGAATATCAGCAGAAGAAAAGAGAGAAGAAAAGAGAATATCAGCAGAAAAAGCATTAGAGGAATCATTTAATGAGTTAGCAGGAAAAGCAGAAGGTTGTATTGCATCAATATTAGGCCCAGCAGCAGAACTAGAACCAGAGCCAGAACTAGACACAATAGCAGGTTCTAGTGAAGGAAATTCAGGAAAAGGATCAGACCAAGAGAAGCCAAAACCTTTGCAAATTGCTAAGGAGGCTTATCAATATTTGAAAGAAATTGATACTGTTTTGGTGAGTCTTAATGGGAGGTTTGAGGGACCTAAAATATGGATAAATCTATTAAGATCTGATTATGATTTTAACGCAGAAGTTGCGAAGAATACAATGTTGAATGTCAAGGCTAAAGGATTAAAAGAGAAGCTAGAGCAAGCGTGGATTAGCAGAGCTGTACGTGGAGATATCCGTCCACTACTTATTGTTTTTCTAATTAAAAAGATGGGTGGTCGAATGCTGTCAGATTTTCTCGCCAGCTTGCCTGAAGCGTTGCTGCAATATGATAGTGTAATTCAAGCCGTTAAGGACAAATTATTATCAGCTGAAGGTGTTTCTGAGCTTTTGGGTTTGAGAAAACTTCCTTCAGAATTTATAAATATATTAATATCTGATGGTAATTTTGAAACAGAAGTTATTAAGAATACTATAATTTGTGCAGGAAAAGGTAAATTTAAAGATCTTAAAGCCCTTCCGGAATTCTTACGTAAAAATCCAAAAGTAAAATTTGTTTATGAGTTACACCAGTCTAACGGAGATATTGGTGTTTGTAAGGGATGGATTAAAACCCTGATGGGAAAAGAATTTAAGGATTTTCCTGATTTATTTAGTGTTTTGATGAAGTTTAGCGGAGCATCTTCAGAGAAAAAACGTAAGCTTTTCGAAGGTGTCAAAGAAAAATTAAAAAAGCATGAGGCAATTATTGATTGTATTTCTGCGGCTGTAGAACAATTTAAAGATCCTGCTAGTTTTTATCAAGAACTTGTCTTGCAGTTGCTGGATTTGCCTGAATATGAACAGAAGGTGAACCCAATGAATGCAGGTGGGGGATCACAGCTCGAAAGCAGAGAGGTAGACGCAGCAGCAGACGCAGCATCAGATACAGACTTATCAGTGCAGTCATCTCCAGTGGTGGAGCCCGAGCCCGAGCCTGAGTCTGAGTCAATGGAGCCCGAGCCTAAGTCAATGATACCAGTTGAGGTTCAACAAACCTCTGCTTTTTTTAAAGCTTCATTGGCAACAAAGCCAGGGGGAATGGAGGGGATTGTTGCAGACCTTTTAGAATATATAAAGGATTTGCGTAAGCTGGATACAGGTACTAATGTCTTAAATCTAACTATTATAGATTCATTTGAGCATTATTTTAGTGGGGAAGCAGTTGACGACCGAGAAGAAAAGATTGAGGCGTTTAAAAGTTTATCAGCTGAAGATGTTCGTATCGATGATGAGGATTTAAATCCTGATGCTATACATGAAAGAGTTAGGGCTTTGCCTGAATATTATAATTATTCATTGATTTACAAAGTTCGTGAAAATGAAGAAATAAATCAGGGAGAATTACAAGAAATTATTAATGTCATGTATGTTTCTAAAAAAGATGAATTAATTAAGGCTATTAGAAAAATTCTGAGTTTTGATAGTGATCGAGTAAGGTTCTTGGTTGGAGACAAAAAATTTCTTTTAACTAATGCTGTTTTTGGTGAGTTGTGTAAAAAGTTTTTCGGCAAGCCCGATAGGGTTTTAGCTATGCTGTCATCACTGAGTAACTTTAAAAAAATGGTGGGGCGTAGTGATAATCTTTGGGAAGCTTATGTTGGTTCCACTGAAGTGGGGGGGAGGGTTTTTTTCACTGAAGTTGATGGTAAAATTGTTGGTTTTGAATTTGAAGAGCAGCATTTGGAAACAGCTGCAGAATATGACGCCATCGCAAAAAAAGCTTCAAGTTTTCGTAAGAGCGCTACCTTTCGTGCAGCAAGGCCAGAAGCAGACATAGCAGCAGCACCAGAACCAGCAGCTCCAGCTCCAGGAAGGTAATAGTCATTTAGCTAAGGCACTAACATCCTTCTCACTATCTCCAGTATTCTATAATACTGGCGGTAGGGGGTTTTTAGTTAATTTTCTCGGTTTAAATTCAATTCAAAACTAAATTAAAAATAGGCCCCTTGGTTTTGAAGTCCTCAATGAAATTTAGCTCTTTCCATGGAGGCTGGCTATTTTGAGCTGTTCTGCTTAATGTTTCAAATGTTATCCGCACTCTTGTTTGGTCTCTAACTGAGGGTGAGCCAATGCAGATGTCAATCTAGTGGAAACACTTGATTAATTTTAGCAATCACATCATCGGTGCTGATTAATCGCATGGCGCGAGGGTCGTGTACGCGCGTATGAAAATGTGTCGTTTTTTTCTTCGATAAATATTGCGCAAGCGCATCTGGGTAGCGGTCAATGCAATATTGTTGCTGCTGATAAGGCCCAGTGAGTGCCGGTGTGGCCACGGCATATAGACCGATGACGGTTGTGCTAACCGCGCGAGCAATGTGCACGGGTCCAGTGTCAGGTGCTAGTAGAGCATCAACTTGGCTGATAAGAGCGATGAGTTGCTGCAAGTTGGTTTTGCCGCATAAGTTAAGAGGTGCTATTTGACATCGCTTAGCCACTTCCGTGCTCAGAATGTTTTCTCGTTGACTATTGCTGCCAATAAGCACAACCCCAATTCCTTTTTTATGGCAGTAATTAATAATATGTATATGGCGCTCGCTGGACCAGCAGCGCTCCTGCTTACTAGCGATTAAGTTGATGGCTAGCCAGCGTGGGTAGTCTTTTAATTGTTCTTTTGCCCATGCGCTATCGCTTGGGTCAATTGGAATGTCCCAGGTGATTGTTGGTGTGATATTTGTGTCTAGCTGCTTAGCAAAACGCATGTAGGCATCAATGAAGTGTTCATCGGCATAATCAATGGACTCAGTAATGAACCAATTATGTCCTTCGCGACCACGAGTGGTATCAAAACCAATTTTTCGAGGTGCGTTGATTAATGGGCAGAGTAAATTGGCTGACAAACTTGCTTGTAAGACTAGTAGTACGTCAAATTGTTCGTGCTGTAGAATTTTCTTAGCCTGCCACCATTTTTTCAAAGATTTTGGTTTGGGTACAATAACGAGGCGAACATTGTCTAAGGGTTTAAGTAAGGCCGCACCAAGTGATGAGGTGATCCAGGTGATTTGGGCATCTGGGTATGTTTTTTGCAATGTGCGCAGCAGTGGAATGACGCAAATTAAATCACCTAAGGCGGAAAGTCGTAAAAGTCCGATTCGCTTGATTGGGGCTGTGTTGGCTGGTTTATTCATCGCTTAAGAGTAACCGAGACTTGAGCTCAGCACAATACGTGATGATTAAAAAAAGCGTCATACTGTTTAGCATGACGCTTCCGAGGGAGGGAACTGTTATTTGTTTTTAAATTAAATTGCTGTCTTTTTTCTCTGGCTTGCCATAAGAGAAAATAACACTGCCATTCTTCAATAAATTAACCATTGATTTAGCTTCGGCGGGGTTTAACCCTAAACACCCGTGTGTTTTTCCTGCTTCATGATGAATCTGTGCTTGCAATGGCGTTACATAAGGAGCTTGGTGCATTACAATGTGTCGGGCAAAAATATTATCGTTAATACCGCTTTCTAGGCCATGCAGTTTTAATGAGTAACCATATTCACCATAGTAAGTGTTACCAGTAACAATTACTCCTAAAGAGGACTGGCCACTGCCCATTTTGTTTGAAAAGTATTCACCATAAGCATTACCACTATTTACACCGTGAGCCACCATAACTTTTTTAACGAGCTCGTGGGTTTTTAGATTAAATACCCAAAGGCGGGGTTGCATTGAGTTTTTCGTGTAGTTAACAACCGCAAGGTAAGGCTTCTTTACAAGACTTGGGTGCTTGGTTAGGGCGTATTTTTCACCCTTCAATCCCAGTTGCAGTACATGAGGACTTAAACCAGCCAGCTGCTGATAATGTGCAGGGTTTAAATCAATCTGCAATGAGTTATTATTGCTGGCCAAAGCGCTACTGCTTATGAGCATTAGTGCGGTTGCTATGGCAATATAAATTTTATTAGTAACTGTCATTGAGATTTTATCCTGTTAGGTAGTTAGGTTTTTGAAGGGAGGGGGGTAGATTAACTAGCCACCAAGTTAGAATCGTTTTGTTCTGCTTTTGCATAAGCGAAGATCACACTACCGCCTTTAAGCTGATTAATTACTTTTGGAGCAACCGCCGGGCTCATTGCAAAACAACCCCAGCTACGACCTGCCTTGTTATGCGCTAGAACAAAGGCATCTGTCATGTAAGGTGCGCTATGCATGACAACAGAGCGAGAGTAAGCGTTGCTGTTAGATTTTTCTAAGCCATTGATTCTAAGAGATACACCGTGCTTTCCACTGTAAGTGATGTCAGTAGTATAAACACCTAGGCTTGTTTCATGACTTTCAGGACTATTTGAGAATTGGGTTGCATAACGGTTACCACTGTTCATACCGTGAGCTACGCGCACTTTGTTAACCACCTCTTTTTTTCTTAAATCCATGATATATAGTCTTTTTTCATCAGATGGCTGGGTGTAGTCAGCAATTGCCAATAATGGTTTTTTAACCTTGTTTTTTTTCTCAGCAAAGCTGTAAGCCTCTAAACCTAGCTTCAATGCTTTAGGACTTAAGCCTTGTAGGTTATGGTAATCAGCAACATTTTGGTCCACTGAACCAACTGAAGCAGCTTGTGCGTGAGGCGCTAATAAAGAAATAACAGGTAATATTGATGAAATAATCAAAGCTTTAGTTATGTTTTTCATATATGTCTCCAATAGGTTTTCGTGGATTAATGATTGTTTGTAGAGGGGGGTTGAGAGGTGTTGTTTTGTCTCAACAACATAGTAATACTATATAACATATGGGCGCTTTTGTCAAAGTTTTAGTACATTAAAGCTTAAATGTACAGCTATTTACTCTTATTATCTTGTAACCCATTGATTAACATGGATTTAAATAAAAAAAACGCTTGATTATTGCAAGCGCTTTTTTATGTAAACTATTGTTTTTATTGCTAGTTTCTGCTTCCGCCAGTAAATGCTGAAAGGATGCGCAGCAAGCTGACAAATAAGTTAAATATGGCAATGTAAAGTGAAATTGTCGCACTGATGTAGTTGCGCTCACCGCCATTAATAATTGAGCTAGTGGTAAATAAAATATAGGCCGATGAGATAACAGCAAAGGCACCGCTGATAACAAGCTGCAATAAAGGCCAGTGGAAAAACATGCCAAATAGGCCAAGTACAAAAGCTGATAGTATAGCAACCGCTAAAAAACCGCCCATGTAGCTAAAGTCTTTACGGGAAATTAGAGTGTATGCAGAAAGGCCGAAAAAGATAAGCCCGGTTGTTGCTAATGAAGTCATTACCAGTTGTGGACCATTGCTAAATTGATGAATATACATGTTTAGAACAGGTCCGAGTGTAAAGCCCATAAAGCCCGTGTAGGCAAAAATGGCAACGAGTCCCCAGGCGCTATTACGTAAAGACATGGTTAAAAAATAAAGGCCGAACATACCAACAAGCAATACAACAATGCTTAATTGAACGCCGCTGATCATTGAGTAGTAGGCCGTAGCACCACTGAATAATAGTGTTGCGCTAAGAAGTAAGTAGGTGTTGCGTAATACTTTATTGACAGCTAGCGCAGATTCTCTCGCAGCGCCGGCAACGGTTGTTTGAATTCTAGCCATAATGCTTCCTTTTTGTTTTATTTTGGTAAAAATGCTAAGCGCTTATTCTAGCAAAAAACCAGAGTAAAGCCCAGCCCCGTTTAAAATTTGATGATTTACTGTTTTTTTCTAAGTTTATGATTGTTTAATAGGAATATTTAATGCTAAAGTGTTGCGAATGTTTTGGAGAGGTGGCTGAGTGGTCGAAAGCGGCGGTCTTGAAAACCGTTGAGGGTTCATCCCCTCCCAGGGTTCGAATCCCTGTCTCTCCGCCATCGACTTTTTTTGAACTGGAATTTTGTAGAAATACTTTTTAGCAAGGAGACGCTAGATATGATCAATGTTGTGCTTGTGGATGATCACCAATTAGTCAGGACCGGTATTAAGCGAATGCTAGAAGATGTTTCTGGTATCAAAGTGGTCGGTGAGGCTTCATCTGGTGAAGAAGCATTGAACATCAGCCGTGAACTAAAGCCGCATGTGGTGTTAATGGATGTAAAAATGCCTGGTGTTGGTGGTTATGAGGCCACAAGACGTCTTTTAAGACTTGATCCAGACCTTAAGGTTCTTGTTGTAACTATTTGCACAAATGATGTTTTTCCATCAAGGTTGTTGCAAGTTGGTGCAGCTGGTTACTTGACTAAAGATGCATCACAAAAAGAAATGGTACATGCGATTAGAGCGGTTCATGCTGGCCAACGATACATTACCCCTGAGGTTGCTAGCAACTTAGCCTTTAAGCACGTTAGTGATGCACATGAATCACCTTTTGAAGATTTGTCAGAACGTGAGTTGCAGGTGATGTTAATGATTACCAGTGGCACGAAAGTACAAGATATTGCAGATAAGCTGTGCTTGAGCCCCAAAACGGTGAATAGTTATCGATATCGTATTTTTGAAAAGTTAAATGTGAATAATGATGTTGAGCTAACACTATTAGCAATTCGCAATGGCATTGTTGAAACTCAATCCAATGAAGAACTATAATATTTAAGTTTAATTATTTGTTTTTATTATAGGCCTGGTTATGTCACATCCATGTCATGCTAAAATTTCAAGTATGGCGGTTAAGCCTGGTGTTTATCAGTTTATTAATTCTGCTGATCAAGTGATTTATGTTGGCAAAGCGAAAAACTTAAAAAATCGCTTAAGCAGTTATTTCCAAAAAAATACAACCGTTGCAAAAATTCAGGTGATGATGCCTCAGGTTGTTGATATTCGCGTAATTATCACCGAGACTGAAGCGCAGGCCTTGCTGCTTGAAGCTAATTTAATCAAGAAATTAAAGCCTAAATATAATGTTTTACTTAAGGATGATAAGTCGTTTCCTTTTTTGTATCTAAACACTAATCACAAGTTCCCTAGTCTGGATTTGTATCGGGGCTCGCAATCTAAACCGGGCCGATATTTTGGTCCATACCCCAACGTTAAATCTGTCCGAGAGACTTTAGCCATGCTGCAGAAATTATTTAAAATCAGGCAGTGTTCAGATAATTTTTTTGCCAACCGCTCAAGACCTTGCTTGCAATATCAAATTGATCGTTGTACCGCCCCTTGTGTCAATTATGTTTCAAAAGAGGACTACCAAGAGCAGGTCAGCTGTACAGAACTTTTTTTAACCGGCCACTGCGATGATATTATTACAAAATTAAGTGAGCAAATGGATGATGCTGCAGAAAATTTACAGTATGAAAAAGCAGCTGTCATGCGAGATCAAATAGCAAAGCTACGTGAGATTCATTTACAGCAAGCCAGTTTGGGAAAAGTGCATGATTTAGATATCTTGGCTTTGGAGTTCAAACAGGGCAGTGCTGTGCTCGCGATGTTGTTTGTCCGTGGTGGGCAGCTAATTGGAGATCAGATTTTTCATATAAAAATACCGGCTGAAACCAATCATGAAGAGATACTAACCAGCATTGTTGCGCAATATTATTTAAATGATCGGCGACGGCATGCATTGCCGCAGCGAATTTATCTTAAGCAGCCATTGCAGGATCGCCAGTCACTTCAACAGTCCTTGCAGCAAGTGTTGTCTAAAAAAATCCGCCTCTGCCAGGCAGGGAAAGGGGTTATCAAAAAATGGCAAACGGTCGCAGTTCAAACGGCAGAGCATGCACTTTCAGCTCGTCTTTTAGAAAAAGCAGGCCTTATGCAGCAGTTTTCAGCATTGTCAGCGTGTGTGAGTGGAGAGTCAGAGATTGAAAAAGTTGCTTGCTATGACATTAGTCACACACAGGGTGAATTAACCGTGGGCGCTTGTGTGGTGTGTGGCCCCGAAGGTTTTATCCGTTCTGAGTACCGTCGTTTTAACATTGAGGGAATTACCGGTGGCGATGATTACGCAGCAATGGAGCAGGTGATTACCCGGCAATTTTCTGCCTGGAAGGAAAATCAAGCAATGATGCCGGATGTGCTATTAGTTGATGGCGGCAAGGGGCAGCTGAGTCGAGTAATGTATGCGTTAGAGGAGTTGCAAATTACGGGCCTCATTGTTATTGGGATTGCTAAAGGGCCTGGTAGAAAATCCGGGTTAGAAACGTTGTATTTAGCTCATAAGAGAAAATCAATACAGCTGGCGATGGATGGCCCAGAATTTTTGTTATTGCAAAAAATTCGTGACGAGGCGCATCGTTTTGCAATCACAGGGCATAGGGCTCGGCGTGATAAAAAACGACAACAATCAGTATTGCAAGATATCCCAGGAGTTGGGCCTAAAAAACGAAAAGAATTATTGACTTACTTTGGTGGGTTAAAAGGATTGATGAATGCCTCTATCGATGAAATTGCAAAAGTATCAGGTATTAATAATACTTTAGCTAAGGTGATACATGAGAGTATTCATAATTAGTTATGAAATTATTGGTTTTTTTTCGTTTGATAAGATATTTTTTAGTAAAAGATTACACCAGCAAAACAGATCTGATAGTATGCACGCTTATAGTTTGGAAGGAACCTAACATATGCCTAAATATTTAAATATTGCCACCATCGTAACCTTAATTCGTCTCGCTGCAATTCCCTTTGTTGCTTTATTTTATTTTTTGCCTGTGAGTTGGGCTCATCCTGCAGCAGCCATTGTTTTTGCGCTAGCTGCTTTGACGGATTGGCTTGATGGTTATTTGGCACGAAGCTTATCACTCACTACGCGGTTTGGTGCTTTTTTGGATCCAGTAACGGATAAATTGCTGGTTTGTGTCTCCTTGGTTATGATTATGGCCAATACCCCCTTCACTTTATTGGCACTGCCAGCTGCGGTTATTATTTGTCGAGAAATTGTTATTTCTGCATTGCGTGAATGGATGGCAGAAATTGGTAAGCGAACCAGTGTGGCAGTTTCTTTAGTTGCTAAAATTAAAACCACTTTACAGATGGTTGCGATCTTTTTGCTGCTCTGGCCTGGAGTGCACTCACCTCGCTGGATTGCTCTGCTAGGGCTGTTTATGCTCTTTGTGGCAGCAGCATTAACGCTGTGGTCAATGGTGATGTACTTAAAAGCTGCGTGGTTGGACTTGACTTTAGCCGAAGAGTAGTAATAATAGCCGTTCTAGTTGATGCGGGAATAGCTCAGCGGTAGAGCACAACCTTGCCAAGGTTGGGGTCGCGAGTTCGATCCTCGTTTCCCGCTCCAACTCCATAATAGCCATGGTTATTATTGTATGGCTGGGTGGCAGAGTGGTTATGCAGCGGCCTGCAAAGCCGTGGACGCCGGTTCGATTCCGACCCCAGCCTAGTTTTAAAAATTGGCGCGCCCAGGTGGCGAAATTGGTAGACGCAAGGGACTTAAAATCCCTCGGGAGTTAAATCCCGTGCCGGTTCGATTCCGGCCCTGGGCACCATTTTTTATAAATCTTTTCATTGCTTGCAATTATCGGCTCAGTCTTAGACACTATGGCTATCTTGTTGATTACTAGTGAAGTGTGTTTTTTATGATTAAGCCATTGGCACTTTTTGTCGGTTTGCGTTATACCCGAGCAAAAAAACGAACCGGTTTTATTTCATTTATATCTCTTGCTTCCATGCTGGGCATTGCGCTTGGTGTGATGGTGCTTATTACCGTATTGTCAGTGATGAATGGTTTTGATGATCAAATTAAAAGCCAATTTTTCAAGTTAGCACCACAGGTTACGGTATCTACGATGGGTGATATGACAGGTAACTGGAAAAGCCTGGCCAGCCACGTAGCCAAAGTGAAGCACGTTGTTGCATCAGCCCCCTTTGTAAATGGCAATGCCATGCTGACCTTTCAGGGGCAGGTGAGTGGCGCGATTGTGGTTGGTGTTGACCCGAAGCAGGAGCCTAAGGTCTCCGACCTTGGCGGCAGTTTAGTGGCGGGGAAATTATCCTCACTACAACCGGGCAAGTTTAATATTATTTTAGGTCAAGATTTAGCAAATCGATTAGGTGTGACGGTGGGGGACTCTGTTGTTTTGTTAACACCCCAAGCCAATATTACTCCGGTAGGTATGCTGCCGCGTTTCCGTCAATTTCATGTAAGTGGTATTTTTCATGCTGGTGGTGGTTTTGGTTTTACAACGGCATTTGGTTATGTGAATTTGCAGGACGGCCAGAAAATGTTTTTGCCGGGTAAATCTTCTCGAGGCCTGCATATTAAATTGGATGATGCATACAATGCACCTTGGGTAACACTAGAGCTACAGAAAATATTGCCGCCAGAATATTTAATCAGCAATTGGACAATCATTGGCGGCGATTTCTTCAAAGCGGTGCAAATGGAAAAAACCATGATGTTTTTGGTGTTGTTACTAATTATTGGCGTGGCGACTTTCAACCTAGTATCAACCATGGTGATGCTGGTAAATGACAAGCGAGCAGACATTGCTATTTTGCGAACATTGGGTGCAACGCCGGGCTGGATTATGCGGACGTTCTTGGTGGTGGGCTTATTAGTTGGTACTTTAGGAACGCTCCTTGGTGTAATAGCAGGGATTATTTTATCGCTAAATGTGACCAGTGTGGTGAACTGGATACAACAAGTTTTTCACGTGCAGTTAATCAATAAAACTATTTTTTGGGTGGATTTTTTGCCCTCACAGCTGCAAACAAGTGATGTGGTAGAAGTTGCTGCGATCGCATTTTTACTTAGTTTGCTGGCGACGATTTATCCGGCTTGGACGGCATCACGCACACAACCTGCGGAGGCATTGCGCTATGAGTGAAGTATTGCCAGTTTTACGTTGTGAAAATTTAAGTAAAACCTTTCGCGAAGGGGAAGGCGAGTTGTGTGTGCTAGAAAGTATTTCATTTTCTGTGGCGGCAAAAGAGCATCTAGCCATTGTTGGAGCTTCGGGGTCTGGTAAAAGCACGCTGTTGCACTTACTGGGTGGCTTGGAAAATCCCTCAACAGGGCAGGTGTTTTGGCAAGATAAAAACATCAGCAGTATGAGAGAGGCGGCAAAAAGTCGTTTGCGTAATGAGATGCTGGGTTTTGTTTATCAGTTTCATCATTTGCTGCCAGAGTTTGATGCCTTAGAAAATGTTTGTATGCCGTTATACCTGCAGGGGGTGTCTGATAAAAAGGCCAAGGAGCGGGCATCGGCAATAATAGAGCGGGTGGGTTTGGCAAATAGAATGACGCATCGAGTGGGTGAGTTGTCTGGTGGTGAGCGCCAACGAATTGCTATTGCTAGAGCACTGGTGACTAATCCTAAATGCGTTTTAGCCGATGAGCCAACCGGTAATTTAGATCAAAAAAATGCAGAGCAAGTCTTTGCATTGATGTCAGAGCTGAGCCAGGATTTGCAAACCAGTTTTATTATCGTGACTCATAATAATGACATGGCCAAACAAATGGATCGGGTTTTACAGATCACCCAAGGTAAGCTTGCTTAGAGTTTTTTTTACTTTTTATTTTTTTTGATTTTTTTCTACTCGAAAAAACACCGTAAATCGGTTTTCCCTGGAAAAAAATTGGATAATCAATTAGAGTTCTTTATCTTTTCCGTATTTTTTATCTTAAAGGAGTCGCATTGTGAGTGCTGATTGTTCTATGGGTGTCATAAAAAAAATAGCTTTAACCAGTATTTTGCTTGGAGTAACTGCAAATAGCTTTGCCGGGGGCTTTCAATTGTGGGAGCAATCTGCAGCAGGGACAGGAAATTATCACGCAGGAGCTGCTGCAATTGCTAATGATGCTAGCACGGATTTTTATAACCCGGCTGGTATGACTCGCTTAAAACATGCGCAAGTCTCTGCTGGGGTGGTATATATTCCTACAAGTTTGCGCTTTAATGGGAAAGTTATGACCCAAGCAACTGGTGAAGTTGATGGTGGAACCGATAATTTTGTGCCGAATTTGCACCTTGTTATCCCGCTAGGCAGCAGAGTGGCTTTTGGCTTTAGTGTCACTACGCCATTTGGTTTAACCAGTGACTACTCTAATGCGCCTCAAATAGATAATGGGGCCAATCCCATCAAAGACGCTGCCACTAAAACAAAATTATTAACGATTAATTTGAACCCTAGTTTAGCTTTCAAAATAAATAGTCACCTTTCAATTGGTGCGGGCTTTAATGCACAACATGCCAGTGCGGATTTTGATAGTCTACTTTTGGGAACTTATGACGATGAAAATCACCTCTCTGCTTGGGGTTATGGCTGGAATATAGGCACGCTCATTTCATTTTCTCCTACGACAAGAATGGGGCTAAGTTATCGCTCAGCTATTGATTATAAGGCAAAGGGAACGTCGAAGCTGCAGGCTAACTCGTCAGACCCTACTGTCGCTACTATCAATGGGGAGCTGAAAATACCCGCAACAACAACAATGAGTCTTTATCATGACGTTAATCAATCCTTAGCGCTGATGGCAAGTGTTTTTTATACGCAGTGGGATGTGATGAAAGAAATAACCTTGCGTGGAGCGCCAAACCCTATCCCTTTCGTTGCAAACAAAAGAATAGATGTAACTATCCCTACAAATTACCACAACAGTTTTAATTTTGCTTTGGGAGCGAACTATCGCGTTACGAAAAAAATGCTGTTGCGTTTTGGGGCAGGCTATGATCAAACGCCAACCAATAATACAGATCGAGATGTGCGCATGCCGGGTGCTGATAAGTTTGCTTTGGCCTTAGGAGGGCATTTTGATGTGTCCAAGCATAGTGCTGTTGATATAGGCTTTACTCATTTTTTTGTTAAGACGGCGAAAATTGACAATAGTGGGCCAACAACAAATCCGCCAAGCTCCATCTCTATTACCTCCAAGGGTTCTGTAAAATCTAATGTGAATGTGTTTGGGCTACAGTATAGCTTTACTTTTTGATGTTGCTGTAAGGGAGAAATGTGCTAGCCATATGAGTAGGCTAGCACATTTTTTTTCTTTATGGTCCAGTAATTGTCGCTGTGATAAGAGGGCCTGTACCTGAAGCTGGATCTAAAACAATACCATAGCCTTTAGGGATTGTAGTGAGGTCTGGTTTGACTGTCCCTGAGTTACCATTGATAGATATTACCGCTTTGGTCTCTTTTCCTGCTATGTTAAATTGACATGTTCCTGTGGACGATTTTAAAATTGATTCAATAATTGCCCAAGGTAATGGAGCCCCGAATCCCGGTTTTGGTGGTACAGGAATTCCGGCGGTTCCATTACATGTTACAGGAATTGATTGAAGGCTGGTTCCATTTTTAATTAATAAACCTGAGCCCATAGCTGCTGATGATAAAATCACTCCTCCTAATAACGCTGCGCCTAGTGCTAATTTTTTCATAAATTATCCTTAATTGAAGTTTATTGTTTAAGTTGCTTACTTGAATCATAAGCGAAAAAATTATAACGCTCGAGGCATTGAGTCTCAATTTTGTTTGTATGAGAATGAATCAATTTATTTTTTTGTTACTAAGGGTCTTTTTTTTATGTAAATGTCGTTTTTTTTTGTATTTTCATCAATTATATTTTACATAATATCCAAGATGGTTGGGTGGTTTTTTTGCTTGAATGCGGTTTTTATTTTTGCAGTTGTTAGCAGATAATTGGTTTTAAAAAAAATTAAAAATTGTAATACCGGTTTTACATAATCTTAATGTATGATGAGATAAAGATTAAGTTTAATAGGCTTGTTATGGAAACATCAGCATCACACCTTAAAATATCCTTAGCAAAGCAGCGGCTTGATGTTACTGATGCTTCGGGACAGTCCATTAGTAACTATAGTATTTCCACCGCAAAAAACGGGGCCGGCGAGCGAATTAATAGTGAGTGCACACCCCTTGGGTGGCATGTTATCGACCAGAAAATTGGTGCGGGCGTGACAGTGGGT
Organism: Coxiellales bacterium; assembly: GCA_965242995.1. Classification (GTDB taxonomy): domain Bacteria; phylum Pseudomonadota; class Gammaproteobacteria; order CBDETP01; family CBDETP01; genus CBDETP01. The sequence goes on from CBDETP010000024.1 coordinate 27,859, forward strand.
AGTGTTTTCGTTGGCCGAGAATTAACTGGTGAAATATATTCCAAGACTTTAGCACAGCAATATCCTAATCGAGATTGGATCTTAACGCGTATCCTTTGGCTGTCAGGCTTAGAGCCGGGTGTCAATCAGGGTGGGGAGGTCGACACTTTTTCTCGTTATATTTATTTGCATGGTACACCAGATCAATCCATAATGGGGCTACCAGGCTCGCATGGCTGTGTTAGAATGCATAATGAGGATATCGTCGATCTGTTTGATCGAGTCCACAAGGGTGATAAAGTGTTGATTACAGAGGAGTAGTATGGAACGAACGGCGGAGCAAGTTTTAGCCTTTTGGTTTGGTCGTGTTGAAGAGACCTTAATTCCCACGCAGAATCGCGCTCGTATTTGGTTTGGTGAAACACCAGAAGTTGATCAAGAAATTAAGCAACAGTTCGGGCAATATGTACAAAATGCTATCGATGGTGACTATAAGTCATGGGAAGATGATCCACATGGTCAGCTTGCATTAATTTTATTATTTGACCAATTCTCGCGGCATATTTACCGAGATTCTGAAAAAGCTTTTGCTCATGACGACAGAGCTTTGCAGCTTTGCGTCAGTGGGCTTCATAATGAAGCAGATCGTCATTTAAGTTTGATTGAGCGGGTATTTTATTATTTTCCATTATTGCATGCAGAGGATATCAAGTATCAAGCGCAATCATTACAGATGTATCAAATGCTAGATGGCTTAGCATTGCCAGAGACCAAAGGGCTATATGATAGTTTTTTGAATTTTGCTAATCATCACTATGTTACGATAGAACGTTTTGGCCGTTTTCCTCAGCGGAATGAGATATTGGGGCGAGCATCAACGGATGAAGAGTTGGTTTATTTAAAAGAAATAGAGGTAGATAAAAAATGATAGAGCAAGAGCAGATTATATACAGAGTGATTTTCGAGCACCAAGATAAGTTTTATGAAATTTATGCAAAAAGCATCTCAGAAGGTGCCTTGATGGGCTTTATTGAAATTGAGGAAATCGTTTTTTCAGATTCCAACGCGGTTTTGATCGATCCGGCTGAAGAGCGTCTACGCTCTGAATTTAAGAATGTAAAGCGTAGTTATGTGCCATTGCATTCCATTATTCGTATTGATGAAGTGATGCAAGATGGCATTGCAAAATTAAAAGCAGAGCGCACATTAACGTCATCCAACATTAGCCCGTTTCCAGCAATTAAAAAGAAAGAGGAGCGCTAAGTGCAAAGTTTAGGGCCGATCATTGCGGACTTGGAAGGCTATCAGCTAACACCAGAAGAATTCGATTTTTTGCAACATCCGGCTTTGGGTGGAATTATTTTATTTGCACGTAATTATCAGGACCCTGCTCAAGTGAAAGATTTAACGACAGCTGTGCATGCTGTGCGCCCAAATTTGCCCATTTTTGTTGATCAAGAAGGTGGCCGTGTGCAGCGTTTTAGAGAAGGCTTTACTGAGCTGCCAGCAATGAAGCACTGGACGCAACTTTATGGGAAAGACAAGCATGCCGCTGCGACAGGTTTGAAAGAGATAACCACCGTGTTGGCTAATGAGTTAAAAGCCGTGGGAGTGGATGCTTCATTTATTCCAGTGTTGGATTTAGATGAAGGCGTTAGTGAGATTATTGGCGAACGCAGTTTAGGTAAAACACCAGAACAAGTCATTACTTTGGCCAATGTGCTAATTGATGTTTTACATGATTTAGGCATGCCGGTAACAGGCAAGCACTTTCCGGGGCATGGCTCGGTTGTTGCCGATAGTCATTTGCATTTACCGCAAGATGAGCGTTCTTTACAGAAAATTGAAAATAGCGATTTAGTTATTTACCGTGAGTTGATTACCAAGCTGGATTTAATCATGACAGCTCACATTGTTTATCCTCAAGTCGACGAGCTGCCAGCCACTTATTCACCTTATTGGCTCAAGACAATATTGCGTGATCGACTAGGCTTTGAAGGATTAATATTGAGCGATGATTTGTCCATGGCGGGTGCGGCAATTTATCCTTCCTTCTTAGAGCGTGCAAAGCGAGCACTGGATGCAGGCTGCGATATGTTATTAGTGTGTAATGACCGTGTGAAAGCCAACGAAGTGTTAGCAGGTTTGCGAGATCAGGCTGAGGCTAATGTCAATAAGCGCATAGATACGGTCTTTTCTCGATACATGAAATCCACAATAAAGGAAAAATAATAATGCAAACATTATATGCAGCAGCGATGGGTTATGGTTGGTTAGCGAGTGTAGCTGTGGTTTTGTTAGTCGCTCTTGCTATGACCTGGGCGATAAAGCTTGTATATAAAAGGCTGCAGCCTAGCTTGGATGTTACTCATCGGCCATGGCATGTCGCTTTTGTTCAGGCTATTTATAGCCCAATATTACTGTTGGTTTGGGTGTTGGCTGTTTTCTCAGTTCTTGAAGCCCTGGGCGCGCGCTTTCAAATTTTAGAATTAGTGAAGTCGTATAATATGCTAAGACAGCTGGCGATTATTGTCTTTTTGTTTTGGTTTTTGATGCGATTTATCAGTAGTGTTGAGGTCAATTTGGTTAAGCAAGATAGGTTGGACAAACAAAAACAAACGACTTTGCGAGCTTTTTCTCAATTGATTCGCATCACCGCCATTGTGGTCGCTTTTTTGATTTTCTTGCAAACCATTGGCGTTGAAATTTCAGCGCTATTGGCCTTTGGTGGAATTGGTACTTTGGCAGTGGGTCTTGCAGCAAAAGACAATTTAGCTAACTTGTTAAGTGGCTTCATGATTTTCTTAGATCGCCCTTTTTCTGTTGGCGATTGGGTGCGCTCACCGGACAAAGAAATAGAGGGCACGGTTGAGCACATTGGTTGGCGCTTAACTCGAATCAGAACTTTCGACAAGCGGCCGCTGTATGTGCCTAATGGTATTTTTTCAACAGTTTCTTTAGAAAATCCCTCTAGAATGTCAAACCGACGGATTAAAACAACCATTGGTTTGCGCTATGACGATGCCACTAAAATGAAGACAGTATTAAGTGCTATTGAAGACATGCTTCGTAATCATCCAGAAATAGACACACGACAAACACTTATGGTTAATTTGTTCGAGTTTGGGCCATCATCGTTAAATTTCTTTATTTATACCTTTACTAAAACGACAGATTGGGTAAAATTCCAAGCTATACAGCAAGATGTTTTTTTGAAAATGATTGAAATTATTACTAACCATGGGGCAGAAATAGCCTTTCCAACTCGAACAATTCAAGTGCCAGAGGGCATTAATTCAATAGGAGCATTAGAGAATGATCAAGAATCCTAAAGACGTTGAAGACGTTTTTGCTAAATCAACGTGTTTGTATTCCAAAGCAGAAGTTGATGCTGCTTTAGACAAAATGGCAAAAAGTATTACAGAGAAAATTGCTGAGAGTAATCCTATTTTTTTATGTACGATGGTCGGTGGTGTGGTGACATTAGGACAACTGTTGCCTCGATTGAATTTCCCTTTAGAGGTTGATTATGTGCATGCAACGCGTTATCGCGGAGAATTAACCGGTAGTGAGTTGGTTTGGAAAGCAAAACCATCAACATCTATTAAAGATCGCGTGGTGGTTGTGATTGATGATATTCTCGATGGCGGTATTACTTTGGCAGGTATTCTAGATTACTGTGAGGCTGAGGGTGCTGAAAAAGTTTATTCTGCCGTCTTAGTTGATAAAATCGGCGTACGTGATGAGCAAGGCTTGCAAGAGGCTGATTTCAGCGGGCTTGATGTTGGTAATCATTATGTCTTTGGTTTTGGCATGGACTATAAAGAATATCTGCGTAATGCACCAGGTATCTATCATGTGGCAAAAGAGCACGAGTCTTGAAAGGCTAATTAATTGCCTCAACCAATGCTGAAAAATATTTCGGTGCTTCAGGGCGATCATACCAGGCTAGTACTGGATGGCTGTGATAGCTTTTTCCTTTGTTGAGTACGCTAAGCTGTTTGTTTGCAATATAAGGCGCTGCAAATTCTTTGGTTAATGTGGTATAGCCTAAACCATTTTCAACTAAAAGAGCTATGTTGTCAGTTCGGTTGACAAAATGTCTGCTTTTTTTAATTCCATCTAGTAGATTATGACTTTTTAAATAATTGAACGTTATTTGATCCGATGGATCGAAATCAATAATGCGTTCATTGTTGATTATGTTTTGTAGTTTCCGACCTCGCCACTGGTAACTTCCTACCAGTAAATATTTTTCAGGTTTTAAGTTTTTGTATTGAAGTTCTTTTGTCAGTTGTTCTTTTTGAATAATGGCTAAATCAGCATTGCCAGAGCGCAGAGTCGATAGTCTTTTTTCAATATCATCAACATGAAAATGGACAAGTAGGTTGGGAAAGGCGCTCATTATTGGCAAGCAGCTCGGAATGATCCTTGTGTTCATCAGGCTGCTTGGTGCGGTAATCGCAATTTGAATTTCAGTATCTTTGCCGGCCCCTTGAATATTAGCTAAAGCTTCGCCCTCTAATTCTTTTGCAGCTTGGCAATAGCGTAGTAGGGCTTGTCCTTCATGAGTTGGCTGCATGCCGCGTTTGGTGCGAATGAAAAGAGTCGTTTTCAATTGGCCTTCTAAGGTGCGAATCCGCTGTGTGACGGCGGTCTGGGTTAAATTAATTTCCTTTGCTGCCTGATGGACGGTTTTATGCTTGATGATTGCAAGGAAAGCGTTAAGTTGTGGTCCAAGTAAACTCATTTATTTTCATCATTTATGAATAATAATTCATTATACTTTATTTTCAGCTTGAGTACACTGGCACGACAAATTGTTTTTTTGGAGGCAAATTATGAAAAAGGTCAGTATCAGTGTTTTTGGACTAGTCATGCTAATGAGCGGGGCCGTTGATGGCGTAAGTAATTTGCCGTCTATTGCTATTTTTGGTCAATCGCTGATATTTTTTTTTATCATAGCAAGTATTTTGTTTTTGCTTCCCACCGGCTTAGTTTCAGCAGAATTATGCGCTCAATACAGTCAAGACAGTGGTGTCTATTCTTGGGGAAAAAAAGCCTTCGGCAATAACTTTGGTTTATTAATTGTCTGGTTTCAATGGATAAATACTATGATTTGGTTTCCAACCTGTTTAACAACACTGATTGGAACCGTGGCTTTTTTGATTAATCCTGCATTAACGCATCATGTTGTTTTTTTAGTAAGCATGAGCTTAATTGCTTTTTGGGTAATGACATTAGTTAATTTGAAAGGCATAAAACAGTCAGCAAAAATTGCTTCCTGGGCGAGCTCAATTGGGATGTTATTGCCGATGTTTTTGATGATATTTCTTAGTTTGTTATGGATTTCAATGGGCAAGCCATTAGCGATGCATTTAACAACCCAGGCCGTCGTGCCTAACTTAAGCAGTGTCCATTCGTGGGGCTCATTAACTGCAGTGATCACTGCTTTTTTAGGGATGGAGCTTGCGACAGTGCATGTGAAAAAGGTTAATAATGCTCAAGCTATTTTTCCTAAAGCAATTATATACACAGTATTATTGATTGCTTTTACAATGGGCGTCGGTTCTTTGGGTGTTGCTATGGTTGTTCCTCATGACAAAATAATACTGGTATCAGGTACCATTCAAGCTTTTAACGCAATTTTTATTGGTTTTCATATTCCATGGATGAAAGATGTTTTGGGTGTTATGTTGTTGTTTGGTAGTTTGGGCACGATGGTTAATTGGTTGATTTCACCCGCGGAAGGCTTGTCTCAAGCGGCTAAAAATGGCTACTTGCCAAAATCATTGGGTGACGTAAATAAGCATCAGGTGCCTGTAAAAATATTAGTGCTACAAGCCGTTGTTGTTAGTTTTGTTTTATTAGCTTTTTTCTTGTTGCCAAGTGTTAACGGGTCATATTGGTTATTGCTTGATTTGAGCACAGAGCTTTATGTGGTGATGTATATTCTTATGTTTCTTGCTGCATTAAAGCTGACGTTTGGGTTTGATAAGATAAAGGTGATCATATTTGGAAAACTAGGTATGTTTTTAAGCGTGTTATCTGGATTAGCCGGCTGCTTGATCGTATTTGTTGTTGGGTTTTTTCCACCGGCGGACATTGATGTTGGCTCTTCCAGTCATTATGTGTTTTTGTTTTCGTCAGGTATGTTTTTAATGACGATTCCTGCGTTGATAATTTTATTAGTGAAGGCGATAAAAAAGCAGACTAATTATGCGCTTGAAGTAAGTTAGTTAGTTGGCGTTGTCTTAACTAAAACACCGAACAACGGCGAGTCGATATAGTTAAGCTCGCCGCTTTTAAAACGTCGACTTTGGATGAAGTTAAAATAACTCAAATCACCATTTTGATTATTGTTGTTCCAGCTAGGTAAAATGTTTTTTAATGATTGGGTGGGCTCAGCAAACTGAAGGTTAAAACCCATATTAAAATAGCGATTTACAAAAATACTAATAGTGCCATTGACTTGCCAGTTGGCGTATTGATTTATTGTCGAAGGTTTGGGTGAAAGCAATTGCACATTGGCAGGGTTTCCTTGGTTGTCATAGGCTTGCCCACCAATGATGCGAAATATTTTTTTTCTAGCAAGGTTAACTTTCGATTGTTGCCAGACAAAATGCATGATCACATTATAGTTAGGGTTATTTTTTAATTTTTTTTCTATGCCGTTCATTGAAAAGTAACGATTACTAAGCAGGTGATAAGTTATGCCGTTGCTGGGAGTGTCAAAGTAGATTGCTCGGCTAGAAATGATTGGAGGAGTTTTAATGGCAGGCCAATCTTCTTGTAGCAGCCCTTGCTGGGACAGTTGTGAGAAGATTAAAACGTCAATTTTATATTGAGTGGGGCTGGCAGCATTGGCTGTTATCGATAGGCTCAATAGGAGTGAAATTAATAATGTCTTGATGTAACGCATATTTTTACCTGAAGCTCTAAGTTTATTGCCTCGCATTGTACTATGTCTTTGCTAAAAGCGCAGCATATTTGCGAGCACTTTTTTACTCCTTTATGCTTAGCTTGTTGATTAGGCTGATCAAGTCTTGTGCTAATGTCTTTTCTTGCTCATTTAGGCGAATGCGCAACGTATTTGCTCCTTGGAGTTGGTAGAGAGAGCTTCTTTGCTGGATAAGCTGGATAAGTGTTTGCATATTAAGCTGATGATTTTTCGCAATATGCAAATAAGCAAATTGTGCGTTGGCCTTAATAGCATCAATTCCTGATGTTTTCGCTAGGAGTTTTAATTTGGCCAGGGTAAATAAGTTTTTGCAAGCATCGGGTAGTAAACCAATTCGGTCAATGAGCTCACTTTGTAAGTCATCCAGTGTTTCATGACTGTCGCAGTTGCTGATGCGTTTGTAAAGCACCAGGCGTGCGCTTACATCAGGCATAAGATTGTCAGGAATTAGGGCAGGGATTGGTAATTCAACTGTAATGTCCTGCTTTGCAATTGCTGTGGCGCTAGGCTCTTTGCCGGCTTTTAATGCGGCAACAGCCTCGGCAAGTAAGTCCATATAGAGCGTGAAGCCAATAGTATGAATTTGACCGCTTTGTTCTTCACCTAAAAGCTCGCCAGCACCACGAATTTCCATATCGTGACTGGCAAGATTAAAGCCACCGCCGAGTTCTTTAAGTTCGGTGATGGCCACGAGGCGTTTTTTGCTATCACCTTTAAGTGCTTGCACATCAGGCACCAGTAAATAAGCATAGGCCTGATGATGGGAACGGCCAACCCGGCCACGCAATTGATGCAGCTGTGCTAAGCCAAATCGATCGGCGCGGTCAATAATAATGGTATTTGCGGTTGGGATATCAATACCAGATTCAATAATAGTTGTGGCGACCAATACATTAAAGCGGCCATGATAAAAATCTGCCATTGTGTTTTCAAGTTGGACTTTAGTCATTTGTCCATGAGCAAATTGCACCTTGGCTTCAGGAACAATTTCTTGCAGTGTCTCACACATGCGTTTAATGCTTTTGACAGAGTTATGTAAAAAGTAAACTTGGCCACCACGCATGATTTCACGCAAAACAGCCTCACGAATTAAAGAATGATTATGTTCTTGTATAAAGGTTTTAATCGATAGTCGCTTAGCCGGTGGTGTTGCAATAATAGATAAATCACGCAGACTAATCATTGCCATGTTCATAGTGCGTGGAATCGGTGTGGCTGTTAACGTTAAAATATTTACTTCAGAGCGCATGGCTTTGATGCGTTCTTTTTGTTTGACGCCAAATCGATGTTCCTCATCAATAATAAGCAGCCCTAATTTTTTATATTGAATTTTATCTTGTAATAACGCATGGGTGCCAATCACAATATCAATGTCACCGCTTTTGATTGATTCAATAATTTTAGTTTGTTGTTTGCTCGTATTTAGTCGAGAAAGGACAGCAATTTTGATTGGCCATTCGGATAGTCGGTCTTGAAAGTTTTTACCATGTTGTGTGGCTAATAAAGTGGTGGGTACTAAGACGGCCGTTTGTTGATGATTCATGGCTGCAATAAAAGCTGCTCGCATAGCAACTTCCGTTTTACCAAAACCAACATCGCCACAAACCAATCTGTCCATGTGCTTAGCACTGCATAGATCATCAATAACCGCGTCAATGGCATCTTGCTGGTCGGGTGTTTCTTCAAATGGAAAGGCGCTTGTAAATAAAGCATATTCTTTATTGGGTAAAGTAAAAACTTGTGCCTTAGTGGCTTCTCGTTGGCCATAAATAGCAAGCAATTCTGCAGCAACATCACGAGCTCTATCAGCGCCGGCTTTTTTTGCTTTTTCCCATTTATTGCTGCCAAGCTTGTTCAATATGACGTTTTGATTTTCTGCGCTGGCATATCGGCTAATTAAATGTAGATCGCCAACGGGCACAAAAATTTTAGCATCATCCGCGTAGTGTAGAGTTAAGTATTCGGCAGCAATATTTTGTCGAGTTATCGTTTCAAGACCTTGATACCGGCCAACACCATGATCTAAGTGCACAACAGCATCGCCTTGTTTGAGCTCACACAAATTACGGACTAAAAGCTCGGGATCAATGCTTTGTTTTTTACGACGTCGTAATTGCACGACTTGCTCACCAAATAACTGGGCTTCAGCAATGACAGCAATTTGTGGGTTATCAATTTGTAAACCGCGAGTTAATGTGCCAACGGTTAGGCCAATAGGCGTTGAGCTTTCTAAAAAAGTATGCCAGTTATCACAGCTGCTAAAGTCGATTTGGTTCTCATGCAATAAAGTGGCCAGTGTTTCTTTACGTCCTGGGCTTTCAGCACAAATTAAAATTCGGTGTGGATTTTCAGTAATAAAGTTTTTTAATGCCGCTAAAGGCTGTTTGTTTTTATGATCAACCAGGAGCTTAGGTGGAATACTATTTGTAATCGGTGTTTGTGCGTGTTTGTGGTGCTGCACAATAGAAATTCGTTTGAATTTTTTGAGTTTAGCAAAAAAATCATTTGGGGGAATAAAGCCTGTAGTAGGTGAGCATAATGGATACTGAGGATCATAACGAAGTTGCTCGTAACGATGCTCTATCTCTTGCCAAAAGTGTTGAGCACTTTGTTGCATGTCACCGATGCTAATAATGCAGCTGTCTTGATTGAGATAGTCAAATAAAGTGGATAATGACGGATAAAAAAGCGCCAAATAATATTCAATGCCCGCAGGCACTTCACCGCGACTGATATGCTCATAAATTGGAGATTCCATCGGGTTGCCACTAAACTGTTCGCGCCAAGCTTGACGAAATCGGGTAATGGCATTTTCATCCATTGGAAATTCATGGGCGGGTAGCAGGCGTATTTTTTCTTGTTTTTCAATTGAGCGCTGGGTATCAGGATCGAAAGTACGAATAGATTCTATTTCGTTATCAAATAATTCAATGCGATAGGGCAGAGGGCTACCCATTGGGTACAAATCAATAATAGCGCCGCGCAGACTAAATTCACCGTGCTCAAAGACTTGGTCCACACAGCGGTATCCGGCTTGAACAAATTGTTTGCTTAGTTTTTCTCTATTTATCAATTGTTTATTGGAAAAAACAAGGCTATGTGCGTGTAGGAAGTTTGTGGGCAGCAACTGTTGCATGAGTGTCGGTAGGGCAGCAATAGTGATGCCTTGTTGTTTTTGCGCGAGCTCATACAGTTGTAAAAGACGCTGCGAGATAATATCAGGATGTGGTGAAAAGCGATCAAAAGGCAGTGTTTCCCAATCTGGAAAAAGGGCTATGTCGTAAGAGGTGTTCTGGAAAAAAAGTAAATTTTGTTGTAATTCATGGGCTTGCTGAAGATTGGCAGTGATGATGAGTAAATGTTGCTGCTGCTTTTCAGCAATGTGATTAATGAGTAGGGAAGGGCTATTGCCGTGGCAGCCGGACCAATAAATAGGGTCTTCACAGTTTTTTGGCAGCGGGGTTAAATTGATCATAATCGTTTGTTATTTCTGTTTTTTTAAGTCGTTGTAGGTTACCTGATTTTTAGTTTGATGGGAATTGCCGTTTTTTTTACTTAACTTAAGGTTTCTTAATGTTCTCATCAATTTTTAGTGTTAATATTGATCATATCTGACATTTAGGAGCAAATATGAAAAAAATAATGATATCAGTAATTGTGGCTAGTTTGTGTTTAATTGGTGCAAATGCATCAGCTAAATCGGCTGCTGAAAAAGCAAAGAAAAAGCCAGTTGAGTTGTTGTTTGTGCAAACAGCAGAACAAGCAACGCTGAGCCCGAATAAGGCTAAGCCTGGTACTTATACTTTATTATTAAAACAACCCGCAGCTCAGGTATCTTATTTTTCAGATAGACCTTACCGAATTAGCGGTACTATGCCACTGAAAAATTTTGCTGCTGATTGGTCGCAGGGTAGGAATAGTTTTGCTAGTGTCCCGCCTAATGCAGCCTTAAGAGGCGGATTGCATGATAATACACGTGGAGCATCTTACAATTTTGAATTAAAAGATCCGGCGTATCATGTGAAAGATAACAGCTTCACTTATACATTATTACCACTAAAAGGGCAGAAGCCTATAACCCAAGTTATTAACATGCATTCAGTAAGTTTGTTTGTTGATAGTTTAGACTTTGATATACATATTTAAATTAAGTAAGGAGATAATCAATGCCTGGAACTAGTCTGAAAAATTCGTCCAAATATTTTGATTCTTCAAATTTAGGAGGAAATATTCAAAAGTTAATTTCTGTCTTTTTTTCAATTTACACAATTGCGAATGCACTGATGATCCTTAAAAGCAAAGATATGGAATTAGATCAAGGTAATTCATCGGTGGCTAATGAAACTAAGCTATACCAAGATGAAGTGGTGATACATAAGGAATTTCATGGGGATCTAGTCTATATACTTCCCCTTTCATTGGCTTTGGCTTTTGCTTTTGTAGTACTTTGTCGCGATGTCGAAATAGCTAATGAAGCCTTGCCAGGAGAGTTAGCAGAAGGGGAGGAAGTGGTGATAAACCCTAGGCTTTATATGATGAGTAAGTTCAATCAAATAGCGACAAACCTTAGTATAGTTCCCGGCCCTGAAGGCCTTTTCTTGGGCTTCGCGATCAGTGCAGCTGAAACATTTTTTAACATGAATAGCAAGGGAGTGGTTGTTATGGATCATTTGCTCTCATTGGCAGCTGCAGGTAATACATTCACGGGGGTAGTTAAAGCTTATGATGGCTCTGCTGATGTTAAATGCCAGTGGTTTTTAAGTATGCTGGCGATGACTGTTGTGACAGCTCTATCTGCCGTCGCTACGCATCGTATGGGGAGCAATTCAGACTATAAAGCACTTACTTACAAAAAAGAGGTAATGAGGACGCTCTTTGGTGGTTGGGGTAAATCTCTCGCTAGTATAGGGGATCTTTCGAATGCGGCTTTTATTTTTGAGCTGGCTATCCAAGTCTATTTAGCAACTGTTGACCCAAAAAAATTAGCGAGTTCTTCAACTGAAAAAAAAGGGACTATAATAGGTCTTTTGGTTATGCCAATCCTTCAACTATTTCTCAATGCTCAGAAAGGGGATATTAAGCGCGTTTTAACTGCGCCAAAATCGCTTTTTGAAAAATGTTCATAGGAGGAGTGAAGCACTTGATGGAGGGGGGGTGCTCACTAATTCTAGTAGTTTGGTGGATTCATTATTAGATGATAATTATGCTGATTCTGATTCTCGGGGCAGCTGTTTGAGCCGACTTTTTAATGCGTCGCCTCCTGCTCAAGAAGGACTCTCTGGCTTCGGTACCCCAGTCGTCAAAGAACTTAACTGCCTGTGAGGCAATGCTTCTAATCTCTAGACACTGCGGTTCAAAATCAGGCCGATCAAATTAAAAGTCGGTCTTGCATTGCTTTAAATCCTGGCGTATAAAACATCTAAATTGCGAATTAAGTTACTTAAGTAGTGTCTTTTTGCTTTAAATTCAGGCACAACCTTAAGCTTTCTTAAGGTTTCTTTACTTTTTTTTTGCTATGATGCGTGAAGCTTTTTACTTAAGGGGATGCGATATGAAAAAATTAATGATGGTATTGCTGCTGTGCTGTGTGACTACGGTATACGCGGGTTCTCTGTTAGGGCAAAAAAACCTTCCGATGACGCATAAAAAACAACATAGTATTAGCTTGTTATTTGTTTTAGCTGCGAATAAAGCTATTTTAAGCCCAAATAAGCATAAGCCTAACACTTATACGTTAACCTTAATTAATCCAGATAAACAGGTTTCTTTTTTTGCTGATAGGCCTTCACGGGTGGATGGCATGGTGCCAATACAGCAATTTGCTAAAGACTGGGTGAAAGGAAAAAACAGCTTTGCAAAAGATGCGCCTAATGCCGCATTACGAGGCGGCTTGCATGATAAAACGCGAGGCGTGGCTTATAATTTTGAATTAGAATATCCAAAGTATAATGCGGAACAAAATACGCTCACATACACGCTTATTCCACTTGCAGGGCAGAAAAAGATTACAAGTACGATTTATATGAATAAAGTCTCGTTGTTTGTTGATGCTATGATGGGAGCTTTGGGCTGGGATGAGGGTATAATGTAATTTAAAAGAGTCATGCTCTTAGAATGATGTTGGGAATATTTAAAGAAACTTTTTATGCTAAAAGATACAACTACACCATTGCTACTAAAAAAAGAGGCTTCAAGTCAGCGCTCTTTTCTACAATGCCTTTATGAAATAAATCCTGATTTATTCGCTGCCCTATTAGCAGTGGGGCTTGATATTTTCAGTAGAGTAGATCGAGTTGACATTGAATGTGACAATGGGAAAGGTGCAAGGCAATTGACTCTGTTTCTTGTGTTGCTGCCTGCTGATTATGTGCTTTGTGCTACTAGAAATTTTTTGTTGAATTATGGAAATAAAAAAGTTAAAAAGAGCGTTGATTCTGTAGAGCACTTCATAGAGTTTAGCGCAGTTTTACTGGCAATTACTGATTTGATGTCATATAAAGGTCAAGTTTTACCTTTTGGTCGTAGTGATTGTGCAAAACAGCTGGTATCTTTTGTTCAAATTTATTCTGCTACTTTTTTGCTGAATATCCCTTTTTGGCTTTCCGAGAGATCAAAGAAAAAGATAGAAGAACTTGAGAAGATAAAGGGGGATAGCTCGCTTCAGGATGTTCTTAACTGTTCACCAGGTCGTTCTGTTTCTTTGAATAACAGTAATCCATATTCAAAGAGGGGAAGAAGCCAGAGTTTTCGTAAAATTGGTCATAATTTTCTAATTGCTGCTTATAAAGCTCAGTCTATAGTTAGCCATTTGTTCATTCTCGCCATTATTTTTAAAGATATGGTTATAGTGTCGGAGAGTGTTGAAACTAGTCAGCATTTAAATAAAACGACACTTGAAGACAGAATTGTAAAGGAATTTCCTTTTTACAAGGGAATCAGTTTTCAGAATTATTTGTTGTTTTGGTTTGTATTATCGCTTCCTTACTTTCCAATGGTTCATTGGGAGCTTTCATGTGGGGAAGTGTTTAAAAAAATCGAAGACTTAAAGCCTGTGAGTATTAAAGAAATGTACGTGAAAAGCGTTATTCATAGGCTGCTCCATTTTTTAACTCTGGTCGCTTTTTCATTCAGCTTTTGTGTCTTGGGGCTTGTGATTTTTTGCGAAGAGCTGAATATTCAGGAAATTTCTCCTGAAGATGATCATATCTTTTTTGGAGTTACTTTAACCGCTTTAACTGCTGCAATTGGAATGTATCGAGTAGGGCAGTGGTATTCTGAGGCGCATAAATCAGAGGGGGAAAGAAAGGATAAGTGTTGTGCTAAGGGTGCTGAGGATGGTGATACTGAATTAGATTCAATAGGCGCGAGGGGGCCTTAGTTGTCAGCGGTGTGAGTAGTGAAAACCCCCTATCTCAGCCTTTGTTCTTCTCTCATCTTTATTGCTAGTGTGCTATGATGCTTTCATTTAGTGGAGGGTTGCTGTCATGGTTCGGGTTATAAAAGTCTTTTTTATCCTAGTAGGCGCGTTAATAGCCTTGTTGGCGGTGGTTTTAGCTGGTGCTACGGCTTATTTTAAGCTTAGTGATTCTCGTCCGAGCATTGAGCGAACCTTGGATAGCCAGACAGGCTGGCAGTTTCATTTGCAAGGGCCTGTGTCTCTGGCTTTTGTTCCTCATTTAAAAGTTAAGGCCGGTGATGTGCTAGTGGATAATGTTCCAGGCTTTTCGGAGCCATTGCTAAAGGCAGGGTTAATGGACCTTAGTGTAAAAAGCATTCCTCTTATTGTCTCTAAGCAATTAGATCCTGACTATTTTTATTTGGCTAATGCAAGCATCAACTTGCACAAAAATGGCCAAGGTCAAGTGAACTGGTTGCCGCAGCCAGGTAAGGGGGGCGCTCAGGCTAAGCAGGTATCGGCAAGTTCATCGAACTCAAATTTTCCTGCAGGAGAAGAGTCACTTAAGTCAGGCGATTTTGTGCTAAAAAACATCAAGTTTTTATGGCGTGATGATCAATCTTCAAAAAGTTTTCAGATCAATGATTTTAACTTAAATGGTAAGTTAGACATGTTTTGTTCTTTAGAAGAGCCAGAAACATGCTTGCCGAACATTAAAAGCCAGGGGCGTATTGATATAACAGGCATAAAGTTCGTTATTCCTCGTCAGGCCAATTCAACTTTATCAGCTGTTTTCAATGCAGCACACATATCAGGAGATACTGAAGGTAGTGTAAAAGTTGTGAGCTTTGATTCCGCGGGTGTTAACTACCAATTAAAGCAAGGTGTTGTAACATTTGATAAATTGCAATTATTAGCAAAAACACAAGTTTTGCAAGGGCGAGGCCAGGTTAATTTATTGAATCGCACTATTAATGCAGATATGGCTGTTGCTAAGCCAGGCAGTGAAGATGCATTTAAGGAAGGACTGGTTTTTCATGTGTCAGGTTCAATTGATGGTCCACAGATTGTAGTAGATCAAGCTTCTGTTCAGCGCTATGTGAAGAAAAAGTTAGGGAATAAGGTGAACGATATGCTGCATAATTTTTTGAATAAAAATCCAAAAATTAATCAGCTAATCGGCCGATAAAACACAATAATTCAAAAAGCAAGATTAAATTCTGGCTTTTTTTATAGTTAGGTTGCAGTTATGCCAGAACTACCAGAGGTTGAAACGGTCAAGCGTGGCTTATCTGATCTTTGCTGTCAGCAGACTGTTAAAGCAGTTCATATTCGATTCCCGACTTTACGCTGGCCAATTCCACTGAAGCTGGTCAAAACACTAGCCCAACAGGAACTACTAACAATAGAGCGTCGTGCAAAGTATTTGTTGCTGAATTTTTCTTCGGGCACGTTGATTATGCACCTGGGGATGTCGGGTGTTTGTCGAGTGGTTTCAGTTAAAGAAGATTTTATAAAGCACGATCACTTTGTCATTGATTTTAAAAATGGTTCAAGCCTGCGTTTGAATGATCCTCGACGATTTGGCGCTGTGTTATGGGGCGGCGATAAACCTTTTGAGCATGATTTGCTGAAATCACTGGGGCCAGAGCCCTTGACTAAAGCGTTCAATTCAGCTTATTTGTACGCTTTGACTCGAAAAAAACAGCTGCCAATCAAAACGTGGCTAATGACAAATCGTTATGTGGTCGGTGTTGGTAATATTTATGCTAATGAGGCTTTGTTTTTGTCAGGCATTCATCCGTTAACGCCAGCAGCTAAGTTATCTAATGCAGATGCAATAAAATTATCAAAAGAAATAAAAAAGATCTTAAAGAAAGCAATTAAGGCTGGTGGCACTACATTAAAAGACTTTAAAAACACAGAAGGTAAGCCTGGGTATTTTAGCTATAAATTATTTGTTTATGGTAGAGGAGATCAATCGTGTTTGATTTGTCAAACCCCTATAAAAACTATCAGAGTCGCACAGCGAAGTACTTTTTATTGTGCTAAGTGCCAAATTCTTCTGCGATAAGAGATTTCGAGGGGAAGCCTAGTTTTTTGCATCAGAAATATCATTTTAATTGTGATTTTATTTGTTTAAAATCAATTAGTTAGGTTTTTTTTGTTTTTTTTTGTTTTTTAATATTTCCTTAATATTTGTGATGTATACTCAGAGACCAACTCATTAATATAGATGATTGCCAAGTGAGGCTAGATTATGCCAAAAAAAAATAAAAAAAGAAGAGGGCAAGGCGGCCTGGAACGAAAGGGGGCTGAAGGGCTTATTTTACGCACACGTGAGAGCGCTCTTCAATCTGAGTGGAGTGATGCTGCTGTAAGGTATCGCTCTAGCTTTGAGTTTTTTGCTTCAGCGTTTTCCAAAATGGTTTTTTTTGTTTCTGCTGTTGATTTATTGAAGTACGATGAATCTTTGAGATTATGGGCGCTGGTTTTTTGGGGGTGTATTGACTCTATCGTTTATTGTTTTTCCTCTTATGTTCAAAAAGAAAGGTCTAAAAGAAAGTTTCTTTCTTATGATGAGGCAAGATCTTTTTTTAATAAAAAAGATTCAGGGTTTAGTGATGTTTTTTCCTCTTCTTTTTATTATTTTTTTCGTTTTGTTGCTTTTTCAGTGTTTTTTGAAGTGTTTTCTGCTTTAACGTCATATTACCTGAAAAATAAAAGTAATGTTTTAATTTTTAATCACTTTGAGCCTGTTTTCTCTATTCCTTGTGTTAAGGATTTCTTTAGGAAAGAGTTTTTGGCAGTGAAGGAAGATAGGATTAGGATAGATGCTTCACTTTCTGGTTTTGATCTTAAGTATATTTTATTATCATCTGTTGATCATGCCCTTACTTCATTAAATCTTCCGTCTGTGAATTGCTCTAGGTATTTTCCTGAAAAGTTTCTTGATTTTGAGCAGTCGTATCTTTCAGAAGATCTTTTTCAGCTGGATTCTACTCTGAGTGCTAGGAAGGCAATTAAAAGTTTTGATCTGGATGGGAATAAGTCTTGCGAGGGCTATAAGGACGATAAGGATTCTATGGCTAGGCTTGAATCTTTTTTTTCAGGGTTGCCTGATCTTGATAAAAACATTAAGGAAGGCTGGGAAGGTTGCATTTTGAGTGCTTCTATTGGCATTAGTGTAGTTTTGTTTTTGTCGGGTAGTTTTATGCTGCCCTTGATTTCTTTTTACTTGGTATTTCGTTGTTTTTCACATTCTGTTGGAAAAAAGGTAAAACAACTTAATTTAAACAGGATAAGTTCTGTTGAGATATTTAGGGGAGTTGAACATATCAGTTGCTATGATGTTTCCTTTGATGAGAGGCTGGGCATTGTTGAGTTATGTTTAAAAAAACATACGCCACCAGGTAACTCTTGTGAGATTGAGCCAGATGATTTTAGAGACGATGTTTTAAATCTACTTCGTTTATTTTTTAACTTTGTTAAGAACGATAAGCATTTGATTTTTCTTGGAGATCTTAAGCCTGGAGTTAATTCTGCTGATATTTTTAATAAAATTGCAAAAATTTTGCAGAATAGATCTTTTATAAAGAAGAATTCTAGGGTGGTTTGCGCACATTTATCGAAAGTGTTTGGTGTGGAATTTAGTATTAAGGAAGATTATTCTGAAGAAGGTATTCCTTATTGTTATTTCTCTTGTGCTTATTCAGACTCTCTTGAAAATGTTTTGGTCAAAAGGTATGGTGAAAAAGTTGACATACATAATGAGGGTGCTAGCTTATTTTTGAAGGCGAAAGGATCATTTGTTAGCTTGGTTCAGAATAGCCAAGGAGATGAGCGTACTTTTTTTAAAGGAAGAGGGAGAAAGTCTAGGAGAAAGTTTGAAAATGTAGTGTCGGAAGTTTGTTCGGAGCCGGAGGTGGAAGCTCCAAAAGGAAAAACTGGTAAGGCTGTTTTGCCGTATGTTGCGAAATTAAAACGTAAGATTAAAGAGTTCTATGATATAAAGGTTAAAAGCTGTTTTCCTGTTTCTGAAGATTGTTTAGAGGGTTTTGTTAAAGAGTTTTACAATCCTTGCGATCAGGTCAAGAAAAGCATGCCTGGATTTGATGGTGTTATGAGGCGCGTTGCTTTTTCTCGAGAGTACTGCAAGTACTTGTTTGGGTTGCTCTGGGCTGAAAAAGATGTTGGAAGAAAGAGAAAAGTAGAAGATGAATTTCAAAAGTATTTTACGAGAATTTTAACTCATGAAGAAAAGGGGCTTGAGCATAAAGGGCCCCTAGTCAAGTGCTTTTTTACAACAGGCGATTCTCTTTTTTCGTTATTTTCAGAAGAAGATTTTAATGAGATTTATTCTGAATGTGAAAAGGACCCCTTTGAGTATCTACAGTCTTTTTCTAGCTTTCGAAAACTTACAGATATGCCTGGAGGGTATGAATGTAATTTCAATCATAAAAATTGCTCGGCAGGAAGGATTATTTTCTCGAAGGAAGAGGGAAGCGCTTTATTTGTTGCGGATACAATCCATTTAAAACACCCAAAGAAGGGGCAACTTCGACGTGAACGTAAAGCTGTTGAATCACATGGAAGTCACGCTTATTTCAGGAGATAAAACGTCTGTTCGCGACCGTTTTTTATCAAGATTCTCTAAGGCTTTCACGCATTTTTGCTTTTATCATGTCAATTGCAATGCGATTTTCACCGCCGCGTGGGACAATGATGTCGGCATAGCGTTTTGATGGTTCGATGAACTGCAAGTACATTGGACGAACCGTTTGTTGGTATTGTTCAAGTACTGAATCAATTGGACGGCCACGTTGGACAATGTCACGCTTTAGTCGACGTAGCAAACAAATGTCTAGTGGTGTGTCCATGAAAATACGGATATCCATGATGTTGCGTAGCGCTTCTGCAACAAATAATAAAATGCCTTCCAATACAATGATGCGGTGCTTGCCAATGCGGCGAACTTCGGTTTTTGAGCGCATGTGTTGGCTGTAGTCATAGCAAGGAATGTCCACTGATTTTCCTTGTTGCAGCTCTTGAAGTTGGCTTAAGAGCAGGTCGTGATCTAGGGCATTAGGGTGATCATAGTTGACGTCGCAGCGCTCTTCAAAACTCAAGTGGCTGAGATCTTTATAATAAGAATCTTCTGAAATAACCGCAACTTGCTCTGATCCTAGTTCGTTTATAATGGTATTTGATAGTAAGCTTTTGCCGGAAGCTGAAGGACCTGAGATACCGATGATGATGGTTGCTTGTGTCATGTGTTATTCCTCATTCTTTTAATCAATGCATACATTGCACCAGTACCGCCATGTTTAGGCTGTGCTGAATGGCAGGCAAGAATGCATTTGTCTTCTTTCAACCACTCAAAAACCAAGCTTTTTAATAAAGCACTATTGCTTTGTGAGTGATAGCCTTTGCCATGGATAATTAATACTTGGCGCCAGTTGTTCTGTTGGGCTTGATTGATGAAATCATTAACCCGATCAAAAGCTTCTGCGCTGGTTTGACCGTGTAAATCCAGCGTGGCATCAAGGCTTAATTGCCCCTTGCGTAAACGTTTGGCAAGCTTATCTTGAATTCCATCGCGAATAAAGCACAAAGTGCTCTCGGCGTCATGTTGTTGCTCGGGGTACAAAGTAAAAGGTGCGTCCTGGTACTTTTTGGCTGAAAAGTTTGGTTGGGGATTTTTTTTTGCTGCTGATGTTTGGCTTGGTGGGTAGGGTGTTTTTTTTTGGTTGGGCGAGATGCGGTTTTGGCCCTTCAGAGGTTTAACATCACGGCAGGCTTTACGAAAAAGAGCTTTATCTTCATCGTCCATATTATCATTATCTGACATAGTCATTACTAGTGGTTAATATTTTTATCAGTTTATCGCATCTGTTCTTGAGTTGTCGATTTGTTTTTATTACAGTAGCTGCACTTGAATAGAGACTAATGTGGAGGTTGGCATGAAAAAATATAAAGTTGCTGTAATAGGCGCAACAGGCTTGGTTGGTGAGGCTTTGTTGGAAATCCTAGAAGAGCAGGGGTTTCCTGTTGCCAAACTGTTCCCGGTGGCAAGTGAGCGCTCTGCCGGTGAGGCGCTGCGTTTCCAAGGCAAAAGCGTATTGGTTTCTGATGTGGTGAATTTTGATTTTAATCAAGTCGACTTGGCTTTTTTCACTGCTGGGCGCGAGGTGTCGGCAATGTATGTGCCGAAGGCTTTGGCCTGTGGTGTTAAGGTGATTGATAATACGTCAGAATTTCGTTATCAAGACGATGTGCCGCTGGTTATTCCAGAAGTTAACGGCCACTTATTAAATGAAATCCCGGCAGGCGCAGCTTTAGTTGCTAATCCTAACTGCTCAACAATTCAAATGCTGGTGGCACTTAAGCCGATTTATGATGCAGTAGGTATTGAAGCCATCCATGTGGCGACGTATCAAGCGGTTTCTGGTGCTGGCCGAGCAGGAGTTAATGAATTGGTTGGACAAACCGCAGCGCTACTCAATGCGCAGCCCGTTGAGAAAAAGGTTTTTGCCAAGCAAATAGCCTTTAATGTTATTCCTCAGATAGATAGCTTGGAAGAAAATGGTTTTACGCGCGAAGAAATGAAAATGGTGCTTGAGACAAGAAAAATTCTCAATGATCAGGATATATTAGTTAGTCCAACGGCCGTTCGTGTTCCTGTTTTTTTTGGTCATTCAGAAGCCATTCACATTGAGACAAGCCGCTCATTTAGCGCAGCAGAGGCAAAAGAGGTGCTGAAAACCGCTCCAGGTGTGCAGTTAGTAAGTGATAATGCAGAATTCCCAACAGCCGTTTCTGAGGGTGCTAATGAAGATGCAGTTTGGGTGGGTCGAGTGCGCAATGATGTTGGCAATAATTCAGGATTAAACTTATGGGTGGTGGCTGATAATGTTCGCAAGGGTGGGGCGCTCAATGCAGTACAAATTGCTCGGATGTGGCTGGATGTTAAGAGAGAAAATGTCCAATAGACTCAGGCATATTTTATGCTCAATTGTATGAGCTTTTTGCGTTATTTTTGCTATACTGCCGGGAGTGTTCGCTTATACTGAAATATTGAAGGGGTTGGATGATGCAAGGATTATTAAATAGAAAGGTTGTGGTGTTTGGGCTGGCTTTTTTGCCTGGGCTATTGTTTGCTAATGTTAATAATGCTACTGCGCTCCAACCTGGAAATTCATCTCCCGTGGTTGAGAGTAGCGCTTCTCCCTCCCCTAATTTGGCGCCTGCTAGTAATACAATGCCCGTCGCGACAAAAAATGCGGCAGATTTAACGCAGATCGAGCAAGCTGAAACGGCCTTTTCAGCCGCAACCAATGAAAAACTGGCTTCAATTCAGGTACAAAATAACCAATTGCAGTCTAGGGTTACCCGATTAACGCAAGCGCTCACTATTATGAATGAGCAGTTATCTGCTATTCATATGTCTCAATTGGCTACGAATAAGCGGTTGATTGAAAATGATAGCCAGGGTGCATGGGTTAATAAGCTTACTGAGTCGTGGCAAGGTTTGCTGGGTGGTGTTGGTTTTAAATTATTCTCAGGCTTTTTTGCAATACTTTTAATCGTTCTGGCTTGGCGTTTTCGTCCTAAGGCTAAACAAAAAACAGCTGAGGCTGTTCAGACGAGCAATGAAGCGCCTGCGGATCTGCCGGAGGTGAAAACGGATTCAGCCGATATTGAAGAGCAGAATGAGTATGATTTTATTAATAGTCATGAAGCGGTTCCCGCTAAACTGGATTTAGCAAGAGCCTATATTGCTATGGGCGATCATGCCTCTGCAGAAAAAACGCTACAAGAAGTTTTGGACAAAGGTAATGAAAAACAGCGTGGGGCAGCGCAAAGGATGATTAAAGAAATAGCTATTGGTTCTCCAGAAGAGTAAAGGCTAATGTCTAACGTTAAACGCATTGCTTTAGCCATTCAATATGATGGCAGTGGTTACCATGGTTGGCAGACGCAACAGGGTGACCTGTTAACGATTCAAACAATGGTGGAAAAAGCGGCATCAGAGGTGGCTAATCATTCAGTAGCTATTGTTTGTGCTGGCAGAACCGATGCTGGTGTTCATGCCACTAGTCAGGTAGTGCATTTTGATACAACGGTAGAGCGTAGTGCATTTTCTTGGGTTTTCGGCATTAATAGTAACTTGCCCTCATCCATTAATGTGTTGTGGAGTAAGGTTGTTGATTCCGACTTTCATGCTAGATTTTCGGCTATTTCTCGGCGTTACCGTTATATTATTTATAACCATCCTATTCGGCCAGGATTACTGCGGCATCAGGTAACATGGCATCATCGTCCCTTGGACATTAATAAAATGCAGCTAGCGGCAGATGCTTTATTAGGCAAAAATAATTTTAATGCGTATCGAAGTCGCAGCTGCCAAGCAAACAGTCCGGTGCGAACTATGCATCACTTAACCATTCATCAATCAGGACGACTCATTGTGCTTGATGTTGCTGCGAATGCTTTTTTACACCATATGGTGCGCAACCTTGCTGGTGTGTTAATGCCGATAGGGGCTGGGTTAGCAGAGGTTGGTTGGGCAAAGCAGGTACTTGAGTCACAAGATAGAACTCAGGCGGGTATTACGGCCAGGCCAAATGGCTTGTATTTGGTCAATGTTGGCTACCCTGAGGCATGTAATTTGCCGAAGCTACCATTAGGGCCGTTTTTTTTGCCAGAATCTCTGTTATGATGTGGGTCATTTTGTTAGACAGTATTAAGCGAGGTTGTTATGAGTTGGTTTAAAAGTTTGTTGCCTAAGTTGCGTTCTGTTAGTAAAAAAGGTGTGCCGGAGGGCCTTTGGACGAAGTGTCCTGCTTGTAGTGCGGTGCTTTATTGTGCTGAGCTAGAGCGTAATTTGCAGGTTTGTTCTAAGTGTTCACACCACTTGCGCATTAATATTCGCACGCGACTAGAAAAGTTTTTAGACAAGAATGGCCAAAAAGAACTAGCAAAAAAAGTGGGCGCTAATGATTTATTGAAATTTCGTGATAATAAAAAATATAAAGATCGTTTATTGGCGGCTAAAAAGCAAAGTAACGAAGACGAGGCGTTGTTGGTTAAGCAGGGTTTTTTATATGGCATGCCGGTAGTCACCGCGGGATTTAATTTTAGCTTTATTGGCGGTACGATGAGTGTAGCGGTTGGTGAGCGTTTCGCAATTGCAGCGCAGGCATCTCTAGATAATAACGCTCCACTAATTTGTTTTGCTACTAGTGGTGGTGCTCGCATGCAGGAAGGGTTGTTTTCCTTGATGCAAATGGTGAAGACCAGTGCGGCAATCGCCCGTTTAGCTAAGGCCAATATCCCTTATTTTGTTGTTTTAACTGACCCAACAATGGGTGGGGTTTCCGCAAGTTTGGCGACACTGGGTGATATTATTATTGCAGAGCCTAAAGCATTAATTGGTTTTTCTGGACCAAGGGTTATTGAGCAAACCATTCGACAAACATTGCCCGAAGGTTTTCAGCGAAGTGAATTTTTGTTAGATCATGGTGCAATTGATATGATTATTGATCGTAGGGTCTTGCGTGAACGTATTGGTTCTTTGCTGGCAAAAATGTTGCATCAAGATCAACCAGACCTTGGAGAAACGGCTTAGCTGCATGAGGTGTGTGTGTCTTTAGACAAAACGGCTAATTTAAATCAGTGGCTGAATTATTTAACAGCCATTCATCCAAAAGAGCGGGATTTTGGTCTTGATCGTATTAAGACGGTGCTATCAAAAGCTGCTTGGCGTAATTTATCTTGCCCGGTTATTTCAGTTGCCGGGACAAATGGCAAGGGCTCTTGTGTTAAGGTTTTAGAATCTATTTGGTTGGCGGCAGGCTATCAAGTAGGTGCTTATACTTCCCCTCATTTATATGTTTTTAATGAAAGAATTTGCTTGAATGGCGAGCCTGTTGATGATCAACAATTGGTTGAAGCCTTTTCAATCATTGAAAAATTGAGGGCTGATACGACGCTGACTTTTTTTGAATATACAACGCTAGCGGCATTGTATTTATTTTCTAAGGCTGCTTTAGATGTTGTTATTTTAGAAGTAGGGCTGGGAGGTCGATTAGATGCTGTAAATATCGTTGATGCCGATTTAAGTATTATTAGCACCATTGATTTGGATCATTGCGACCTCTTGGGGAATGATAGAGAATCTATTGCTTATGAAAAAGCAGGAATCATTCGGCACGGTTGTCCGGTGGTTTGCGGTGATAAAGCAGTTCCCGCAACCCTGGTGAAAGTTGCATGTGAAAAATCAGCGCCTCTCCACTTGATTGATCGAGATTTTGTTTATTCTTCAGAGGCAACGCACTGGAGCTGGCAGTCAGGCGGCCTGTCTTATCAGTATTTACCTGTTCCTAATTTAAAAATGCAAAATTGCGCAAGCAGTTTAATGGCAATTGATTTAATGAGGCCGCAGCTTCCTGTGAGCAAGGCTGACATCAGTGCAGGCCTAAAGAAAGCAGTGCTGATAGGGCGCCGACAGTTTTTGAGTCAGCCATTCTCTTGCTGGCTTGATGTTGCGCACAATGCGCAGTCAGTGGCGTACTTGGTTGATGCAATTGCATCTTTTCCGAGGGAAGGGGTGGTGCGTGCTGTGTTCTCCATGTTAAAAGATAAAAATATAGCAGCGGCGGTGAGTAAGCTTATTCCCTGGGTTGATGAATGGTATATTGCACCATTGCCAACACCCAGAGCATTGCCGGTGGGAGAATTGTCTGATTGTCTGGTGGCGCAGTCTGCTAAAGCTTGTTATGCTTTTGATTCGATAGCTGATGCTGTGAGCGCAGCAGTTTCTCAAATTAATCCAGAGAAGGATTGTTTGGTGGTGTTTGGTTCATTTTATACGGTTGCCGAGGCAACTAACTTAGTTAACAGTGGTTATCCAGCCATAATAAAGAAGGAGAGGGTTCAATGACGAATCAAATGAAGCAGCGAATTGTTGGGGCCGTGGTGATTGTTGCAATATTAGCTATTTGTGTTCCCATTTTTTTTCATGAAACTGAAAAGAAATGGCAAGTAAGTTCATTAGAGGCAAAAATCCCAGCAGAACCTACTGCGCCAGGAATAACTCTTGGTCCTCCTAAGCCTGAGCTACCAGCACAATTAACTGCTGTTGACCAGGTGTCAGAAAAGCAACAGGCAGTCAGTAGTTTGTTGTCAGGAGATCAGCAAGCCGCTCCCATAGCCCCGGTTGCAAGTGTTGAAAGCACGGCTAGCGCGAATGCTAAAGCACCAGAGCAATTGAGCGCCGTAATTGTGGCGACTAAAAAGACCGCCTCTCCTGCAGTGAAACTAGTAGCGCAAACTAAAGCGATGCCTAAAACAGTGGTGAAAAGTGAGCAAGCCACTGCAGTATTATTAGATAATCCTCCGCAGGCTTGGGTGGTTCAGTTGGCTAGTTTTTCTAATAAAGATAATGCAAATCGTTTAATTGCGCAGCTAAGAAAGTCTGGTTTTGATGCTTACTTGAGAAATAACTCTTCAGGAAATAAAATGCTAATTAGGGTGTTTGTAGGTCCTGAAATTAATGCGAACAAAGCAAAAACATTGCAGAAAAAATTGCAGAATAAGTTTAAATTACAAGGTGTTGTTAGAAAATATGAGGTGTAGTGGGTAAAATGAGTTATTTTAATTGGGTCGATTATTTAATTATAGGGATTATTTTTATTTCAGGGCTGATTAGCTTTATGCGCGGCTTTGTTAAAGAGGCGGTGTCTTTGGCTATTTGGGTGGTTGCGTTTTTGTTGTCCTTCCAGTTTGCGAAACCCACATCAGTTATTTTAGAGTCAAGCATTCATTCGTCTTCTGTCCGTTATGGTGTTGCTTTTGCCGTAATTTTTATTTTAGTTTTAATTGCAGGTGTTTTTGTTAATGCATTAGTCGGCACTTTGGTTAGCAAGACGGGAGCTAGTGCTTTTGATCGTTTTTTGGGTGTTTGTTTTGGTGTTGCTCGAGGCTTTTTAATGATTGGTGCTTTGCTTGTTCTTATTAATTATAGTGAAAAAACAGATAGTCCGTCTTATAAGAACTCTCGATTTATTCCCTATTTTAATAATGTCGCTGTGTGGATGAAAGGTTACTTTCCAGGAAAAATTGCTAGTATTGAAGGTGAGTTTTTGTCGAAAAATAATAAAGAAGCCGGTGAGGATTAGTTAGTAATAATTATAAGGAATTACTAATATGTGCGGTATTGTTGGTATTGTTTCTAGTGAATCTGTTAGCTATGAACTATGTAATGCATTAACAATATTGCAGCATCGCGGGCAAGACGCTGCAGGTATTATGACCGGCGATTCAAGGCGAGTTCACTTGCAAAAAGGTAATGGCTTTGTTCGAGATGTTTTAACCGAGGAAAAGCTAAGTGATTTAGCAGGTAATTTTGGCTTAGGCCATGTTAGGTATAAAACAGCAGGAACAGAAAGTGCTCACGAATCACAGCCTTTTTACGTTAATTCTCCTTACGGTTTGGGCCTGGTTCATAATGGCAATATTGTTAATTCTGAGAAACTTCGGCATGATTTAATTGAGGATGATTTTCGTCATTTGAACACAGAGTCAGATTCTGAAATCATATTAAATGTTTTTGCTTATGAATTGCAGAATATAATTAGTAAGAGTTTCTCAGTCGATTCAGTTTTTTTAGCCGTAAAAAAAACAATGGCTAGGGTCAAGGGTGCTTATGCTTGCATTATTTTAATTCATGGCCATGGTTTATTGTCTTTTAGAGATCCAAATGGTGTTCGCCCTCTGGTTTATGGTCATCGTAAAGCAAGTGATGTTGGCGCAGATGGATTTATGGTTGCATCAGAAAGTATTGCGCTTGATGCTTTAGGTTATAGCTTGATTAGTGATGTGGCACCGGGCGAGGCTATTTTTTTGGGTATGGATGGCTCTGTCGAGAAAAAGCAATGTCATGATGAAGTGTCTTTAACGCCATGCTTGTTTGAATATTTATATTTATCTCGCCCTGATTCTATTATTGACAATATTCCGGTTTATCAAGCAAGAATAAATTTAGGAAAAAAACTGGCAGATAAAATAAAAGCACAATTTTCTGATTATGAAATTGATGCGGTTATTCCTGTTCCTGACACGAGCAGAACCATTGCTTTGCCGCTGGCTTTGCGCTTAGGGTCTCGTTACTCGGAAGGGTTTATCAAAAATCGATATATCCCACGAACATTTATAATGGCCAAGCAATCAATGCGAAAAAATGCAATAAGATTGAAGTTGAATGCAATAAGGCAGGAATTTGATGGCAAAAATGTTTTGTTGGTCGATGATTCTATTGTTAGAGGAAATACGTCTAAAGCTATTGTTAAAATGGCAAGAGAGTGTGGGGCAAGAAAGATATACTTTGCTTCTGCTGCGCCAAAAGTTAAATTTTCCAATGTTTATGGTATTGATATCCCTAGTGTTGAGAGCTTAATAGCACACAACAAGACGGCAGAAGAAATAGCTAGAGAGCTAAACTGCGATGGTGTTGTTTTTTTGAGTGTTGATGAGGCGATAGAGGCAGTTTTAAAGGCGTCTTTGCCAAATAAGATTCAACCCAGGTCTTTCGAGTCTTCAATATTTACCGGGAAATATTTGGTGAACTTTGCTTTGCCCGAGACGGCTGATATTGAGTGATTGTTTTTTAAGATAGTGGCTCAATAATTCCATCAATCGATTGTTTGTTAGTTTCGTTTGTTTTTTCTTCTGTTGATTTTATTGTTTTCAGGATGGTTTTTAATTCTTTTAGTGTGTTCTTTAAAACAGATTCTTTATTTTCTGTTTGTTGTCGGCTAAGGCTGTTAAGGATAGCTATTTTTGTTCTTAGTAAGGTGTAATTGTGAAAAGAGTCTGCTGAAGTTATGTTTTTCACCAGATCAATATTCTTTTCTTGGTAGTCTTTGAGGATGGTTTCGGCGGTTTCATGATGTTTGAGTTCATTAATTTCGGCAGAAGTCAGCTTGATGTCTTTAGTGTTCAGAAACCTAATGATTTCATCTGTTTTTTCTGCGTAAAAATCTTCCCACTTTGAGTTTTGCTCTTTTGCTAGTTCGCCAAGGCTTTTTATCATGTCATCTAAAATACTTTCGGAAATTTGATTGAGTTTTTCAGGGCTTATATCGGCATCCTGCTCTTTTTGTTTTTCTGTTTCAGATTGTTTCAGCTCTTCTTGTATGTTTTTATTATCCTTGATAATTATGGCTATCCGAAATTTCACTATGGCGCTGTAAGCATGTAGGTGTTGTTTTATTAAAGTGCTGTAGGGGCCGCTGAGTGCGGTATTAATCTGTTCGGCAGTGATTGAGTCCGGCCTTTCTTCTTTATTTTTATTTAGTTGGTTTTCACTGTGTTTAATGATGATTTCGCTAATAGCAGACCAGTCATTTATTAGGCTAAGAGCATAGGTGGATATGATATCTGCTTGTTTTTCCATAAAAATTCTCGTTACCTGGCAAGTCTTGAGCTTGCAGAGTTGTTATCTGTTATGTCATTATAACACATAATTATTGGCAAGATGCCTGTTTTGTGTGGCGTTCAATCATTTGCATTAGCCAAATGGTTTTGCTGTGCTGTTTTTAATGACTAAAAACCTGGAGCAATATGGATCATGCTTATCTGTTGTTAATCATTCTTTTTAGCACCTTAGTACTCTTTGTTTGGGGTGTTCTTCGTTATGATGTTGTTGCTGCGATGGGTCTTTTTGCTGCGGTTATTTTTCATATTATTCCTTTTAATACAGCGTTTTCTGGCTTTAGTAATCCTGCGGTTCTGACCGTGGGTTTTGTGATGATTATTACAGCGGCGATTAATAGAACAGGCATCATTGCTCGTTGGGTCGGGCATTTGCGGCAGTTTTTGCGAGGGCCGGTCTCTTATACGGCTGTATTGTGTTTTGTCACGGCAGTCTTGTCGGCTTTCATGAATAATGTAGGGGCGCTGGCTTTGACTATGCCAATTGCCATTGAGTCGAGTGCTAAGCTCAATCGCTCACCATCACTGATTTTGATTCCATTAGCCATTGCGTCAGTGTTAGGAGGGATGACAACGGCTATTGGGACGCCGCCAAATATTTTTATTGCAGAATATCGACAAGAGTTACTGGGGCACTCTTTTTCCATGTTTGACTTTTCTTTTGTGGGCTTGCCAGTTGCGCTTGCTGGGATTTTATTCATTATTTTTATTGGTTGGCGTTTTTTGCCTAGCCGAAGCAAGCCAGGATTAAATCCAGATGAAATGTTTCAAATGAGCGACTATATTGCTGAGGCGGTTGTTTCAAAGGACTCTTCTGCTGTTGGTAAAACCATTAAAGAGCTTGAGGCTATGACTGAGAAAGATGTGGTCGTGATTGGCTTAATTCGATCCGGCACAAAACGCTTGATGACACGAGCAAACATGGTGCTAGAGGTGGGCGATATTTTGTTAATTGAGGCGTCACACCACGAGTTGGCTGATTTTATGGCGCAAGCTAAGCTTGATATGACGCCGGAAAATACAAAAGTTGATGCCGATTTGCTTCGCTCAGATGATACAGAGTTATTCGAGTGCGTCATTTCTCCTGGTTCAAGAATGGAGGGGCGTACTTCTCAGGGCTTGCATTTACGCTCTCGATATAAAGTTAATGTGCTGGCGGTTTCTCGAGGAGGGGAGTCAATCAAGAAGCGTTTGCATCATGTGAAATTTCGTGCTGGAGACGTGGTACTGTTTCAAGGAAATGCAGAGGGGCTGCAAGCAACGCTAGTTCGTTTAGGAGGGTTGCCCCTTAGTAAGCGTGAGGTTCGAGTTGGAAAACCGAAAAGAGCATGGTTACCCATCGCTATTTTTGCTGTGGCATTAATTGCGACGGCTCTAGGTGTTGCGCCGGTACAGATCACTTTTGCGATGACAGTCCTATGTTATATTTTGCTAAATATTATGCCGGTTAGGGTGATTTATGAGAGTGTCGATTGGTCTATTATTGTTTTACTGGCAATGATGATACCACTTGGGCAGGCATTAGAGTTAACCGGTGGTACTCAAGTTATTGCTAATACTTTGCTAGGCTTGGGTGGGCACTTTACGCCTATGATATTATTGGCTTTGCTGATGATTGTTACAATGACCTTATCAGATTTAATGAACAATGCAGCTACAGCGGTGCTGATGGCGCCAATTGCTGTTGGTTTGGCGCATGGGCTGCATGCTAACATTGATCCATTTTTAATGTGTGTCGCCATTGGTGCATCATGTTCTTTTTTAACGCCCATTAGCCATCAAAACAATATGTTAGTGATGGGGCCGGGGGGGTATAAGTTTTACGACTATCTTCGATTAGGTCTTCCTGTTGAGTTAATTGTCATTTCAGTGGCTTTACCTATTATTCTGCATGTTTGGCCCATGCACTGATCTATAGTTATCGCTTGAAAAAAAATGTAAATTTGCCTACACTCTAAATCCAAAATATTATCTCTCCTATTTATAAAGATATGCATTCATGGCGATAAAACCAATTAAAGAGTTTTTAAAACTTGAGGCAGCAAGTGGCATTATCTTGCTTGGCATGCTTGTTTTAGCATTAATTATTGCTAACTCACCATTGTACACCTTTTATGAGCATTTTTTAGATTTGCCGATTCAAGTTAGAGTTGGTCAAATTGATATTAACAAACCTATTCAGTTGTGGATTAACGATGGCCTAATGGCTATTTTTTTCATGTTACTGTCATTGGAAATTAAGCGAGAATTATTTGAAGGTGAGTTGTCTTCGGCATCGCAAATTATTTTGCCTTTATTTGCTGCAGTAGGTGGGATTGCTGTTCCTGTTGCTGTTTTTTTTGCATTAGCTCATGGTCAATCCTTAGACGTTCTTCGTGGTTGGGCCATACCTACAACAACGGATATTGCGCTGGCGTTAGGGGTAATTGCATTGTTAGGTAAGCGAGTACCTGCTGGCTTAAAAGTTTTTTTAGTGGCTTTGTCTATTGTTGATGATATTTTTGCGATTGTGCTTATCGCTGTTTTTTATTCCAGCAACTTATCTTATTTGGCTTTGGCCTTTGCTGGTATGGGTGTGGCTGTTTTGGCTATTATGAATTTCTATCAAGTATCACGTATTGCCGCTTATATTATGGTGGGCGTTTTTATTTGGGTTGCGGTGTTAAAGTCAGGAGTGCACGCTACTTTGGCAGGCACTATTGTTGGGTTGTTTATACCCATTAAGTTAAAGAGCACTAAGTTTTCACCGGCAAAACACTTGGAGCATGTGCTACATCCATGGATTGCTTTTGCTATTATGCCGCTGTTTGTTTTTGTTAATGCAGGTGTTCCGTTGTTCAACACTAATTTGACTGATTTATTAATGCCATTGCCTATGGGTATTATTTTTGGTTTGTTTGTGGGAAAACAGTTGGGGGTTTTTGCTTTTTCATGGCTCGCTATTCGCTGTCGATTTTCAAAGTTGCCGACAGGCTCCAGCATGATTCAACTTTATGGTTTGGCTTGTATTACCGGAATTGGTTTTACAATGAGTCTGTTTATTAGCTCGCTTGCCTACACTAACACGCCATTTGATATTATTAGCCGGCAGGCGGTGTTGCTTGGCTCGCTTTTTTCTGGGGTACTGGGTGTTTTAGTTTTTATCTTTTTTTCTAAAAAGAAAAAAGCCATCAAGTAAAACTATAATGACCAATCAATTTCCGCTTTGTCCATGCTAATTAAAAGATCATTGCTTTTAGAAAAATGTCCACAGCCAATGAAGCCTCTGCTCGCGGAAAGAGGCGATGGGTGTGAGGTTTTTAATACATAATGTTTATCATCGTTAATGAGCTCTTCTTTTTTTTGCGCGTGTGCTCCCCATAAAAGAAAAATGGTTCCAGAGGTGTGTTCATCAATTTTTTTAATGACGGTATCGGTAAATGTTTGCCAGCCTACTTTGGCGTGTGATTGAGGCTTGCTGTCTTCTACGCTCAAGCACGTGTTGAGCAATAGTACACCTTGTTTGGCCCATTTTTCCAAGCAACCGTGGTTTGGCGTTGGAATATTTAAATCCTGTTTAAGTTCTTTGAAGATGTTTTTCAGTGAGGGCGGCGGCTTAATGTCGTGTTGAACAGAGAAGGCAAGGCCGTGGGCTTGTTTTTCACCGTGATAAGGGTCTTGTCCTAAAATAACGATTTTAAGCTTTTCTAGTGGCGTTAACTTTAGGGCGTTGAATATATCTTGTTGTTTTGGATAGATACTTTTTCCAGATTCACGCTCTTTTTTTATGTGTTGAATAATGTCTAAAAAATAGGTTTTTTGTTTTTCTTTCTGCAGGATGGCCTGCCAAGATTTTTTATCGTTTTTTTTTGCCATGGTTTTTCCAATGTGGGATTAGGGTTGATATTATCCATAGATAATGACTTAAATCAAGTTTGCAAGATGATCTATAGATTTTGATTTTTTCTTCAGTTAGTCTCTAGTTAATGAATATTACAAGTGGGAGAAAGTGATGATTATAGGTGTTCCTAAAGAGATCAAAGTTGAAGAGTATCGAGTTGGGCTTACGCCCTACAGTGTCAGGGAATTAGTGGCTAATAATCATGCCGTTGTGGTAGAGCAAAATGCTGGCATGGGGGTTGGTTTTAGTGATGAAGATTATAGCAAGGCGGGTGCCTCTGTTGTTAGTTCTGCAGCTGAGGTTTTTCAGCAGGCTGATTTGATTGTTAAGGTCAAAGAACCTCAAGAGCAAGAATATGGATTAATTAAAAAAGATCAAATTATTTTCACTTATTTGCATCTGGCGCCAGACCCAAAACAGGCAGAAGCACTGCTGGCTAGTGGTTGTGTTGCTATTGCTTATGAAACAGTGACCAGCCAAACGGGTATGTTGCCTTTGTTAAGTCCTATGAGTGAGGTGGCGGGGCGTTTATCTGTTCAGGTTGGTGCACATTGCTTGGAAAAATCACAAGGTGGCTCAGGAGTGCTGCTTGGTGCGGTGCCTGGCATTGAGGCTGGAAAAGTGGTGGTCATTGGTGGTGGTCATGTTGGCTCGCAAGCTATTCGAATGGCCGTTGGCATGGAGGCTCAAGTAACCGTCTTAGAGCGATCGTTGTCACGGCTTGAGGCTTTAGATCAACAGTATGGCGGTCGATTGAACACGATTTACTCAACACAGGCTGCATTAGATCATTATCTATCCGAGGCGGATTTAGTCATTGGTGCGGTTTTATCCCCCGGTGCTGCAGCGCCTAAGTTAGTAAACAGAGAGATGATAGCAAACATGAAGCCAGGTTCTGTGCTGGTTGATGTCTCGATTGATCAAGGTGGTTGTTTTGAAACCAGTCATGCGACAACGCATACCGACCCGACATATATAGTTGATAATGTCGTGCATTATTGTGTTGCTAATATGCCTGGAGTCGTGCCAAGAACCTCTACATTAGCCCTTAATCAAGCAACGTTGCCGTATGTGCTAGCAATTGCAAATAAAGGATATGAGGCGGCTTTATTAGATGATGAGCATTTTTATAACGGATTAAACGTTTATAAAGGAAATATTTCCCACGCGGCTGTAGCAGATGCGCTAGGCCATGCTTATGTTGATGTCAGGCAAATGCTTTCTTGATACGGTTTATTCAGAGCTGGGTTCTTTCTTATTTTTGTGCGCTGTTGAATGTGCGTGCTCTTTGAAATTTTCCAGCTCTTCTAAATGCTCTTGCTCGTCTCGAATAATTTCTTGTAAGGTTTGATATAAGATCACATTGCTTTGAGGCGTTGTTTCAAGAATTTCTAAATACATTTTAAGCGCCTCTTGTTCTTCTTTTAAATTGATATCTAAAATAGTATGCAGGTCTTGTGCATGAATCATATCAGCTTCACAGATGCCCATGGTGGGCTCGCCACCTAGCGCGATGATACGCTCTCGTAGTAATTCGGCATGACGGACTTCATCATTGGAAATTTCTTTTAATCGCGCCGCTACGGTTTCAGCATAGGGGCCACTAAGTACCGCTGCATGAGTGGCATAGCGTATGGCGCAAGTATGTTCGTGAGCTAGCATTTTGTTAAGTGCGTGAATGGTTTTTTGTGAGTCATTCATGATGTTTCTCCCTGTGTTAGCCATACACTAAGTATAGCAGAGTGTTTGTGGGCTTTTTCTTGCCAGCTATTTGCTTTGTTGCTTTCTCTTAGTATGATGGTCACAGGAGTGGTCATTGGGGAGGTGAATAAAATGTCAGAGCAACAAAATCGCAAAGAATCAGAGATTTGGCAGGCCTGTGATGCCTTGGTCGCGCAGGGCCAAAAGGTGACTTATAAAGGGGTGGGAGACAGCTTAGAGCAGCTGGGTTTTTGTCGAGGCAGTAATAGCGATATCGCTCGGTACTTGAAAACCTGGAAGCAATATTCAGACGGCCAACTAAATCAGCCGGCAGTGGTCAGTGACCCGGTATTAAAAGCTATTGCCAGTGTGCATCAGCAATTGCAATCCGATGCTGAAGCTGAAATTCAAGCCATGCGGGTACAGTATGCTGACGAGATAGAACAATTGCGTGAAGCGCTCGCCGGTAAAGAGGCGCTGTGTAAAGAAAAACAAGAAGAATCTAATCAAGCACAAGAAAAAATACAGGAATTATTAAAACTTCAGCAAGCTCTGCAGAATAAGCTGCAGGATAGTAGGGATCAGTTAGTGGCAGTATCGGCTAAACGTGAAGTGGAGCAGGCTTATCTAGATGAAGTAAAAAATGAATTTTCTGCACAAAAAAAAGAGCTTATTGCTCAATTTAAAATAAAGGTCGATGAGTTAGAAGCTGTCTACAAGGAAGCGGCAACACAGCAGGCTAAAATTATTGAGCAAGTCAAACAAGAGAACACGCGATTGATAGCTGAGTTAAATCAGGCGGTAAGCTTACAAGCCGGTGCGCAGCACTGGTTAAAAAAACACGAAGGGCAGCTGGACGCGTTAAAAAACACTATTCAGGAGCAAGTAAGAGAGCAACAAAGTGGAAAAAATGAACTGCAAAAAGCACTTGTGAATGTAGATCAACAGCAAAGTGTTCTAATAAAAGGTTTTCAGCAGTCAGTAGTGAGCATTAAAAACCTCTGTGCTAAAGTCGAGGCTTTAGAAAAGCAAGTAACAGAAAAACAAGAAACACAAGCCAAGAAAAATGACCTGGTTGCCAACTGATAATGTTCCAGGCATGATGGGCCAATACTAATTTTTGGGAGAGAAAAGCCATGGCAGCAACAATTGATGAGTTGACGATTCAGTATGAAGAAGATGGTGTTATTACGGTCAAGCAACTGGATAAAAAGGTATTAACCAAAGGTGCTTGGAGTACTATTATTTTCAAGTATCAAGACTGGAGCCGGAAAGATGAAGCCTATGGGGCGGAAAAATTTACCATTAGACGCTATCAAAAGCGAGATGGGGCTTATCAGGCAAAATCAAGATTCAATATTTCTAGCCGCGATCAGGCGCAAAAAATTATTGACGCATTGTCAGGTTGGCTAGCTGAGCCTACAGCTGAGCCTGCAGCCGAGAAATAAGCAATGACTGTTGAGCATCACGAGTGGAGTGCAATAAAAACAAGATACTTTGTTTATGTGGTTGTGGCTTTGCTTATCTCGTTGTTTATGTGGTGGTCTGCACCCAAGGTTATTTATAAGCCGCAAGGCATTGCATTGCCGGCAACAAAAACCAGTCATTTAGTCAAAGAAGCATCAGTAGCTAATGTTCAAGTAATTCAAGCCAGCAGTGCTGTTGGTCAAACGCTGGCAACCATTCATGTTGAAGTTCATGCGTCGGAGCAAAGCCAGCAAGCTGAGCGTGATGTTTTGGATTATGCAAAAAAACTAGCAGCAAAACAGGGTGCAAACACATTGGCTATTGAACAATTTGGTTTTGCCCCCAGTGCTAATTATTCAGGTTTGTCCATTTATATCTTAACAGCAAAGGCAGTTAAGCAAGAAGGACAAATGAGTATTTTGCCAATGGAGCCATCGTTGGTATTACCAAATTAATTAAATGAATTTAAGTTGAGCTGTTGTTTATGGATATTAATATTAATTTTGCATTTTTTTTAACGTGGATCGTTATTGTTTTTTTCATTTTATATGTAATCGATACCATCGTTTGGTTGCCAAAAAGACGGGCATTACGTTGGGATCAGGAGCGTGATGGCTTGCCTGTAGTGTTAGATTATGTGCGATCTTTGTTCCCGGTTTTATTGTTGGTTTGGGTCTTTCGCTCTTTCTTTTTTCAGCCTTATATAGTGCCAAGTGGTTCGTTGAAACCGACGGTAATGCCAGGGGATTTTCTGGTAGTTAAACAGTATGCTTATGGTGTTAAATTGCCGGTCTGGCATACTCAAATTATGAGGTGGAACACGCCTAAAACAGGGCAAATTGCCTTGGTTCGTTGGCCAGTTAATCCTAAAATGCAGTTTGTTAAACGGGTTATTGCAGAGCCTGGTGATGATGTTAGTTATATTAATAAGGTTTTATATATTAATGGCAAGAAAATGGAACAGCATTATGTCGGGCAAGCCGTTGACAGTGATGTTGGTCAGCCAAGCAGTTGGACGGTGGATGTTTATGATGAAAATTTAAAAGGCGTTAAGCACAAGATTTATGTAAATCCCAAGGTGCCTGCTGAAAATTTTTATCATTTAAAGATCCCTCAAGGAAAATACCTTCTGATGGGTGATAATAGAGATAATAGTGACGATGGGCGTGATTGGGGTCTTGTGTCTGAAAAGATGTTTATTGGTCAGGCAACGTATATATGGATGAGCTGGAGCCCGACAAAACACTGGTTTAATTGGCCCAGAATCGGCCATCACCTGTAAAACTGCATCTTCACTCGCCTCTAACTCATTGATTTCAAACACAATGAGTTTATTTTAAGTAAAAATATGATCTATTTTTGTGCAGCCTGCTTTTCTGTGGACTATACTTTCGGTGTCACGTATAAACATAGGAGAAATATCATGTTAACATTTTCTATTTTGACAACAGTCGCTTTTGGTTTATTTTTTGTTGCAATGATTGGCCGCATTTATGGTGGAAAATTGTTGGGTCATAAAGCAAAGGGCAAAAAAATAATAAAAAGTAAATTAATAGGCAATAAAGGTTTCTGTAGTTTAATTACGGCAGGAATTGCGTGTTTAATTGTTGCTGTATGGTTATAGTGTTTAAATAAAGAGGGAAGCAAGCTATTTGTTTGCTTCCTTTTTTTCAATAAATTCAATAAATTCATTTGGTCTAATTCAAAAAGATCAGCTGGTTTCCTTCTTAAATGTACATTTGGGTGTTTAATTTTATCATTAATTTCCTTCCCTTAATATTTCCTTAATATTTGTCTGGTACAATAAGATAAGTCTTATGCTCACGATCAAGATGATTGTTGTTTAATATAAAAAGGAGTTTAAATTGGATTATTGAATTTTATGCCAAAAAAATCAAAAAAATCAAAAAAACCAGAAATATCAGAAACACCAGAAACACCTCAAAATGGCAATGAGGAATCATTTGCTCCAGATGATCTAGCCGTACAATCGAGCAAGGCGAAGCGTAAGAAAACTAAAGATCCTAAGGGGAGTGAAAGGTCTGAGCAAAATAAAAAAAATAAAAGCAAAGACACAGGAGAGGGTGGAGTAGCTGAAAATCTACCCGAAGGAGGCCCATCAAGTGTGGTCAGCTTGAGTGGCAGAGAAATAAAAGCAATTTACAGAGAATTCCCAATAAAAAAATATCAATTATTCTCCCCTGTTGATAAAGCTTTGAATGCAATAAAAGAGTTTAAATTATTTAGAAAGGATGAATCAAAAGAGTTTGTAGAGGTCAAGAAAGCGCTTGAAAGTATTGGAGAAATTGACCGGTTGATGAATGAGAAGAATATAACAATAGAAGAGTTTTTAGAGAAGCTTGGTGAAGCTGGAAAATAAAACTACAGATTATTATCTGAATAAGGAGTTTAATCGTCTTGAGGAAAGACTAAGATCTAAGGCCAAAGAGATATGTCTCCTGTCAAACAGAAGAGAAAAAAATAAAAAAACAATTGAGTTTTTAAGCGTATCAGGGTTTCTTGGCAATGAAATCAGGGATTTTAGTTGTGACTGCTTAGAAAGAGCAAAAGATCTTTTTCAGCATAGAGGAGCTAATCATCGGGAAAAAATAAAAAACTCAATAAAGTGTAATTTCTCGTTATTTCAAGATAAAAATTACAAGAAAATTTTAATTGATGCAAAAGATTCGATAGAAAGTTTTTCAGTTAAAAATGCTAATTATACTAGTGGAAGTTTTTCCATGAAAGATGCTATATCTAAATTAGAAGAAAATAAAATTTATAAATATGAGATGGATGTTCACCTTCCTGGAAATATAGATGATTCAAGTGACTTGGCTTATTCTGAGTCATTTATTAAAAAAATAAAAGAAGGTGGTTTGAAGGGGGTTTATGAAAAAGGAAAGGGGTTTTTTGACGGACTAAAAGAGAAAATAGAAAAACCAGAGCTAAGGCTTGATAATATCATTTGCTGGTATAAAGGGTGCGTTGGCTTGAATGAAGAGAAGCCTTCGAGTGAAGGTCAGAGCTCTTGGGATCGCTTTAAGAGCAAGTCTAGTAGAGTGCTGAAGTTTTCTGGACTGATTCCAGTGTCAATTGTTTCTGTCGTCGGTCATGCTGTTAGTGTTGTCAAGAATGCAGTTCAGTCCTCTTATGCTACAGCTAAGAGTCTTGTAACTAATAGGGCAGGGTGGAGTTTTAAGAAAGATTGGGGTTTGAGGGAAAGAATTGAGGGCATTGAAAAAATAATCAAAACTTTAAGGAATAAAATTAAGGACATTAAAGAAAAAGTCAAAACTTCGAGTGATACGATGGATTCTGATAATAAGAGGAAAATATATGAGGAAATAAAAGATGATAAGAGGAAAATATATGAGAGAATAAAGAAAGCCATTGTTCTTGCTGAAAATGAAAAGTTAGAAAATCCTAATGAAATGGATATAGAGGGAAATAAAATACTTTTTTCAATTTGGAAGAATTTCACTGAGCATAATAAAAGTTTTCAAGATGAAAAAATCCAGGATGTTTTTTACTCAAATTTCTGTGAGAAAGGTTTTTTCCTTTCACGTTTTTTTTCTTCTATTAAAGGTTTTGCAGGTGCTTGGTCTCCATTTTCAGAGAAAAAAACGGGGAAGGAGAAGCGACTAGAGGAGCAACATTATAAATTTTCAAAAAATGTATTAAAAATGCCTGTTGTTGGGGTGGTTAATGTCATTTCTAAAACATTATCTATTGTGGCTGGTTTGGTGCCAAAGATGCTGTCTCTTGCTAAATTTACATTTAATCTTGCTAAAGGTGGAGATCCTTCAACCTGGAGCATTTCAAGAAAGTGTCGAAATTTCATTAAGCGTTTTTTTTCTAAGGGGATGGCAGAAGAAGATATTGGATCTTCATCTGGAAAGTTGATTAGTGAAAGTCGTGACAAAGTTTCTGACCAGATGAGTTTTTGGGAGAATTCAGCAGGACAAAGTAAGAATGTTGAAAGTGAAGCTATTGATTCTGAACGTCTTAAAAGTCAACTTGTTAATTCTGAATATCTTGAAAGAACTTCTGAGACAACTAGAAATGTCGATCCTTTTGGTAAGGTTTCTGGTGCTGTTGTTTCAGCTTTAGATGCAATGATCAGGATACCAGACCGTAATCCAGTTGAATTTTTCATATCGTTGCCGCTTGTTACATTTCCATTTTTATACGCTCTATATGCTTCTGGTTCTCCGTTGCCATTAGCATTGGTTAGTAAGTTTGTATCTAGAGATGTCGTTTCTGGATCGATGTTGTCTAAAGCAGCTTTTGCAGTAACTACTGCAGAGGCGGGTGTTTTTTTAGTTAAAGCTTCAGTGGATGTTTTGCGTGGAACAGTGTTTGAAGACCAAAGAACTTTAAGTGAAAAAATTTGTGCGATAAATAATGTTCTTAAGAATTATGTTATAATTTCTGCCTCAGTAATGACGACTATGGCGACTCATAAACTTATGACTTCCGTTGGTAATGGTGGTAATCTTGCTGATTACGGTCGTGATGCTTTAACTGCCTTTTCTTTATATGGTATGTTGTTTAAAAATAATGAAGCTAAGGAGCTTGACGAAAGCAAAAAGCATGATAAAAGTGAAAATCCTAAAGATCCTGAGGGAGGTAAGAGGCCTAAAAAAACTAAAAAGCCTAAAAAAACTAAAAAACATGAGAGGCGAAGTTCGTCGACACTTTTTAAAAAACATAAAAGCTCTGGTCGTTCAAAAGATATTGGCGTAAGAAAAGAACCTTCACCTAGTATATGTGGCGGCTCATAATTTTATGACTTCCGTTGGCGGCGGTGCTGATTTTGCCGATTACGTTCGTGATGGTTTTGCTGGTTTTTCTATATATATAATATATTTTATAAAAATAATGAAGCGAAAAATCTTAACGGAAGTGAAAATCCTGGGGAAATTTAAGACGCAGGAAGTTTGCTGCCATCTTTTTTCAAAAAGCCTGTAATCTCTTGTCGCTCAGGAAATAGTGCGCAAGAAAAAGAATCTCCGTCTTATATGAATGCATGTGATAATTAGGCTGGGTGTGCGAATCATTTTATCTAGTGTTGTTTTTTAATAAACTATTTTTCTTTAATTTCAAACCTGGGTAATTGACTTATCGGTTTCATTGGGGGGGAGGTTTTTTTGATAGTCAGGTTTTTCTCCAAACCCCTTCCCATTTGTTTTTTATGTCCCTGGTTGTCTGTTCAATGTTCTTATTTATTTTTTTCTTTCCGATGATTTCATTAGTTGTTTTTCAGCATTAACGATACCGTTGATTGTCAGCAAGCGTCGATAATTTTTTTAAAGTTTTTTGTGTTTTTACGGTATTTTTTATTTCGATTTTTTTTAGTATGATCTTTTTGTCTTTAATATAACAAAAGGGGTTTTTATGAAAGGTTTCATTAAGTGTAGTGTTTTTTTGTCATTGCTTTGTTTCTTAGGTGTTTCGTATGCTGATAAAAGTAAAGAAGCAAGGCATCACGCTAAAGCTGAAGTGGTTAAGAAGATTGATAAAATCTCGGCCATGATTCATGTTAATAGTGCCGATAAAAAAGAGTTGATGTCTTTGAAGGGTGTTGGCAAGAAGACGGCAGAAAATATCATTGCTTATCGTGAAAAAAATGGAAAGTTCAAAAAAATGGATGAGCTATCTTCTATTCATGGTATGAGTCAAGCAAAGCTGGAAAAAATAGTTAAAGAAAACAAGTTGTCCCTGTGAAAGTTGATTCAGCCAGGTCGTATGACTTGGCTGAATTTTCCACTAAGAGTCAGCTGACACTTTTTCTTCTAATGATGATCTCATGGTTTGTTTTAGTTTCACAGCTATATTGCTGAGAGTTTTGGCAGCCTACTTCGTTGCCAGGTAGTTTTGTTATAGCAATAAGTCTTTGCCTATTTTGGTAAATTCCAATAACAAAATGGTCTGTCGGTATGCCCTGAATTAGGTTTCTTCCATGTTCTAGCGGTGTTTTTTTATGGTCAATATTGATTGAGTAAAACAAATTATCAAGAGGGATTTCATTATGAATGATAAGCTCTTGACTTAGTGAAATGCTACTGTAGGCAATTGCAAGGCTGGCAATTATGATTTTACTGATTTTTTTCATGATATTTTATTCTATTTTAAGTTTATGGTGTTGAGTGTTCTTACGCTAGGGGGG
This sequence comes from Coxiellales bacterium, assembly GCA_965242995.1. Classification (GTDB taxonomy): domain Bacteria; phylum Pseudomonadota; class Gammaproteobacteria; order CBDETP01; family CBDETP01; genus CBDETP01. The sequence continues at coordinate 69,911 of CBDETP010000024.1, forward strand.
CAGCCCTGCTAATTTCTTTAAAGCAAGGCTGTTTTTTCTTATTGCTATTAAAAAGCGTACCGTAAGCCAGCGCTGAAATAGTTGATTCCACCTGCATAGTTGAAGGTATGGCTAAAACCTCCGGTTAGGCGGAAAAATGGCGCAAAGTGATAGGCTAATTCTGCGGCAAGTTCTGGTTTAATGGGGTTGTCGCCATTGTCAAATAGCCAGTTAAAGCCCAGTTTAGCGGTTCCACTGATGAGCGGTGTCATTTTAAGGCCTATAGTACCTAGGAAATCTAATCCATTAAGGTCACTAGAGTCATATGAGTGAAAGTTGCTCTCAACCCCCCAGGAGGCTGTTTTTAGTAGCGAATTTGTAACACCAAAACCTAAGCCATATGCAAAGTTATTGTTAGATGCGACGTTGGCAACACCTAGGTTTGCGTTAATGTGGTAGTTTGTAGCCATGGCGGATGAGGCAGAGAAAAGCAGGGCAGAAGCCGCAACAAGACCAGTTAGTTTGCGAATATTTTTTTGTAAGCGCATGGTTTTTAATCCTTTTTGATGGTTGATAATGAAGGTTCGCATAATACCGTTCTTTGCATGGAAAAGCTAGTTAAAGGGCTTCCCTAGGAGGGGTCTGCTTTATATATGCAGATAAAAGATATATACTGCGATTAGATTTTGTCATATGATTGAGTTGGCTGCTGGTGCTGCTCTTAGTTAGTTGATTATTCAATAAATTTAAAGGTTTAAAAGCTATGGTTAAGAGACTGTTGTGGGTGATTTTTCTGTTGATTTTAGTATTTGGTATTATTTTTGGTATTCGTGGCTATCAAATCTACGGTAAATATAAGCATTTTAAAAATATGCCAGAGCCTGCAATGACTATCTCAACGGTTACTGCTACAAAACAGAACTGGAAATCAGCACTGAATAGCGTTGGCACACTTCAGTCTGTTAATGGCGTCAATGTTGCCTCACAGGTGGCAGGACAGGTAGTTGGTATTGATTTTCATTCCGGCCAAATTGTTAAGAAGGGCCAGTTATTGGTTAGGTTGGA
>CBDETP010000025.1:0-57812 GCA_965242995.1 Coxiellales bacterium
GTGCACTATTGGTTTTAGCGCCTTTTGCCAAGTCAGAATTTTTATAAACAAACGCTTCAGAGTCAGCCAGGTTAGATAACCAGCCTAAACCTGCTTTACCAGTCCACACGCCATTATCAACATTGAAGTTATAGCCGGCATCAAAACCAAAACGATTTAATTTAGAACTGCTCACCATTGTCTTTCTGTTGTCCTTGATAGGCATAAGCTTCAGTGTGGAAGCTGTTGCTTGCTTGCTGGGTGTAGCCAAGCTCAATGAGTGGTGCACGAACGCGGCCAAGTACTTCGGTCATTGGTGATGAAATCATTGCGTTGCTGTAGCGACCAAAAGGAGTATAGGCCTGGCCAATGGTGCCATAAAATGGTGAGCTAGCAAAATTACCGAGCACAACAAAGGCACGGTTTACGTTGATGTTTGCCGATTGTCCATTATAAATGGCGCTGGGCATTTGGGTCTCTTGCTCGTTATTGTAGTCAATAGCAATAAAGCCCATGGCATATTTGCTGGCGTGCGCTAGAAAATCTAGCTCAGAACCACTTAGAGAAAGGTCGGTGCGTTTTTTGCCGGCATCTGACCAGTTTAGAGAGCCTTCAACGTAACCACTGATTTGTAGGCGTAGTGGAGGCAGACAATCACCACCCGTTGCACACTGAGCTTTAGAGCGTTGTGATAAGGTGTTTTCTTGTGAAAGTAGGCGAGAGGCCTCACGAATGCCTGATGTGTTGGTTAAAAGCTCAGAACCATCAAAATTGGTTTGTTGGTATAAGTAATCACCGACGTACACGGCACCCGGTGCGCTTATGTATTTTGTTTGTTGTGGGTGAGCCGGTTTTTTGGCTTGAGCCATTGCACAGGTTGTTAATGCAATAGATGAGATAAGAACAGCACCTTTGACAACTGATTGTCTTGACATTATTTTTCTCCAAAAATTATTTTAATAAAATTACCCTTAACCACAGCCACACAATAGCCGTGTTACACAGAATTCACGAGGAATTTGGGGAGGGGGGGTTAAAGGACAAATAGAGGGTAGGGTAAAAATAAATTAATGTCAACAGGGTGGTGGAAATGAGTGGCTATGGGTGGACTTGAACCACCGACCCCAGCATTATGAATGCTGTGCTCTAACCAGCTGAGCTACATAGCCATGTTACTTGTGAGAGGGGAATTGTCGCGGCAGATGCAAGCAATGTCAAGTGATCGATAGCTTTTAAACATTAAAACGAAACAACATAATGTCACCATCTTGTACAATGTATTGTTTTCCCTCTAGTTGCCATTTCCCCGCTTCTTTTGCACCGGCCTCGCCCTTAAATTTTATATAATCATCAAAATGGATAACTTCAGCGCGAATAAAGCCCTTTTCAAAGTCGGTGTGAATGACGCCAGCGGCTTCTGGAGCAGAGGCGCCTTTTTTAACAGTCCAAGCACGAACTTCTTTTTCACCCGCAGTAAAATAGGTTTGTAGGCCTAGCAAGTCATAACCGGTTCGAATAACGCGATCAAGCCCAGGCTCTTTAAGCCCTAGGCTTTCTAAGAATTCTAGCTGATCTTCTTTGTCCAGTATAGCAAGCTCGGCTTCAATGGCTGCACATAGTGTAATAACCTGTGCATTGTCCATTGCTGCGTGTTGTTTTACTGCCTTGACATAATCATTGTCTTCCGTGGTGTTTTCATCAATGTTGGCAATATAGAGCATCGGTTTTGCTGTTAAGAGCTGTAGGCCCTTAATGAAAGTTTGTTCATCGTCCGTTAGTGCAAGACTGCGAACAGCATGGCCATCATCCAGGTGTTTTTTTACTTTTTCTAGAACAGATTGTTGTAATTGAGCTTCTTTTTTTCCGCTCCGCGCCTCTTTGGCGACCTTAAGCAGGGCACGCTCAATGCTTTCTAAGTCAGCTAGCGCAAGTTCGGTGTGAATAATTTCAATGTCAGCCAAAGGCTCAATCTTACCTGAAACATGGGTAATGTCAGGGTCATCAAAACAGCGAACAACGTGGGCAATGGTCTGTGTTTCACGAATGTTAGCCAAAAATTTATTGCCCAGGCCTTCGCCTTGAGAGGCACCCTTAACCAGTCCGGCAATATCAACGAACTGCATAACGGCGGGCACTGTTTTTTTAGGTTTGGCAATGGCTGTGATTTGGTCAAGCCGTGGGTCATTGACAGGAACAACCCCTACGTGAGGCTCAATGGTGCAAAAAGGATAGTTTGCAGCTTCGATGTCTGCCTTTGTTAATGCATTATAAAGGGTCGATTTGCCAACGTTAGGTAGGCCGACAATTCCGCATTTAAATCCCATAATTACTCCTTAATTGTTTTTTATGTTTGTTCGTTGTGAAGTTCGCGCATGGCTTTTTCCAGGTCATTATCAATGAGAAGCTTTTCAATGACAGGCAGTGCAACATTAATGCTAGCGTCAAGGGCGCGTTGTTCGCTTGCCGATGGGTTACCAAGCACGTAGGGCGATACTTTGTCTTTATGTCCTGGGTGGCCAATGCCAATTCTTAAGCGGAGAAATTGCTTGCTTTGCAGTCGCTGGCTTATGTCTCTCAATCCATTATGGCCGCCGTGGCCGCCACCTAGTTTTAGTCGAACTATGCCAGCAGGGTGGTCAAGTTCATCGTGGACGACTAAAATTTCTTCCGGCTTAATTTGATAAAATTTGCTAATAGCGGCAACAGCAATACCACTATCGTTCATATAAGTTGTCGGCTTTTGCAGCCAAATTCGTTGATCATCGGTGAAACGAGTGATATCTGCAAGGAATTTTTTTTCTTTTTTGAAAACTAGCTGGTGCCGAGAGGCAAGCTGGTCTAAAAACCAAAAACCGGCATTATGCCGATTCTTGATGTACTGTGAGCCTGGGTTGCCAAGGCCTACAATAAGTTTTATTGATGATGCCATATATTTTTTTACCTATATAATGGCCAACAAGCGGCTGATGAATTATTCAGCTGCGTCGCTGCCGCCTTCGGGCTCACCTGCTGCTTGCTCAGCTTCTGTTTCATCGTCTTCTTTTATTTCTTTCGGTTTATGAACGTTGACAATCCCGGGGTTATGATCTTCATCAACCGGCTGTGTTAATTCAACACCTTTAGGAAGGGTGATGTCAGCTAAGTGCACAGAGTGGTCCAGTTCTAAAGCAGACAAATCAACGTCAAGGCCTTCAGGCAAGTTTGCTGGTAGGCATTTGATTTCAATTTCAGTCATGAGGCGAGAAAGTATGCCGCCTTGTTTAATGCCGGGTGCTTTGTCTTCGCCAATAAAGTTAAAAGGTACAGACATTGTCATTTCTTCTTTAGCATTGATGCGCAGAAAGTCTAAATGAAGAAGGCGGGGCTTAATTGGGTGACGCTGCACAGCTTTTAGGATAACAGATTCGCTTTTGCCATCAACATCTAAAGAAAGCACATGAGAGTAAATCGCTTTGTTTTTCAAGGCTTTGCTAGCCTCGTTATGGTCAAGGAGTAAAGATGAAGCCCCTTTTTTACCGCCATAAATTACAGCAGGTAGTTTGCCCTGATGTCTTAGTCGGCGGCTATTGGCTTTGCCGTGTTCTTCACGAGTTGTTGCTGATAAAGCGAGTTGTTCAGTCATAATATCACCTGTTAATTTAAGAATAAGGCCATTTTGAACTCGATATTGTACCGAGTTTCCTAAAAAATACCATCTAAAAATTGATTTTTTTGCAATTAGTCATCATTAAACATGGAGCTAACGGATTCTTTTTCTTTAATTCGATAAATGGTTTCAGCTAATAGTTTGCCGATAGGAATAGAGCGGATCTTTTTGCAGTTTATGGCGCTTTCAGATAATTGAATGGTGTCAGTAATGACCATTTCATCAAGTTCCGATGACGCGATGTTTTTGACGGCGTTGCCCGAAAGGATGGGGTGAGTGCAATAAGCTCGAACACTTTTTGCCCCTTTCTCTTTTAAAGCTTTTGCTGCCTGGCAAATAGTGCCGCCGGTATCAATCATGTCATCAACAATGATGCAGTGACGATTATTAACATCCCCAATAATGTTCATGATTTGTGCTTCATTTGGGTTGGGGCGACGTTTATCAATAATAGCCAGCTGCGAGCTATTTAAACGTTTTGCCATGGCTCTGGCGCGCATAACACCACCGACATCCGGTGAGACAACAATAGGGTCATCTAACTGCTGGTTATTAATGTCTTCAATCATGATTGGCGTAGAATAGATATTATCAACAGGCATATAGAAAAAACCCTGTATTTGCTCTGCGTGTAAGTCAACAGTAATTAAGCGAGAGATACCAACAGCGGCCAACATGTCGGCAACAACTTTTGCGGTGATGGGAACACGTTTAGAGCGAGGGCGCCTGTCTTGTCGAGCATAGCCAAAGTAGGGCATGACCGCAGTAATACTGCCTGCAGAAGATCGACGTAGTGCATCAGCCATGATAAGCACTTCCATTAAGTTGTCATTGGATGGCGCGCTTGTGGATTGAATAATAAAAATATCTCGGCCACGAACATTTTCTTTAATTTCAACGGTAATTTCACCGTCACTGAATCGTCCAACGTGGGCTTTGCCGACAGGGAGGCTAAGATGTTCTGAAACAGATTGAGTAAGCTCAATGTTTGCGGTTCCGCTGAAGAGTCTGATTGGCATCAGTTAAGCTCCTTAGCTTGATAAAAAAAAGAGCAGCTTTTTGCTCTGTCCATTTTAAAAGTTGGCTGGGGTGGCAGGATTCGAACCTGCGCATGCGGAGATCAAAACCCCGTGCCTTACCACTTGGCGACACCCCAAAACGAATAACATGTCCTTAATTCCGGCCTATTGTGCTTGTAGAAAGGCGCGCTGTCAATTGTTCAGTTGCCATTGTTTTATAACAATTTTAATTTCCAGATTTTTTTGAGTTAGTGTTAAAATTCTAGGCAAATCTATACCTGAAATGGTTTGATAAGCGGAAAAGACAACATGCCAGTTATTTTGTTGCAGTGTTGTTAAGTGACCATAGCGATCAAATTTTTGTTGCCGTAGGTTTTTTTTGTTTGGCGCTGCGATGCCGCGAATCCAGTAGTAAAGGTTAGCAATGGGGAGGTTCCAACCAGTACTATTTAACAGTAGTTGGTTTGCTGTTTTTGCTATTAATGGTGCCTTGTTGGATTGATATAGTGCCACTTGTTTTGCTGTGCCAATAATGGTTAAGCCATCAGCAAGAAACGGAGAATAAATTTTTAGGTGAAAGTTTTTAGCCCCTGTTTGCTGCCAAGAGTAAGATGCAATAGTGGATTTTTGATTTTTAGGCCGCATGCTAAAGGCCCCTTGAACCTGCCAAGCAGTTATTTTTTTAAGTGAATCAATGCGGCGCAAGGCGGGTTTTTTTTGAAACTGTGTTTGCAGAGAGGAAACATTAAGTCGCACACAGCCATATAATAGTGAACACATGGCTATGTAGCTAATTAAACTTAAGCTGCGTTTGATTTTCAATTGTGATTGTTGATTCATTTTTTGGTGTTTTTATAATGAAGGATAGTATTTTATTTTATAGAGTATTGGAGCGGTTGTCGTCAAGAAAGTCTAAAAAATAAGAGGAGGGGAGGTTGTTTTTTTCAGAGAAATTTTGACAGTTTGATTGTAAGAGCTTGTTCGAGTTGTTTGGGCCGGCTACCTTGTTCAATATCCATTGTGACAAAACGAATAATGAGGCGATGCTTGCCAAAACTTATTTCTGGATAAGCCTCTAATGAGGGGGGGAGTTGAATTTGGATAAGCTGATAGGGCTTCGAGGTTAATAAATTTTCTTGGTAGAAGCCATCGCTAATGTTAATTGACTCACTGTGCCCTGTTAAGCGGGAAACGGCTAATATTGAAGTAATAATAGCTTCTAATAATGCAAAGTGTTTAAGCCAGTGTTTTAGGTTTGTTTTTTTTTGTGCGTCAGTTTGATTAAGCCAAAAGTGGTAAGGCGCCAGGTTGGTTTCACATAATCCGGCGGGCCCATTTTTTTGCAAACGAATCATTTGTAAAAATTGATTGTCATTTAATGCATCGGATAGTTTTCCTGGTTGAGCCCCTAGCTCTTCAGTTAATCTGTTTATTTCAGCTGAAATAGACGCAATTGTATTTTGGCTATGTGCCTGGCTAACTTCAGGAAGCAAGAGATTCTGTATTGATAGCTTTAACATTTTGATGAGTCGAGATTTCAGGTCGGGACGATGGGTGATTTCAAGTAAATTAATAAGTAAAGATAGCGGTATTCGGTCGTATTGATCAGCTTGAGTGCTGGCATGGATGCGAGTGAGAATGTTTTCTAACCAGAGGCAAAGGCGCATGCTTTCATTTGATGCGTACTCATAGTCAACACGATTGGTTTTTTTTTGCGATAAAGAGGACGGGGTATTTACTAGGGTTGGTTTGTTGGGATTATGTAATGGTAATGTTTTCATGCACTTATTGTAACATGTTTTTTTTTACAAAGGCGGGAAAAATGGATTAAATGTTATACAGAAATGACGCACAATTGATCAGTTGTTGGCTTTGCCTTGGTTTAGTGCAGCAGAAAACCGAATGGGTGAGTTATCTTGCTCATTAAAAGAAATGATTTTGTAAGCGCTCTCATCAGCCAGTAATGCATTGAGCAGCTGGTTATTTAAGGCATGGCCCGACTTAAAGCCATCAAACTCCCCAATTAAGTTGTGGCCAAGTAGGTAAAGGTCACCAATGACATCAAGGATTTTATGTTTGACGCACTCATTTGTGTAACGCAAGCCGTCTTGATTCATCACTTTAAAGTCATCAATGGCAATAGCATTATCAAGGCTTGCACCTAATGCTAGCTTATTTTTACGTAAATATTCATATTCCGCCAGAAAACCAAAGGTTCTGGCGCGCGCGACCTCTTTTGCGTATGAGATTGAAGAAAAATCAACAACAGCACTTTGATTTGATTTATCAAACAGAGGATGATTAAAGTCAATGGTGAAGTTGATTTTAAAGCCACTGTAAGGCTTTAGTGTTGCCCATTTGTCTTTATATCGAACCGTCACCTCTTTTTTGATTAGCATGAATTTTTTTGCCGCATCTTGGTCAACAATGCCTGCAGATTGTAATAAGAAAACAAAGGGCCCAGCGCTGCCATCCATAATTGGGAGCTCGCTGGCAGTAATGTCAACATAAAGGTTGTCAATGCCAAGGCCAGCTAAAGCCGATAATAAGTGTTCGACGGTAGAGATGGTAGCATCATTGTGTTTAAGGCTTGTGCAGAGACTGGTGTCATGGATATATTTCGCTTTGGCCGGTATTTCAACCACCGGGTCTAAGTCAGTTCGATAGAAAATAATGCCGGTATTAGGTGGTGCGGGTCGAAAAGTAACATAAACAATTTCGCCAGAGTGCACGCCAATGCCTTTTGCACGAATGGAGTTTTTTAGTGTTCTTTGGCAGACCATAGTAAAGCCTTATAAATCCCAAAATAAATTAGGGGCAATGTTAGCATGTTTTTGTAAGTTGGCAAAAGCCGAGCGCTTTAGTTCGACTCTTCTTCTTTTTCTTGTCGGCGTAAAAACGCAGGGATATCTAAATATTCCATGTCGTGCTCACGCTTTTCATCGGCTTTTTTTACAGTCCCTTTGTTAGCTTCTTCTTGTCTAATAAAGGCAGGCCGTTCAAGCTGGTGGTAGTCTCTTGTGCCGTCACGCTTTGTGCTGCGGGCGGCAACCTCTGCGGCTGACGCATCAATTTTTTGTTCGCCTAAGCCCGTAATAACAACGGTTACGCGAAGCTCTTCTGACATGTCTGGATCAATTACTGTGCCCACAACAACGGTTGCATCGGCAGAGGTGAATGCCTTGATAGCATCGCCAACGGCTTCGAATTCGCCAATAGACATATCTAGCCCAGCAGTAATGTTCACAAGAACACCTTTTGCGCCAGAAAAATCAACATCTTCTAGTAGCGGGCTAGCAATAGCAGCCTCGGCTGCTTCACGCGCACGGTTTTCACCACTACTAATACCGGTGCCCATCATGGCCATGCCCATTTCAGACATCACGGTTCGCACGTCGGCAAAATCAACATTAATTAAACCAGGGCGGGTAATTAAATCAGCAATACCCTGAACTGCACCCAGTAATACGTTGTTTGCAGCCTTAAATGCATTCAGCAGTGTGATGTTTTTCCCCAGCACGCTGAGTAATTTGTTATTAGGGATTGTGATGAGTGAGTCAACGGATTTGGCAAGTTCATCTGTGCCCTGTTCGGCAACAGCCATGCGCTTTTTGCCTTCAAAGGCGAAAGGCTTAGTAACAACAGCGACCGTTAGTATGCCAAGCTCTTTTGCAATTTCAGCAATAATTGGAGCTGCACCAGTTCCCGTGCCGCCACCCATTCCTGCAGTAATAAAAACCATGTCAGTGCCAGTTAGGCAATCGCGAATAAGATCTCTGTCTTCTTCCGCTGCTTGACGACCAATAGATGGATTTGCACCAGCGCCTAGGCCTTTGGTGATTTCTTCGCCAAGCTGCATGACGGTCGGTGCACTAGAGCGTTCTAGGGCTTGTGAGTCCGTGTTGGCGCAAATAAATTCTACGCCGTCGATGTTTTCCATCATCATGTGTTCAATGGCGTTTCCACCACCGCCACCAACACCGATGACTTTGATTGTTGCGCTATGCTGCGCAGTATTGTCTCCTAGTTCAAACATCGGCCGCTCCTTTTTTTAAAAATTGTTAGTGAACCATGAGGTCATGCGCCCCCAAAGCCCTCGAATTCCACCATGTAAGTTGTATTGCGGCTCTGCTCTGCCATATTGATTATAGCCATACAGCAATAAACCGACGCTCGTTGAAAAGCTGGGGTTGCCTTGTACTTCAGACAATCCTTTAATGTTTTCGGGTGTGCCTAATCGAACCGGAGTGTTAAATTTTTTCTCAACCAAGTCAGCTAGGCCGTCAATTTTTGAGCCACCGCCGGTAATAACTAACCCAGATGCAATTTGATGTTCAAGCCCGCTACGCCTGATTTCTGCCATAACAAGCTCAAACAGTTCTTCATATCGAGCCGCGGTGACAAAGGCGAGTGATTGTTTCGCAATTTTTCGAGCAGAGCGCCTTGATACGCTGGGAACATCAATGGATTGCTCGGTATCGATGGTGTCTGGCAATACAGAGCCGTGGGCAATTTTAATGGCTTCTGCTGATTTGGTTGGTGTGCGTAGTGCTACAGCTACATCATTGGTTACCTGATCACCAGCAATAGGAATAACGGCTGTGTGGCGAATAGCACCGTCTGTGAAAATGGCAATATCCGTTGTGCCGCCACCAATATCAATCATGCAAACGCCGAGTTCTTTTTCATCATCAGTCAAAACGGCATAACTAGAGGCTAATTGCTCAAGCACAACATCACCAACATTTAAGCCGCAGCGCCGAACACATTTTATAATATTTTGTGCGGCACTGACCGCGCCGGTAACAATGTGAACTTTCGCCTCTAGACGAACGCCTGACATACCTACGGGCTCACGAACGCCTTCCTGAATATCAACAATAAATTCTTGAGGAAGAATGTGAAGAATTTTTTGGTCAGCGGGGATAGCGACGGCTTTAGCAGCTTCAATGACTCGCTCAACATCGTTTTGACGAACCTCATGCTCTCTGATAGCAACAATGCCGTGGGAGTTAAGGCTGTTAATATGACTGCCCGCAATACCGGTATAGGCAGAGTTGATTTGGCAGCCAGCCATGAGCTCTGCTTCTTCTAGTGCATACTGAATAGATTGGACGGTGGACTCGATGTTGACTACGACACCACGTTTCAATCCTGTTGAGGGGTGGCTACCAAAACCAATAATCTCGATTTCATCCATTTGATTTAGTTGGCCAACTAGAGCAGCAATTTTGCTGGTGCCGATATCCAATGCAACGATGAGATTTTTTGGTGTTTTTTTTGCCATTTTTGCCACCAGCTTCCTGCATTTAGTTTAAAAATTAATTTCATTCATTAAATCATTACTATAAGCAAATGAGCTTATGAATTCTATTAAAATCTAACTTTTTTTTGACGATAAATCAAATAAATATGAAGTATTTTATATCATTAGGTTATCTGCTCTAGTTCATGCATTGTCCTAACTATGTTATTTAGATTTTATGAGACGGCAATGCAGATGGTGTTTGCTTGTTGCCAATAACAAAACCATTGGGGTAACGCATGTCAATGTAAGAATTATTATTGGATTTTTTTTCAATGATATGCGGGTAATACCTAACAAAGTCGGTGAGGTTTTTCTGCCAATTTTTTACACCTAAAAAAACCCGTAAGCCATTGTTAAGCTGTATGCGCCACGACTTGCGCTCGGTTAAATTAATAGCCTTAATCCATAAATGAAGTGGCGCTAGAGTTTGGTTAAAATATTGACAGTGTTGCCATAAAACAAGCTGTTTTCCTACAGGGCCACTCAGAGAAGGTATGTTTTCAGCAGAAAAACTTTCCCCTGGAGTAAATAAATTACCATTTTGGTCAAGCAGTTGGTTGGCCTGCCAGTGCGCAACTGCCTGCCTTTCTTTAATCGATATCGTCAGTGTGTGCGGCCAAATTTTACGAATAGAAACACGATCAATCCAAGGAAGCTGAATAAGTGCGTTATCCAACGGCAAGGCATTGAAGGAAAAAAGGTTACCATGAGCATAGTGTTTCACAATGTTTTTGAGCTGTGAGCTTGAGGTGTGTTGTAATTCATTGGGTAGGCGAATGTGAGTGATTAAAAAGTTTTGATTAGATGATACGCTTTTCCAAACCCAAGAGAGACTAACCGTTGCCGCTACAATAATAGAGAGGATGCAAGTGGATAAAAGTGTGATTTTTATTCGGCGTTGCCGATTTTGTAGGGCCTTCGGTCGAAGTGGGTAACGGTGCATGATATGTTCTTAAAATCGTTATAGATAAAAAAAGCATACCATAAAACATAAAAACACCAGATTCAATGAATTGTTGTCGCGCAGCAAATAAAGTCAGATGCAACGTTGGAAAACTAATGATGGCGGACCTTTGGGCCCAGAGTGTATGCGACGAAAGGCGGCCTTGTTTTTTTTGAGTCCAGTTAAAGGCAGGACCTTGCAAGCATGTTTTTCTGCGGTGGTGAGTCAAGGAGATGTTGGTTTTCATGGAAAAAGCATGACTTGGTTTTTTTAAACAGACTCTTTAAAATTCAAAATTCATAGGAACTTTTGCAGGCTTCCCCGGGATTTCACGAACACATTTCGGCACCAAGTAACCGGGAAGTGCTTTTAGTAATTCAGCCATTATGTGTTGCACCTGTTTTTTCCCAATATCAAAGTGCGCCGTGCCCGAGACTTTGTCTAAAACATGTAAATAATATGGGATAACGCCTATTGCAAATAAGTCTTCACTTAGCTTTGCTAAGATTGTTGATGAATCATTAATTCCTTTAAGTAATACGGTTTGGTTAAAGACCATAATTCCAGAATTTATTGCCGACTTTAATTTATTAGCAACAGTGGAATCAATTTCTTGAGAGTGGTTGCAATGAATAACTAATATGGTTTGCATTTTTGAAGAATTAATAATGTTGATTAAATTATTTGTCATTCGTTGCGGCAAAACAACGGGAATTCTGCTGTGAATTCGTAAGCGCTTTAGGTGTGGTATTTTATTAAGCTCAGCAATGAGTTTTTGCAGCTGTTCATCTTTAAGTATTAGCGGATCGCCGCCACTTAGAATAACTTCTTTTATACTGCTATCTTTTTCAATGTAGTCTAAAGCAGGTTGCCAATTGGATAGCGTGCTTTGTTTGTTGTAAGGAAACTCTCGACGAAAACAGTAGCGACAGTGGATGGCGCAATTGCCATTTATCATTAGCAGCACTCTGCCGTAATATTTATGAAGAATGCCAGGCGGCATTTTTTTATTTTGTTCAGCAAGGGGGTCGTGACTGTAGCCGGGGGTGACGTTTAATTCAGCCTGTATCGGTAATATTTGTTTTAGTAACGGATCATTGATGTCACCCTGTTTGATTCTTTGTACAAATTCACGTGGTGCGCGCAATGGAAAGTTTTTAATTAAGCAGTAGTGTTTTTCAAGTTGCTCCAAGTTTAGACCAGTTAGCTTGCACAAAGTTGGCAGGTCACGAACGCAATTGCTAAGGCGTTGTTGCCAGTCTTGTTTTTGTTTTGTCTCATTCATGATTAGAGCTTCCGGGTTCATTGTTTTTTTAATGCTTAAGCTTGCGTCTTCTGTAAAGGCGGCCTAGTATAGCACAAGAGCCGCGCAAAAAGAGCGTGACAATATTAGTTTAAAAATAGGTGGAAATTATGGGGCAATATAGCACAAATGAATTCAAGTCTGGTTTAAAAGTCATGCTAGATGGCAATCCATGTAGCATTATTGAAAATGAATTTATCAAGCCAGGAAAAGGCCAGGCTTTTAATCGCGTGAAGCTGCGCAATTTAAAAAATGGCCGAGTCCTCGAAAAAACCTTTAAGTCAGGTGAAAACTTGCCAGCAGCAGATGTGGTTGAAACAGACATGCAGTATTTGTACAGCGATGGTGAGCTTTGGCACTTTATGGTGCCCGACACTTTCGAGCAATATGCGGCTGATGAAAATGCTGTGGCTGATGCAAAGCAGTGGATTAAAGAGCAAGAAACTTGTGTGGTAACGTTGTGGAATGGCTCCCCAATTAGCATAACGCCGCCCAATTTTGTCACTTTAAAAGTCATAGAAACCGACCCTGGTTTGCGTGGCGACACCAGTGGTGGTGGTAGTAAAGCCGCAACGCTAGAAACGGGGGTGACAATTCGTGTGCCGCTGTTTTTAAGTGAGGGTGACTTAATTAAAGTTGATACGCGCAGTAGTGAATACGTTTCTCGGGTGAAAGCCTAAGTTGAAGCAACCATGGCCAGCCGACTGGCAACCAACGGCTAAGCTCAATGCTCTCAAGGCAAGAGCTGAAATCTTGCGGCAAGTTAGGCAGTTTTTTCAGTCGCGCGGTGTGCTGGAGGTGCAAACGCCACAGCTTGCTCAACACACGGTGACCGATGCTGAGCTGCATAGTTTTTCTGTGGACCATTCGCCAAGATATTATTTACAGACTTCTCCTGAATATGCGATGAAGCGTCTGCTTGCCGCTTATGGTCATGATATTTTTCAAATAAGCAAAGCGTTTAGAAACGATGAGCAGGGCCAATACCATAATCCGGAGTTTTCAATGCTGGAGTGGTATCGTGTTGGCTTTGATCATCAGCAACTGATGGATGAAATGGATGAGTTGCTACAGCAGATTTTATTTTGTTCTAAAGCACAGCGCCATACTTATGCCGAGCTGTGTCAGCAGTGGTTGAGCATTGACTGTCATCAGTGTGGTCGAGATGAATTGCTTAATAGTTTGAGGCAGCAAAAAATTGATGTTCATAATGTGTCAGAGTTAAGTGATAAGCACTGCTTGCAGTTATTGTTTTCTCAGGCCATTGAGCCTAATTTGGGACAAGATAGCCCGGCGTTTGTTTATGATTTTCCTGCGAACCAGGCAGCGTTAGCCCGCCTGAGCTCTGATCAACATCCCGTTGCACATCGTTTCGAGGTCTATTTTAAAGGCGTTGAATTAGCAAACGGCTTTTATGAGTTAACAAACAGGCAAGAGCAGCAAGAGCGTTTTTTACAAGACTTGCATGGCCGGGGTGATACAGATTTATCAATGGATCCTTACTTTTTGGCGGCATTAGAGCATGGCTTGCCAGATTGCGCAGGGGTGGCTTTAGGCCTAGATAGACTCATTATGCTAGCGACGGGAGCTCGAGAGATTTCCGAAGTGATTGCATTCCCTTGGTCTCAAGCCTAACAAAAAGCCCGCTAGAGCGGGCTTTTTTATGAATTTAATCTTTAGTTTTCGTGCAAAGTGACGCGGTGAGCTTGCGGGCCCTCATCGCCAGTTGCTTCTATAAAGTGCACCTTGTCACCCACTTTAATGTCAGCAAAGTTGCAGTCAACTAAGTTGTTTTCATGAAAATAATATTCATTGTCGGTTCTGCCATCGCCAATGAAGCCATACATTTCTTCAGGCATTAGACGCAGAACGTGGCCATGATGGACCTCTGGGTGCACCTTAACTTCACCCTGCTGCTTGCTGCGAAAGCTTTCAAGCTGGCGAGTCATGCTTTTAAAAGCATCGCGAATAGCAATATAGACATCCTCGTCTTCATGGTGGTTGGCAATAAGCTCTTTACCGGGAACATTAACAACCAGGGTGAGCTTATAGATTTTTCCTTGGTGCTGATGCTTTTGGACCTGCTCAATGGTGGCATGACAAGAAATAATAATGGCGTCATACATGGTCGATAATTTTTCAATGCCGCGGTGAATGCGCTCTTCAATTGCCTCTGTGGCTTCAATGTCTCGAAATGTGATTTGTGGTGTAACCTGCATAGAGTCCTCCTATTCCTAACGCTGATTAGTAATAGTATAGCTTATTGTCATGGCAAAAAGCATTCTAAATTTGCAGTTGTAATAAAGAGTGGTGATATGCTCTCGATCAGTACTTATGTTGGCTTAGTTGCAGGCAGGGAGAGCTAATCTCTTTGTGCAATATATTGATTTAGAGAATACTCTAAGGTTTCAGGCCTCATGGGCTTTGTAATGAAGTCAACGATGTGCTCGTTGTTATTTTCATGTCGTGCAGTTTCAGCCCCGTGGCCTGAGACAACGACAACTGGAGGAGGGGGTAGGTCTTTTCTTCGGTAAAAGTTATGTATTTGCTCAGACAGTGCAATTCCATTAGTGTCCGGCAGGCCAATATCCATAAAAATAAGGTCATAATACTCAGACGAGGAAATTTTTTCTAAGGCATCTTTTCCGGTTTTTGCAATGCCGGTTGTGCAGCCCATTGATTTTAATAGTATGCTGGTTGATGTGGCAGCAACATGGCAGTCCTCAACAATTAATATGTGGTATGGATATTGAGCTGCACTTTTTTGAGTACTTTTAGATGTTTCTTTTTGATAATCTCGGCTTGTTTTTTTGCTTAGTTGGCTTGAGGATGAAACCCTTAAAGGAATTTTTATAGTAAACTCGCTGCCCTTACCTTTTGTGCTTTTTAGAGAAATAGTTCCTTGCATTTCATCGACATAGTTTTTCACTGCATAGAGGCCATAACCAGAGCCGCTGTATATTCCTTTGTGAGAGGGCGATAGCCGTGAAAACTTTTCAAAAATAAGTTTCTGCTTGTCTTTAGGGATGCCTATTCCTGTATCTGATATTTTGATCATAAGCTGAATGCTTTCACTGTATTTTTTGTTTTTATTAATTATATTTTTCGAAGAAGCAGAAATTTTTATATGGCCTTTTGGAGTGAACTTAATGGCATTACTGATTAAGTTAATGAGTATTCTTTCTAGGTGTCCGCTATTGCCAAATAGATGTTTTGGGCATGATGGTTCAATTAAATACGACAGCTTTATTGAGCCATATTTGCTGGCAGGTATGAGTAAGTTGGTGATGTTGCTGAGAATTTCCTCAAGATCAAAAGATTCAACTTTATTTTTTTTTGCGCCAGCCTCATACTCGATTTCATCAATGACTTTTGTAAAAACTTTGGTTAAATCTTCAGAAGCGTTTATCAATAATTGACAGTTTTTTTCAATACTCTGTAATATGTCGTGCCTTTTTTTTTCATTAGCATGTATTGCTCGCTTAACTTCTTTGTGAATAATATGAGACATTCCAAGCATTCCGCTTATCGGTGTTCTGAAGTCATGGTTCATATTTGAAATAAATTGAGATTTGGTTTTACTTGCGGTTTTTTCTTGGGCGTGAGCTTTTGATAGTTGAAGTCGTTCTCGTTTTATTAAAAAATTAAATATAAATAAAACAGCCACAATCAGCAGATACATAGGTAGCACGCTTATTATTTCATTGTTACTAAAAAGGGTGATGAGGTTTAGCTTGGAAATAGCTAGTGCTGTAAAGAAGCTGATAAAAAATAAAGAAATGGAAACTTGTAGGTTTCGACAAAAAATCGTTAGAATGGCTACAACTAAAATCATTCCTACTTGATAGGCTTCAACGCCAGGTGCACTAATAAAGGACTCACTAAAAGCAAAAGGAATGGCAAATGTTATGTAGATTAGCGCGATTAAGTTTAAGTGTTTTTGACTTATGATTAAGTTATATCGACATAAAAGAGTCATTGTTGCTAAACAAAAAGCAGTAACATCAATCCACAGGCTGTCAGTTGCATGATATAGTGTAAATCCCAGGGGAAAGCCAACAATGCCAAGAATAGCTATTGCTACAATAGACTGCCGGGGAGGGTCAATTAGGCTTTCAATGTAGCGTAGAGCTTTTTTAAGGCTATGTATGATTGGGTTTGTTTTTCTTATGCTTTTCTTTTTTTCTTCTAAATAGTCTTGAAGGCTAGAGATAGGCGGCCTTAAGTCGACCCTTTTTTTCAAAGTAGATATAACTAAAGACAGTAGAATGGACACTATTAAATACATTGGCCAGGCTTTAAAAAGGTGTGACTCTGTGATAGTCATATGGGTGATTGAGCATGAACAAGCCGCCAATGCCATGAGGAGGCTAAAAGTTAAACAAAGCAAAAAAGAGAACATGTTTTTTGCAATAATGGCGGTAATGATTACCGCAAGCAATAGTCCAAAGCTATGTGTGTTTATTTCAGGATGGCTTAAAAATGATTCAAATAATGCAAAGGGGCCAGCAAACAGGGCGTAAATAAAAAAAAGCCAAGTGATGTGTTTTATCTTGATTACCGTATCGTTACTACAAAACAAGGTGGCTATGGATAGTAAAAATGAAGTAACAATAATCCAGGAGGTATCTGCTTTAAAGTAAATAAAATATGAGGCGGGGTAGGCAATTAGGCCAAGTACAGCAAGGAATCTAATCAGCTCTATGGGCGCATCAAGCATGTTTTTGATATTAAATATTGCTCGTGCCATTATCTAAGCCCTCATTACTTTATGGAGTAATGCCCAGCTGCTTTACTTCTTTGGCTAAGCTTAACGCCAGATGTTCTATATCTTTAGCAGAAAAGTTGAGTGTGATGAGAATTCTTATGAAATGATAGTTTTTAGGAACGGCAGGGAAACCGCCGCAGCCGACAAAAATGCCATGAGGCATTAAGGCTTGTATTAGCTTAACGTTTTCACCACGCTTTAGTCGCATAATATAGAGTGGAGAGTTTTTGCCCATGTTGTGGAAAAAATTTGATATACCGTGCTGGCTACACAGAGAGTCAAACAAAGAGCATAGCTGTGAGAGCCTTTGCTGATATTGATGTATCTCTCCACTCAGATGAATTTCTGCTTGGGCTACCCCAACAGCACAGAGAGCCTCTGCTGGCGGCGTTGAAAAAATAAAGCTAGGACCGCAGCGCTTAATTTTATCTTTAATTTCTTGCTTTTGTATTATAATAGCACCACCACCACCCATGCCGAAGCCTTTGTTTAGAGAGGTTGCAACCACTAGTTTTTCGGGAACAGTTTCAAATGCAGACAGTGCATAGCCACAGCCATTTTTGCCGTAAATGCTCATGCCGTGGGCATCATCAATGTAGGCAAAAAAATTATTATATTTTTTAAGTAATTGGGCGATTTTGTCCATCGGGCAAAAGCTGTTTTTAAAGCTGTAAATCGAGTCAGCAAGATACCAAATATTGTTAATACTCTCATCTTTTGTGCTTGAAGATAATATTTTTTCTAATTTTTCAATGTCATTATGTGGCAGCATTTTGGTTTTTATTTTCGCAGAGCAAGCGCTTATGCCAACACTAATGCTATTGTGTGCAAATTGATCAAAAATCACGAGGTCGTTGTCTTGCAAGAGAATGGGCAGGCACCCAATATGAATTAGTGTGGTAGATGTAGCCACTAGAACGTGCGCCTGAAATAATTCTTCAAGTAAAAGCTCGAGCTTGTTAAGGTTGGGGCTGGTGAGATAAGGTCTAGGGCTAGCTTTAGAGATACCATGTTGTAAAATGTGGTTTACTGCGGCTTCTTTTGCTTTGGGGCTACTACTCAGGCCCAGGTAGTCCAGCTGGGTATAGTTAGAAAGAGAGGCAGGGCTATTATTAACGGTAATTTCCCCACCATTGGATGTTTCTGGCTGCAGGCCAATAATGCCCGCATCTATAAACTCTCTTACGGCTTTGTCGGCGGCATTGGCTCTTTTATTTTTAAATTCTATCATTATACTTTAATAATTCAGTTAATGGGTGTAAACATATACTGTACACAGCGTCCACGTCAAGCAAAATGCTCACATTTTTTTAAGGAAAAATCTTGCGGGTGTTTAAATGGTGTGAGCATATGTTCTTAAGCTATTGTATGTGTTGAAAATGGTGTTTTGTCGGGGGTGACCGCTTTTATTAGTTTAAGCTTGCTTTAATTTTTATATAAAAGATTGAAACTATTGTGGTGAATAAAGCAACGGCTGCAAACAGCCACTGCGTGCTAATTAGACCAGAGTGAAGGTTTTGCATTAAGGCTTGCTTGCCTTGATGTAAGGTAGGGTTTGTGATCATTCGTTGGCGTGCGATAAAAACCAAAGAGGCCATAGCGCTGCCAATGCTTCCACCCAGCCAACGAAACATCATGCACATACTTGAGCCCAAGGTGATTTTTGGTTGTGGCAAGAAGCTTAGTGCAACATTGGTGCTGATTGAGTTAATAAGAAAAAACCCTAAGCCAAAGCAGGCAAAACCAATTGCTAGCATCCAGTATGGTAGGTTAATTGGCAGGAATGCGAACCAAATTGAGCTTAATAGTGAGAGCAATGATCCAGCAATCATCAGTGTTTTATCTGATATTGTTTTAATCAGCTTTCCTAAGACAAGACTTCCAAAGGCCATCATAAGGCCAATAGGCAAAAAGCGCAGGCCAATTTGTAATGAGTCTAGGCCCAATGATTTTTTGAGATAAATGCCCCAAATTAAAATTTGACCCAACAAAATAAAGTAAATACTAAAGCCGGTAAGATTCGCCGCGGTAAAGTTTGCGATTTTAAATAATGATAAGTCAAGCAAAGGGTTGTGAGCCCGGCGTTCATTGATTATTAACAAGGTACCAGCGACAAAAAATACAATGGTGAAAATAATAAATAGCCAGCTTGTCAGGCCCCATGTCGCGCCTTGGCTTATCAGCAATATTAAGCTGGATATAGTGAGGACGAGTAGCAATAGCCCGAGAAAGTCAAAAGCCTGGACTTTCTGTGGTGGGTAAGGTTTTATCGCATAAAATGCAGCCAGTGTCGTAATGATTCCAATGGGGATATTAATAATAAATACGCTGCGCCAACTCCAGTAGTTAATCATAAGGCCACCAATGGGGGGTGCTAAAACCATACCAAGACCGGCCATGCCGACAAGGCCGCCAATCCATAGCTTTTGTTTTTGTTTGGATGTGAAAGACGTCATGACGATCGAAATAGTCGTGGTTGCCATCATGCCAGCGCTAATGCCCTGAAGAAACCGGGCGACAATAACTAGGTTGGCGTGTGAAGCCAGTGAAATGATCAAAGAGCTGGCGGAAAAAAGAAGAATCGCAAGGATTAAAAATTTTTTTTGGCCAAAAAAATCACTTAACCTGCCTGAGGCACCAACAAAAGTGGCATAGCCCATCGCGTAGGCGGTAGTAAACCATTGTGAAGTGGATAAGGGGGTTTGAAAAGCTTTAGCCATTGGCGCAATAGCAACACCAATAATAAGTAAGTCGACACCAATCATAAAAATAGGTAGTAGCAGGGCAACAAAGAGGGCCATACGTTTGAGCATAAAAAACCCTAGTGGCGACGTTTAAAAAACAGGTAAGCGACCAGTATAGTTTATTTACAAGAATTATGCCGCACCTATAATTTTTTTAAGAATCTGTGGGTGCTGTAATTGTAACGACATTGTTTAAAAGGCTTGAGTTAGGAATGAGGGCGGTTTGTTCTTTGTTTTTAACCACGGTGTAGCGCAAGTTGATGTCCATTACCTCACCACTGGATGAGCCTGATGTGATGGTGTCACCCACACGAAAAGGGTGATAAAACAAAATCATAAAGCCAGCCAATAAATTAGAAAGTGAATCCTTTAGTGCAAAGCCAACCGCAAAACCAACTAGCCCTAAACTGGTGACCAATGCCGTAACATTAATATCAATGGTGCCAAGCGCGGTGACAACGCCAACGGCTAGAATTATCATTTTAGTGGTTTTAGCAAGTAAGTTGAGTATCGTGGCTTTGTCTTGTGCCTTATTAGCTAGGCGCCTAATGAAGGCTTGTGCGCTTAAAGCAATCAGCCAGAAAATTAGTAAAACAATAACAGCTGCAAATAGTTTCGGTAAGAAAAGAACGGTTTGATGCATAAATCCAGTGCTTTTAACGCCAAGGTCGTGGATAATAGAGCTATTCATGTTTTCCTCATTTTATAATAGTTGACACGCCACTTTCATTGGCGACTAAAATAACATCCGCTTTTTGCTGTGAAAAAATACCGCAGCTAACAACACCAGGGATATTGTTAATTGTTTTTTCTGCCTGAACTGGGTCAATTAAATCCATGTTATGGCAATCGATGATCACCTGCCCATGATCAGTTGTGGTGCCTTGGCGATAAACTGGGTCGCCGCCAAGTTTGCGAACTTCCCGACTAACAAAACTTCTGGCCATTTTTATGACTTCAATTGGCACGGGAAAGCTACGACCCAAGACATCAACTTGCTTGGATTCATCAATGATGCAAATAAATTTTTCAGCACAAGCGGCAACAATTTTTTCACCGGTGAGTGCGGCGCCACCTCCTTTGATTAAGTATCCATGCGGTGAGCATTCATCGGCGCCGTCAATGTAGATAGGCAGATTATTAATGCTGTTTAAATCAATAACAGGGATACCTAAGGATTTTAATTTTTGTGCGCTGGCTTCTGAGCTTGCTACAGCACCATCAATTTTCCCTTTTATTTTGGCCAGAGCTTCAATAAAGTAGTTAACCGTTGAGCCGGTACCAACGCCAACAACATCGCCAGATTGAATGTAATCTAGTGCGGCCTCAGCGGCTTGTCTTTTTTGGTCTGATTGCGACATGCTAAATTATCCTTTTTTAATGCCATTTTGAGCTAGAAGTGCATCAACAGACGGTGCTCGACCGCGAAAGCGCTCGAATAAAACAGCCGGTTTTTCACTGCCACCAGTTTCTAATATGCATTTTAAGAATTTCTGACTGCTTTCCTGATCAAATAAACCTTTTTCCATAAACAAAGAAAAAGCATCGGCGGCCATGACTTCGGCCCATTTATAACTATAATAGCCTGCAGCATAACCACCGGCAAAAATGTGAGAAAAGCCATTTTGAAAGCGGTTAAATTCAGGAATGGGTAGAACAGAGCAAAGTTCTCGCACTTCATTTAAAATGGTTTGCACTTGGTCCTCAGCGTTTTTATCAAACTCCAGATGTAGACGAAAATCGAATAAAGAAAATTCAAGTTGCCGAAGCATTTGCATTGCAGACTGAAAGTTTTTTGCTTGCTGTAAGCGATTAAATAATTCGTCGGGCAAGCTTTCACCTGTTTGATAATGTTTTGCAATAAGATTTAAAGATTCTTTTTCATGAGCCCAGTTTTCTAAAAATTGACTGGGGAGTTCTACGGCGTCCCAAGCGACACCATTAATGCCAGAAATATCGCTGTATTTCATTTTTGTGAGAATATGCTGCAGCGTATGGCCAAACTCATGAAACAGTGTCACGACATCATCGTGAGTAAGTAGTGCGGGCTTGTCACCTATCGGCGGATTAAAATTACAGACTAAATAGGCAATGGGTTTTTGAATGCTGCCATCATCTAGTTCGCGTCGAACTTTGCATTCATCCATCCAAGCACCGCCGCGTTTATGTTCACGCGCATATAAGTCCATATAAACGTAGGCAATGAGTTCTTTTTGCTGATCATACACCGCAAAGCAATTGACATCTTCATGCCAAACATCAGCAGATGGAACTTTTTCCACAGAAATGCCATAAAGTTTGTTAACAGTAGAAAACAAACCAGCAAGGACTTGCTCAATAGGAAAGTAAGGCCGGAGATCTTCTTGCGATAAGTCGTAACGATTTAGGCGAAGTTTTTCAGTGTAGTAGGGCACGTCCCAAATGTGTAGATGTTCTGTGCCATCAAAAGATTTAGCAAAGTCACATAACTCTTTATATTCATTTTCAGCTTGTTTTTTGCTTGCAGAAATAAGTTGCTCGATAAAAGTAATTACTTGTTCAGCTGATTGCACCATTTTTGTTGTCAGTGAGTAGTCGGCATAGGTTTTAAATCCGAGTAGGTTTGCCAGTTCAACTCGTGCTGCCATGATTTGATTGATGATGTCAGTATTGTCCCATTTTTTTGCATTAGGCCCT
Source organism: Coxiellales bacterium (assembly GCA_965242995.1). Taxonomy (GTDB): domain Bacteria; phylum Pseudomonadota; class Gammaproteobacteria; order CBDETP01; family CBDETP01; genus CBDETP01. The sequence goes on from CBDETP010000025.1 coordinate 22,387, forward strand.
TCGTGTGATGCGCGAGTGACAAAGGCTTGATAGCAGGCCTTGCGTAGTTCACTAGCATCGGCATACTGCATAACGGCCAAATAGCTTGGCATATCTAAGGTGAAAACCCAGCCATCAAGTGATTTTTTGTTGGCCTCTTGTTTGGCTTTTTCTTTGGCGTGATCGGGTAGTCCGGCAAGCAAGTTTTCATCTGTGGTGTGATAGTGCCAGCCATAGGTTGCATCTAAAATATTATTAGAAAACTCAGACGTCAGTTTTGAAAGTCTTTGGCTGATCTCTAAATAGTGCTGTTTTTGTTTTGTATTTAGATGAACCCCCGCAAGCTTGAAGTCTCGTAAGCTGTTCTCCAGTACTTTAATTTGTTCCGGGTTGAGCGACTCGCGTTGGGTTGTCAGCAGGTTTTCGATAGCATTAAATAGCGCTTTGTTTTGTGATAAGTGCGTGTAATATTCTGCGAGCATGGGCAAGCAGCTTTCGTGGGCTTGGCGCAACTCAGGAGTGTTTACAACGGAATTAAGGTGGCTGATGATTGACCAGGGCTGGCTTAGGTGTTCGCCAAGGTTGTCTAGTGGTTGAATAAGTGCTTGCCAGGTGTTGTCTTCTGTAGTTAGTAAGGCGGCAAGGTCGGTTTGATTTTTTTCAATTCGTTTTTGAATATCAGTAGGAATGTTGTCAACATTAACGGTGCTAAATACGGGCAAGTTGTTGTGATTCATAAGATAACCTTTAGTCATTAATTTGCATTATTTCAGCACTATTGATGGCAAAAAGCAATGTGTTTATGTTGGTGTTTTTTGATAAAAATCAAATATGGTTTTAAAGATGGTGTTTTCAAGCGCCTCATAGGGTTTTCTGCTACCAACAAAGTCATTAATGAAAATGACAGCAGAGAAGGTGTTGCCGCTGTTGGTTTTAACATAACCAGCAAGCGAGGTGATGCCGGTCATGGTGCCGGTTTTTGCCATAATGTTATTTTGGTAAGGCGTTATGATGAAGCGATGTTTTAGTGTGCCGTCTACTCCGCCAATCGGCAGTGCTTTTAGTAAGGCTTGTTTGATTTTAGGTGTTTGATAAGCAAAGTTAAGTAATTTTGCGGTTTGCCCTGGCGTTAGTAAGTTGTAGCGAGACAGTCCCGCGCCATCGGTCAATAGCATGCCTTTGAATTGAATGTCAGCCTTGTTAGAGAGGATTTTTCTCATAGCCCGAATGCCGTTCTGCCAGCTTCCTGGTTGATGAAAATAAGTGGCTCCTAAGGTTTTGAGTAATGAGTCAGCAATCATGTTGTTTGATTCTTTAAGCATAATTTTAATTAACTCAGGCAGGCTTTCTGATTGGTGCTGAGCAATAAGTGTTGCTTTTTTTGGGGTTTTTCCTGTTAATAATTTTCCAGAAAAAATTATGTTGTTATTTTTCAGGTCCTGTTTGATAAGTTTTTTTGCGTATTGAATAGGGTTGTGGATGGCTAGTTTTCTAACCCAGAATTTTTTTTGTTTTGCGACACACCCAGATAAAAGGTAGTGGTTATTGCTTAAGTAGTAAACGGCAATAGGGCATTTTCTGTTGTATTTTTCAGTGGATTTTAATTGATTATTAAATTGTGCAAATGGCATGGGAAGGTTGCTTTTTAATTTTGGCTTATTGTTTGTTTTTTTGTTCGGGTATATTTTTATTGCGAATGCATTTTGATCAATAATGACGGCATTGACGGGTGCGGCAAATGCATAGCTAAGATCATCCGCTAGCCAGCCGGGTGCAGTTGCTATGTTGTTAAAGACAGAGTCATCAATAACGATATTGCCGGATATTTTTTTTATGCCTTTTGATTTTATTGTGGAGATAAGATTATTTAAATCGTCGTGTGTAAAAGTGGGGTCACCGGAGAAAGTGAAGTAAATATTTTTTTTATAAGAAGAGACTTTTGTTTGGTAGGTGAAATATTTTGGTAAGTAAGAAAGTGCGGCAATGGCTGGGTAGATTTTTTGTACGCTGGCCGGAGTAAATCGTTGCTCTGAGTTTTTCGAGAATAAGATTTTTTGATTATTCATCGATTGGATGATGACGCCAATCGATGCTTCTTTGTTGAAAGGAGCGATAATGTCATTTAGTTTTTTACTTAAGGATTCTTGAGCGATAGCTTGATGAAAGAAAAATAATATAAATAAGCAAAGAAGTTTTAGATTTTTTTTTGCGGCCATTTGTGCTTTCCGTTTATGCGTTTTCTAGTGCTGTTTTTTTAACTTGATGACCAAGAACAGTACAGCTAAAGCAATAAGTCCGGCAGGGATTAATATAACTGTTAAGTAAGCTTCCACCAGTGTTGCTAGCACAACAAAAATAGCTAAAACAATGCCTAAAATAATAAAAGCGGAGTCAATATATAATCCAGCTAAAAAAACTGTTAATGAAAGCATGGCTAAAACGGTAATGCCTGCTTCAAGGTTGCCAAAGATGCCTGTATTTTCTAAAATTGCGACCATGTATACAGCAATAAGTAGTGCTAACCAGTGGAGCAGTTCTTTGCCAATGCTCAAGCCGCTACTTTCGCTGCGCTTTAAATGGAAGTTGAGCCAGAGGCAGGTGATTGTGTAGATAACCGCAAGAACGCGCCAATAGTTCCACCCCCAAGAGGGTTTGATGCTGGTGACAACCATGCCGCTAAACGATAGCACTAATAAAAAAGCACAAACAAAAAAGCGCGCCTTCCAGCGCTGGTAAATCACCTGGGATACTTTACCTGTATCATCATTTTCATTGTTGGTCGGTTCGTTAGACATGGCATAAGAAAAAAATGGAGTTGAATTTCAAACTACACAATCCGTTATGGCTTGTCAACGCAAGGGGTTTTTTTTATGGTGGGGGATCTTTTATGTCGGGGGGGTGGTTAGTATGACAGTCTGGAAAAGTGATGTTGATATTGTTCGGCTAAATAATGATATTCAAGGAAATATGGCAGGGTTTTTAGGTGTTGAATTTATTGAAGTGGGCGATGATTTTTTATGTGCGCATATGCCGGTTAATCATAAAACCCATCAGTCAATTGGTCTGTTGCACGGGGGCGCTTCGTGTGTGTTAGCTGAGACAGTAGGCTCTCGTGCCGCAAACTATTGTGTTGATTATGCAACGCACTATTGTGTTGGCTTAGAAATTAATGCCAATCATATTCGCTCTATAAAATCAGGCCTAGTGATTGCTAAAGCCAGACCGATTCATCTGGGCGGTAAAACGCAAGTATGGGAAATTATGATTACTAATGAGGACGACCGGCTCATTTGTATTTCACGTTTAACCATGGCGGTGTTGTCGCGCTAGTTATTCTGGATTTTCTAAGCTTAGCATTCTGGCGTTATAGTCGTATGCAAATATTTCGGCGTAGCGCCCCCAGTCAATCGCAACGGTTAAAACTTCTTCAGCAACATCATCGCTGAGATAATCTTCTAGCTCATTTAAGAAGCGGCTCTCTACGGCCTTGTGTGATGGCCGCTCGTCTAATATTCGTTTAATATGCCTGGCTAACGGGACATAGCCCATCAAGTGTTTGGCGAAGAGTTTTTTCCTTTCCAAAATGTCAGCTTCAGCAAATGCTTTACCGGCTTTGGTTAACTGAATGTCACCTGAGGAGACCACAGCGAAGCGAAGGATTTCAAGTGCTTCGGTGATAGGGAATAAGTCATCGATGTCCAGGTGTAGGTCTTCGGCAATTTGGGGTAGATCAACACGGTCCTGGTATTCAGGAGAGTCCAGGGCTTCAATAAAGCCGGTGAGCGTGAAAACTTCAACCTTCGGCAAACGATAGCCTAAGTCAATAACTTTGCTAATTGCGCCTTTTGATGAGGCCTGAGCGGCATCGGGCATAGTCATCAGTGTGTAGATGTGATCAACCATTTTCCGGAACTCTGTACTTTGGTCGTCTCTTGGGTGTGGTATGTTTACATCAATGCTTTCTCGAATACGGCCAGGATTGTGAGAGAAAACTAAAATGCGATCGGCTAGGGTAACGGCTTCTTCAATATTGTGAGTGACGAGCAGCATGACCTTTTTTTTGTTTTCTTCACTTTGCCAAATATCGAGCAAATCACCACGTAAGTTCTCAGCGGTTAATACATCTAATGCCGAAAAAGGCTCATCCATCAAGAGGACTTCAGGCTCAACCACTAGGGCTCGAGCAATGCCAACACGTTGTGACATGCCACCAGACAATTCTTTTGGGTAAGCCGATTCGAATCCATCTAGACCCACAATGTCAATAGCGTGCAGTGCTCGTTGTCGCCGCTCATCTTTTTTGATTCCCTGTGCCTCTAAGCCAAGCTCAACGTTTTCAAGTACGGTTAGCCAAGGCAATAAGGCAAAATGCTGAAACACCATGGTTAGGCCATCTACAGGCTCTTTGATTGTTTCATTACGAAAAACCACATCGCCATCAGAGGCGGAAATCAGGCCGGCAATAATACGCAGCAGAGTCGATTTGCCTGAGCCAGACTTGCCAAGTAAAGCAATGATCTCACCCTCCTTCATGGAAAAGTTAACATCATCAAGTACTAGTAGCTCTTGCTCGCCTCGTTTGTGAAAGGATTTTTTAATCCCCTTAACTTCTAAGACCGCTTTTTTTAACATAATGGGCTCTCTTAACGAATTTGAAATTTCTTTTCTGCAAAATTATACAGTGGCCGCCAGACCAAATAATTAACGATAACAACAAATAATGACATAATTACAATGCCTAGTGCTAATTGTCCAAAATTTCCTTGAGCGGTCATTTTAGAAATAAAAGCCCCTAAGCCTGTGGCAAATAGCGACGTGTGTCCCCAGCGCAAGGCTTCGGCAATAACACTGATATTCCAAGCGCCGCCAGCGGCAGTAATAGCGCCAGTAATATAGTAGGGAAAAATACCCGGTAAGATGAATCGTTTCCACCAGAGCCAGCGACGGACATTCAAGGTACCAACCGCTTGGTGCATGTTTTCTGGTAATGCTATGGTGCCAGCGACCACATTAAATAAAATGTACCATTGCGTGCCTAAAATCATCAGCGGCGCACACCAAAAATTAACATTAAGGTGATAGCGCAGAATAAAAATTACCATAAAAGGGAATAATAAGTTAACAGGAAACGCAGCAAGAAATTGCGCAACGGGTTGCACAATGGCTGAAGCGCGTGGGTTAAGCCCTATCCAAACACCAATGGGCACCCAAATAATTGAGCTAATAATAATTAACCCAATGACGCGAGAGCCAGTAATTAAGCCTAAATAAGCAACATGGTATACATCCTGTAGACTGACGTTGCTGGAAATGTAGTGTGTCGCCATGAAAATCAAACTGAGAATTAGTCCCCAAGAAACAACAAGGCCAGTGGTTCGTGTTGCCCAGCGTAGTGTGGGTCGAACATTCGTTTTTTTTCGTTTTTGTTTGCGAGAGAAAATAGGAGTATTAATTATTTTGTCGGTAAAGTAGCCGAAAAAACCGCTTACTTTTCTGAGTATGATGGTGCGCTGAAATAAATTGAGCACCCATGACGACGGCTCTACCTCATTAGCTGAACTTTCTGCTTTAAATTTTTTTGACCAAGCAACGAGTGGTCTGAAGAGTAGTTGGTCGTATAATAAGATCACCAAGAACATGGCAATAATGACATAAACAATGGCATTCATATCGGCTTTAGTGATGGCTAAAGCAATATAAGAGCCAATGCCTGGCAAGGTAATATTAGTGTTAGCAACCGAAAATGCTTCTGATGCCGTTAAAAAAACCCAGCTAGCAGACATTGACATCATGGTGTTCCACAACAAGCCCGGCATGGCAAAAGGGACCTCTATGCGCCAAAACCGTTGCCAGGCAGACAGGTGAAACATTTTAGCGGCTTCATCCAGTTCGCTAGGCAGGGTTTTTAAACTTTGATAAAAACTCAGCACCATGTTCCAAACCTGAGCGGTAAATATTGCAAATATGGCTGCGCACTCTGGTCCTAGCATGCTGCCACGAAACAAGTGAATAAAACCAACCACGGTAATGGATAGGTAGCCTAGGACGGGTACGGATTGTAAAATATCAATCATCGGAATAATTAAGCGTTCTGCTCGTGCACTTTTTGCCGCCCAGGTGCCAAAAATAAAAGTGAACAATAGCGAAAAAACCAAGGCAATAAACATGCGCAGCACCGTTCGCAGCCCATAATAGGGAAGGTTTGAAGGGTCTAAAGAAATAGGAATGATCTGGCCAAGTTGATAGTCGCCAAAAATTGCTTTGCTGCCAAAAGCTAAAAGAAAAAGGATGGAAGCAACCAACAAAAAAGCAGCTAAGTCCCAGGCATTGGGTTTAGACCAGGCAATAGCCTCATTTTTATAAGTGTTTTGTTTAAATGAAAACATGGGTTGCTCGTGACTATCCGTGGAGGCCGCATTATAAACAGTTTGAAACCGTAAAAACAAGCAAAGATCTAGATCGGTGCTATTGCTGGGTCGTTTAGTGGTGCGTTGCGATTACTCTGTTTTAGGCTCTAACCATTCGACCAGTTTCGCTTTGACGCTATCGGTTCCGGTTTTGTTTAGTGAAGAAAAGGTTTGAATAGTCACTAGTTCACTATACTCAGCCAAGGCTTTTTCAACCCCAAGTTTTGCTTGCTTGAGTTGGCTGGGTTTGAGTTTGTCTGCTTTGGTGAGCAAAATGTGTGTTGGTATGCCGCAGTGTTGTGTCCAGGCAATAAGTTGTTGGTCCATATCCTTTAAAGGATGACGAATATCCATTACTAAAACCAAGCCTTTTAGACTGGTGCGTGTTTGTAGGTATTGGTCAACGGTTTCTTCCCAGCGTTTTTTGATGGTTAACGGAACTTTCGCGTATCCGTATCCTGGTAAGTCGACTAGGCGTTGATCTTCGTCTAAATCAAAGAAGATAATAGTTTGAGTGCGACCCGGGGTTTTACTGGTTCGTGCTAGGCCTTTAATGCCAGTGATGGTGTTTAAGGCGCTGGATTTTCCTGCATTAGAGCGACCAATAAAGGCAATTTCACTGCCGGTGTCTTCAGGAAGTTGTTCGGGATTGGCGGCACTGGTTAGGTAAGTGGCTCGCTGGAAACAGGATTGAGTATTCATAAAGAGAAAATGCCCTTGTTTGGACGAACGAGTATATCACCGTGTCAAGATGGGTGGAAGCAAAATGGTAGTAAAAATTTGCTTTGAATCACGAAGTGCTTTTGTTATAGTTTTTCTATTACTTAATGCAGATAAACGGGTGTGGTGTTGTGATGAAGACAGATCCAGTTGGGCAAGCGAATCGTTTTCTGCAAGATTCTCGACTTCCAAAAGTGCTGTCGATCTTGTTGGCTTTAGCCATTCTTTATGTCATTGTCTCCAGCGTTTTTTTTCAGCGAACAGCCGCAACCATTTCGCCAGCAGGTCAGAGTGAGGTCTCACAGGGTGCTGTGACGAATCTTGCCAGCTTACATTTGTTTGGCCAGTACAGAGAATCAGCCAGCAATTTGCCATTAACCAGCTTGCCATTATTGCTCAATGGTACGGAAATGTCTGTTCAAACTGGGCAAAAAAGTTTTGCATTAATTACGTCTCGTGGATCGAGTAAAACAACGGTGTATGCGGTGGGAGACATTGTCCCAGGAGGAGCCGTTATCAAGCAGATATTAAAGCAGTCGGTGGTTTTAGATAATAATGGTAATTTAGAGCAGTTGCAGATGATTGTCCCTATATTACAAAATCAAGAAGAGGGTAGTTCTTAATATGTTAAAGTTAAAACAGTTGTTTGTTATGATAGCCGTTGTTCTTTTTTTGTCAGGTTGTGCTAGTCCACAAAGTATTATGCGGCAAGCGCATCAAAATTTTGCGCAACAAAATTACGGTGAGGCATATTATTATTTAACGAAAGCATCACGATACAATGACCCCTCAGCTGATTATGGTTTAGGTTATCTTTACTATTACGGTTTAGGCACAAAAAAAGATGCCGCCGAGGCGCGTGTTTGGTTCGTAAAAGCCGCAAAAGAAAAATATCAACCCGCTATTACAGCATTGCAAATGTTGCGATTTAAAGAGCCTGATCCATTTAACAACTTCAAATACCCGCAAGCAGAAATGAATAACCAACCGGTGGTTGTGGCGACACACCCATTGACTAAAAAGCAACGGATTAATGCAAATAAAAAATCATTAAAAAAATCAGCGCCGAAAAAACCATTAAAAAAAGCAATAACGTTGCCAAACACGCTTCATAGTAAAAAAGGTTATGCCTTGCAGCTTTATTCTGCTACGTCACGCCAGGATGCAAAACAGTTTATTCAGAATCGACAGCTGCAACACGTAGCGTATATTCATCCGGCTGAAAAAAACGGAAAAACAGTTTATGAGATTTGGTTTGGTCAGTTTGCAACGCGAGAAGCGGCACAAAAAGCCAGTAAAAACCTACCGGCATCTGTTCAGCATATTGTCCCATGGATTCGTAAAAAATAGGAAGACGGCATGACAACCTATGTGCTTGTTCATGATGGCGATCAAAGCAGTGATGTTTGGCAAGAGGCTGCAGGTCATTTGCGCTCAGCAGGGCATGTTGTTTTTTGTCCGATAATGTCTTCTTTTAAGAAAGTAACACTAGATAGAAATATTCAGGAAGTAGAGGGTTTTGTTCAGGAAAAAGAAATCGATCAATGCATTTTAGTAGGCCATGGTTATGGTAGTTTTGTGATTGCTGGTGTTACGCAAAAAATATCAAAAAAAGTTGCGGCGCTGGTTATGATCGATGGTTTGGTGCCAAAAAATGGTTTGTCGTTAGTTGAGGTTGCCAGCATTTATGGCGTGGACTATGAGTCACTGGGGTTGACGCTGGATTTAGGGGCGACGAGTCAAATGCAAATCGACGAGGCTTTAATTTTTGACCGACCAACGACCTATGTTTATTGCCTGAAAAGCGAGTTCTCAAAAGTGACAAAGCGTGTTTTTAAAGATATCAAGCGGCATTATGAAGATTGGCCATGCGTTGGTTTAGATGCTAAACATAACTGCTTGTCGACCCACGCAAAAGAACTGGCGTTGATTTTTCATGGTGCCGGTTGGAACTTATTATAATTTTAATAACGCGCTGCCTTGATTTTTTGTCATTAAGCGGGCAAGGTGTGGCAGGCTATAGTGATGCGCTCGTAGCTCAGCTGGATAGAGTACCGGCCTCCGAAGCCGGTGGTCACAGGTTCGAATCCTGTCGAGCGCACCATTTTTCTTTTAATGAGTCTCATATAAATGACGTAGCTTCACTTTAACGTGTAGCAGGCGTTCTTTGTCGTCATCGGTTAAATTCGTGGTGGGGTGATCTAAGTAATCGGTTAAACGCGCAAGCGCTTCCTCGTGATTAGCGGAGACCTCTTTTAGTTTTTCTGCAATAATTTCAGTGCTTTGTGCAAAGAATTCATCCGTAGGTTGCCAGCTTTCTATGTTGCCGCTCATGATTAGTCCTCCATTTTGTGGTTTTAGGGCCTACTCTATATTGTAGAGGATAGATTATCGATTTGCTTGCGGGGGTGATGAAGGCTTCATTGTGGCCAGGCAGATGGCAGTTAGGGTGAGCACAGCGCCAAAAATTTCAATGGTGGGTGTTGGGCGATGAAACCATAGGATATCCCAAGTGAAGGCTAGTACTGGCTGCAGCAGTAAAATAAATCCGGTTAATGAAAGGGGTACGTGAGCGATACTTTTTGAAATGAGCAGCCAAGCAATTGCCTGACAAATAATGCCGTAGGCAAGCATGCAAAACAGGTTGCGAGTACCATGAATGAGGAAGTCATTATGTTGTATAAGGCCAAGGAGCCCCAAGAAAATCCCGGCTGAGATGCAAACAACGATAAGGTTTGGCAGCGGCTTTAGTGAAGGGTTGCCGGGTGATTGCGAGAGCCGCATTACTATTGTGTAACCGGAATAAAAAATAGCAGTCAGCAAGCCATAATAAATACCTAAATGATAATGCGGATGAAGCGAGCCCCACTCATGCCCTACTAAAAGGAATAGACCTAAGAAGACTAAAGGCAAAGAAAATTTAGTCATCCACGACAGCCTTTCTTGATGGGCCATAATTCCAATAGCAACCAGAAAAAAAACCTGGCAATTGCTCAAAATGGTTGCCAAGCCTGGACCCACGAATTCAATGCTGCGCTGCCAAAAGAAAAGATCAAGAGCAAAAAAAAAGCCACCTGCAATCGGAAATAGCCAGAACTTTAAGGGCATACGGAAGCTCGAGTTTTTTATCAAAGCAATGATACCAAGGGATAGGCAGCCAAACAGCATGCGATAAAACCCTTCAATCGTCGGAGGCACAGTAGATAACTTTGAAAAAATTGGCGAAAAGCTTAGCAAAATGCCACCCAAAGCAATTAGGGCGATGTTGCCTGTTGTCGGCCTACTGTTTGTCATTGGCTCTACCAAGAAAATACACGGGATTGCCTCATAACATAGCAGAAGATTGCCCAGGCGACTAGGCTACTTTTTGAGGGCAGGGTTTTATGGCGTAACCCGTTGTTTTAAAAGTTTTTTGGAGTCGATTCTGTTTTTAGCTGTTAGCCCTTTGTGAGTGAGTCTGTCGGTGGCTATGATAATAAGCACTCCAGCCTGCTTGATTTGTAATAAAAAAAACAACAAAAAAGTTATAGTTTTTAGTAAAGTAAGTTGACAAAAATTGAGGCGCACAGTACATTGCGTCCATTATATTTACTTTTTATAACTTTTTATAACTTTTTATAACTTTTTATAACTTTTTATAACTTTTTATAACTTTTTATAACTTTTTATAACTTTTTATAACTTTTTATAACTTTTTATAACTTTTTATAACTTTTTTTGCGGGGAATTTTTTATGCTGTTTGAGCCATCATCGCCATCATCGCCATCATCGCCATCATCGCCATCATCACAGCGACCGAAGGGTGACGGGCAGCTGCCGTGCCCCCCCCCTCTAGAACGTAGCAGCAGACGTGACGATGATGACGTCGTCGATGATGACGTGAGGCGAGGATCAAAAAGGCCGCGGATGGCTCCTGGTCGACTCCAAGATGTAAGCCATAATGCTGGGGGTGTGGAAAGCATAAGTCGGGATTTAGAAGAATTAGTTGAAGAACTAAGAGGTTTTGATTCAGTTGCAGCTGAGGGTTTTGATGAAGTTATCCGAGGAACCCTTGAACGCGAGGTAAAAGAAAGAAGGTTATCGGTGGAGCAAGAACTCTTTAAGCAAGAAATTAAAGAGGAGTGGGCGGTAAAGCTTAACAAGCTTCTTGATGGGATAAGGACTTCAGTTAGCGATATTGAATGGCTTGAAACCAAGGAAAGTGTTAAAGAAAGCATAGATAAATTTGTGACTAAAGAAACAGTAACGTATGAGATGGTTGAGCGCTTGCGTGACCAAATAAGAGAAGAAGTTTTACATGTTGATAAAACACAACTTCAGGCAGAAAATAAGAGTTATAAGGAATTTAGAAATAAATTTAAATCTTTCAATGATTTAGTTGCTGGAGAGCGCTCGCTCCTTTCTTTTTCTGGGCCAGATGTTTCGGAAACATTATCGGAGGTGGTTATAAGAAGATTTTCGGATCAAATTACAATTCAAATTACAATGCATATAAACATGCCCGGTCAATTAAAAAGAGCTAAAGAAAAAATTGCTGATGTTGCCTTTTTCTATCAATACCCCCAAGAAAAATTGGCTAGTTTGGTTTATAGGGGGGAGTTTTTAAATTTTTTTACAAATCCATTGGATCCTAGGGATCATTATGATTTTGGTGGCCGACCCTACTGTAAAGATTCAAAGGAAAAATTTGAAAAGGGCAAAACCTTGTTATCAGATTATGTCGTGAACGGTAGAGGGGGTGATAAAATAGATACTTCGCTAAAAACGCTAAAAGAAGAAATAGATGACTTGGAGGGGGAGGAGTTTGGTCGTTACCTTAATAGCATAGAAAAAAATATTGAGGGAAAAGAAATTAACGTAATATTAGGGTTTAAAAATAAGATTGAAGATTATTTGTTTTATGTAGAAAATCCAGATAGTCAGGATAAACTTAAAAAAATATATTTAAAACATCCATTAACCCTTGTTTTTAAGGCTTTAATAATGACATCAACAACAAGGATCCAGTCTTTTTTTAGAGGTTTTCTGGTGCGAATAAAAACGCCTGAGGCAGAAGTTAAGGTAGAGCAAGATCAAGAACGAGAAGTAAAAGTAACCGTAGTAGAAGGAGGAGGCTCTCACTTTCTACAACCACAGGCCAACGGGCTAAAAGCGGGTGCGCAAAGCGCTCTCGAGAATATCACAAATAAAAAACATCCTTACAATCTGCGCCCAAGATAAAAATTCTGCTGTTAATGGTTTAGTAGAAAACAAAAGACAATTAGAGGGGGAGAAAACAGTGCCCTCGAATTAAAGATATAATCAAAATAGGAGCTAATTCATGCTAAATATGCCAATAGCTAAGATGCCTGAAAAACCAAGAAAGATACCAGCAAAAAAAGATAGTGAGCATGTCGCTAGAGCTTTTCTACTTGCAGTTTTAGCGGAGAGAGGTGTAGATGCTCTGCTTTCTAGTAATGATCATGCCGATCCAATGTGTCTCGAAACAGTTTTTTTGAAAATGAAGAAACAAAATGGTAAGCTTGTGGAACGAATCTTAACAGCTGGTGTTAGAGGCCGTGTTTTTTCAGAACAATTGGAAGCTGAAGCACATGCTACACTTAGCCAAGGTTGTTCACTGGCGGCTAATGTTGTGGAAAATCCAGCTCATTATAAGGGAGCTTTTTTCCGTATGGTTTCTACTGCCAAAACAGATCAGCGAGCCGAAAACTTAGAAGAAGATAGAAAAAGAATGCGAAAGCTGGCAGAGAAATTCTAAACAGAGCGATAGCCTCATCGCCGCGATAAAACAGCGATAATAAACAAAACCGCTGCAAGAATTAAAGAACCTAGGGCAGCATGATGCAGCCAGTGAGGCACATGGGGGTGTAGCCAGCTTGAAGCGCCGACTAAGGCAAAAGCGCTGGCAGCACCAAAGAAGAAGCCACGTTTTTGTGAGGTGGTTTTATCGTTATGATTACTATTCTCTGAGATGGACGGGCTGCTGGTCCGGCAGCGTTGTAATAATTCATAGGAAAGCGCGGGTGATTTGCTTAGCGCGCGTAAGGCCTCTGGCACTTGTGTCAGCACATCCTTGGCCAATGGTAACAACGCATTTTGTTTTTTAACGTACTTTTCTAAAAAGGGTTTGGCGCTGTGCCAAAGATTTAGTTCGGGGTAGAGTTGTCGACTCAGACTTTCAACATTAAGCAGTGTTTTTTGCAGTAATAAAAGTTGTGGTTGCACTTGCATATTAAATCGCTCTGCGGTTTGAATTAAGCGCAATAAAATATTACCGAAAGAAACTTCTTGGCGAGGCCGTTCAAAAACGGGTTCACACACAGTACGAAAAGCGGCTTCTACTTGGTCTACTCGTGCACCGGCAGGGATCCAACCGCACTCAATATGTAGGACCGCAACTTTGCGATAATCACGCTCAATAAAAGCCAATAAATTATGGGCTAAGTAATGTTGATCCGATTCGCTGAGCGAGCCCATGATGCCAAAATCAACCAATTTAAAAACGGGATGGTCTGGCTGGCTTACGTCGACTAAAATATTACCCGGATGCATGTCGGCATGAAAAAAATTATCATCAAAAGCTTCGGTGAAAAAAATCTCTACTAAGGTTTCTGCCAGTTTTTTAAAGTTTGCGCCTTGTCGTTCAAGGGCTTTTCTGTCTGAGATTTGTGTGCCAGAAACGTATTCCATTGTGTAAACGTCAGCATGGCAATACTCCCAGTGTATTTTTGGAATAGTCACGATGGTCGATTTGGCAAAGTTGTGGCGTAAAAATGATGCGTTAGCCGCTTCATACATAAAGTCGAGCTCATTAAAAATAATGCCTTCAAATTCGGCAACCATGTCTTTAGCACGTAGCTGTCGGCCGTGAGATAAAAAGAATTCCGCCAGTTTAGCCATCATAAATAGTAAGGCAATGTCATTCTTAATGATTTTATCAATTTTTGGACGACGCACTTTAACGACCACGCTTTCACCAGTTAAAAGTTTAGCGCGATGCACTTGAGCGATTGAGGCTGAAGCCAATGGTGTGTTATCGAAGGATTGAAAGAGGACAGTTATCGGTTGGCCAAAACTTTTTTCAATGGCCTGTATAGATTGTTTGTAAGGAAAGGGCGGCACACTGTCTTGTAGTTTTGTTAGCTCATTGATTATATCGGGTGACAGAATGTCTTGCCGTGTTGATAATAATTGGCCAAATTTCACAAAAATAGGCCCCAGCGCTTCTAGCGACAGTCTGATGGCTTCACCAGCAGATCGTTGGCGCCCGATATAGCTCCAAGGATTTAGGTAAGACAGCCAATAAAGCAGCCGCAGCCGTTTGCTAACAATGCGACGATTTAGCAAATACTTCAGGACACTATAAATTATTTTACCTAAACGAATCAGTTGGCGTGCTTTCACCATGGCTAAATACCTTAACTATCTAAATTACCACATACTATCATCTAAGAAGATTTTGCGGTAGCCAAGGGCATTATAATTTTTGCTGCTTGTAGGAAGACTTTAGCCGGTAACCTTTGAAAATTTACTGTTACACTACATTTCTTAGGCATGTGTCGTCCTCATGATGGTGGGCGCCTGCTAAACAAGGAGGGCTGGCAAGCGAAAAAGTGCGCTTAGCTGCGGTTGTGTCTTGTTTTTTACTGTGTTTCTTACTGTCATGCTGCCTTAAGCTGGTTGGATTTGCGCCTATCTTTGCATAATAGCCAGTGCCTGTTGTTCCATGTCTGATAATAAGACTTTCTTTTTGAAGTGGGTGGAGGCGTTGGCTTGACTTTCTTCTGCTCCATAGGCAGTAACCAAGCATACCGCAAACAGCAATGCCGCCCACAGCAACAGCACTGCTGATGATGGGGTTGTTGGTGACTAAGTCCACGAGCTCATCAAATTTATTGATTAAGTTTGCCGGCATAACATTCCTTTCTTTAAATAAAAATATATGACAGATAGTACTTAAAAATTTATGCTGGTCAAGATTTTTTTATGTTTTGTTTGTTTTTTCCATTTTTTTCTAGTGCTTCTAGCGTTTGAACACTGGTGGGAAAACTGAAGATTAATGAAAAATCTGTGGGTGCCTTAGGTAGTGTTGCTGTGAGTTTTGTCATGTCAGGCTCACTGGGCGGTAGTTGTGTTGGCTTGTTTTCTTGATTTATTTTGCTATACAAATCGAAAATAGTCTTAAGGCTAATGCCGGCCACTAGGAGAAAAAGAAGAAAGTTAGTCGCTTGTGCCATTGTTTTTGGTGTTGTTTCTAGCATTTTTGGTTGAGGATTATTGGGGCTATGGTGGGTTAAGTTATCAAATAAAAAATAAATATCAAGTAGAATAAATAAACGGTATTTTATTTTATTCTTTTTATCATAAAATGACATAAACTAAGCCCCAACTGCTAGGGTGTTATATTAATATTTCATTACAGATAGACGCATTAAACATCGAATATATTGACTCTTTGTTGATCAGAAATATGGCTGTGTCAGAGGATTTTTTTTGCAAAGTTGTTTTTTCGAGCAAGCAGAGCTTAAATATTGAAAGTTTTATCGGCAAAGATTCTCGGTTAAAAATAAACCATAGCACATTTTTAGCGCTGATAAGCCGTTGTCAGTCTTATGGCTTGAATCCTTTGACGGATTATTATCGCTATGCTTTTGTTTTGGTGTCTCCTTTTTATATCTTAAAAAAAAGAATTAATAGCCGGGTGTTTCGTCATCAAACCTTGGCTTTTATTGTTGCTGATGTTTTAAAGCCATTGCCTGCTATTGTCGTCTCTTGGCTGTCCCCAGTCTTTGATGAAGTGATTCCCTTAGCGGTACAGTATAATGAATCAGACTTTGATTTTTTGATTAGGGTGTTAGCAATAAAGCGGTGTGTCAGTTTTTTCTCATTAGGCGGTGTGTTTTGTTTAACCATTGTTGGTGCGCAACACCTGGGAATAAAGTCGCGTAAAAATTCAGTTTATTATCACCCTATTACAACCATTCCGGTTGAGGGGAAATCGATTTTAGCCATTCAGGAAATAGCAAAAGGTGATGAAGTAAGATTTCTAGCAACGTCATTTTGCTCAGACTTTTTTTTAAATGATGTTTTGCATTTACAAAGCCACCCCATAAAATCATTTAATCAATCTTATGTGGTGGTTGGTATATCTGTTGATTATGATCAGAGCGATGTGCCTCTTTGTTATGAGTTGCAGCTAGTCCCTCAAGGCCATGTTTTTTGTTGTAGGCCAAAAACAAAAAAAACCAATGTCTTGCTGCCGGCGCAGGTGGTTTCATCATCAGCAAGTAGTGACGTTGCGGTTAATTCAGACGGCTCTTATTATATACGGTATGCGTTTGACGGTCCTTTTAATAACTGTAACACTCAAAAAGTGTTTCGCCTGCACCCTTTTGGTGGGGATGATAAAAAGGGTGGTGGCATACATTTTCCTTTGGCAGCAAAAACCTGGGTATTAGTGCAGTTGGTCGATGGCGATTTTAATCAACCGGTTATTGTTGGTGCGCTGCACGGCGCAATGAATAAAACTCCGTTGGTGAAAAAGAACCATCGGACCCACTTACTTCAGTCGAAGGCGGGGCATTCTTTGTTGATGAATGAAAAAAACAATAGCCTTAATATTGTTTTATCAACCAATGATAAATCCGCTTTTTTGCAGGCTGATTCCTTAAAGAAAGGGCCGGTTTTTTTGCAGTCTTGTTTGCATGGCCAGGTGAGCTTTTCTGCTCAGCAAGATGTTACTCGACATCAAGAATCATCACGCTGGCAGGCCAAGGAAATTATCATAAAAAGCTCGCACGATTGTGTGATGTCATCAAGGGCTGGTTCGATAAAGTCTTCTGCGAAAAAAACTCAAGTATTTAGCTCCCAGCAAAATATTGTCATACAGAGCCAGCAAGGATCGGTTTATTTTAAGGTGCAACAAACCCAAAAAACAAAAACAAAAAAAACACTTTATTGGCAAGCAGAAGGCAATAACGCAAGGGTTTTGTTGCAGGGTGGGGTAATTTCTTGGCACTCACAGCAGGGTGTGCAGTGCAAAGGTCAAGCCATTAATTTTACAGCGGGTGCTGCTAGTATTAATTTAAATCAAGCCGGTTTTTGCATTAATGCCAGCGTTTTTAATTTAAATGCACCAGTTATTAATGTGTATGGTTTAACTAAGCCGTAATTCATTTTTACGGTATAAAAAGTTGGAGAATAGTTTGCCATACTAAGTGAATGAATCAAAAAAACAATATTATTGCTTGGATTGCGTTAACGCAAATTAATGGCTTGGGTTTAATTAAGCGGCATCAGTTGCTTGAGCACTATTCTTGTGTCGATGATATCTTTTCATTATCAGTCTCGTCACTTAGGGCGACAGGCTTATCAGAAAAAATCATTCAACAAATTCGCAGGCCACCCTGGTCACAGGCAAAAAAAATTTATTCATGGACAAAAAAGAGTGGCATTACTTTAATGACATTGGGCGATACTGGCTATCCCGCTTTGCTTAAAAATATTCCTCGACCACCCTTGGTTTTGTATGTGGCTGGTAATCCTGATCTTTTGTCTGATCCTCAGGTAGCTATTGTTGGTAGTCGTCGCCCTAGTCACAATGCTGTGTTGACGGCTAAACACTTTGCCCAGCAGTTAACCCAGTCAGGGCTTGTTGTCACCAGTGGCCTGGCGCAAGGGATTGATTGCGCGGCTCACCAGGGGGCGCTGCTACAGGGCTCAACCATTGCTGTTTTAGGAACAGGTATTGATGTGACCTACCCTAAAAAAAACCAACAACTCGCGCAGCAAATCGCTGAATATGGTGCTTTGGTCACGGAGTTTCCTCCACAAACACCACCAAAGGCTTTTCATTTTCCATTGCGTAATCGCATCATTAGCGGGTTAACACAAGGGGTGCTGGTTGTTGAGGCCAATCAAAAAAGTGGCTCGTTAATTACGGCCAACTTGTCAGCTGAGTTTGGTCGAGAGGTATTTGCTATGCCAGGCTCTATTCATAACCCAACGGCGAAGGGGTGTCATTTGCTTATTAAGCAGGGCGCCAAACTAACACAATCTGTGCAAGATATTTTAGAAGAGCTGCCGCCGATTGAAAAAAAGTCGGATTGCATGAAAAAGCGCATGGTTAAGCACTCAGAGCAAAACCAGCCACCAGCATCATCTGTGCTGCAGTATATTGATTATGAGCTAACAACAATTGACCAATGCGTGTGTCGCTCTGGCTTAAAAGTACAGGAAGTGACAGAGCAGCTATTGCAATTAGAGTTGGCTAACTATATAAGTAGAGTGCCCGGTGGATATGTGAGAGCAATAAATTATGAATCAAACCAATGAAAAAAGTGTGTTACATGTGCTGATGTACCTGTTTCATCATCATATGCAAGAAGACTGTGGCTTAGATGTGCCACAAAGTCAGCTCACAGAAACACTTAAAAACGCCGGTTTTTGCGATGATAATATCAACCATGCATTTACTTGGCTTGAACAGCTGTCAGACCAGCGCCAGGTGTCTTTTACTCAGCAAGCACGAAAAAATAGCGTAACAACATTGCGAATTTACACCTCTTCAGAACAAGAAAGACTTAGTCCTGAGTGTCGAGGTTATGTTTTAAGCTTGGAGCGAAGCGGCATTCTTTGCCCACTAACACGCGAGATTGTAATTAATTGCACAACATCTTTGCCAGGTAGAGAAGAGCTTGATGTCAGTTTGGTTAAATGGATTGTGCTCATGGTTTTATTTAATCAGCCAAACAGTGAAGATGAATTGGAAATGATGAAGCTGTTGGTTCTTGCAGATACCCCAAATAAGGCGCATTAAATTATGGCACGTCACTTAGTAGTTGTTGAGTCTCCTGCAAAAGGTAAGACAATTAAAAAATACTTAGGTAAAGACTTCGAGGTGCTAGCCTCTTTTGGTCATGTTCGTGATCTTATTCGCAAGTCCGGTGCGGTTGATCCTAACAATGAGTTTTCGATGCGCTATGAGATTATTGAAAAAAATGCCCGGCATGTTGATGCTATTATTAAAGCACTAAAAAAGTGTGATTCTCTTTATCTCGCAACGGATCCGGATCGCGAAGGTGAGGCTATTGCATGGCATATAAAAAACTTGCTTGAAGAGAAAAAAGCATTAAAAGGCAAAAGTGTTACTCGAATTAGTTTTAACCAGGTCACCAAAAGAGCAGTTAAACAGTCTTTAGAAGAGTCGCGTGACATTTCCATGGATTTGGTTAATGCACAACAGGCAAGGCGAGCTCTGGATTATTTAGTGGGTTTTACGCTATCGCCACTGCTGTGGAAGAAAATTAAAGCAGGCCTTTCGGCAGGTCGTGTGCAAAGTCCAGCGTTGGATATGATTGTTGAGCGCGAAAAAGAAATTGAGGCATTTGAATCAAAAGAGTATTGGTCAATTCAAGCCGGCCTTGATAAAGACAAGCAAAAGTTTAATGCTCGCCTGACCTGTTATCAAAATGAAAAAGTTGAGCAGTTTACGGTGGTTTCGGCTTCGCAATCAGAAGATGTTGTCGCCACCCTTAAGGCGGCGGCCAATGGTAAACTAACCGTTGAAAAAGTGGCTAAAAAGCAACGGAAACGAAATCCGGCGGCACCCTTTATCACATCGACTTTGCAACAAGAGGCAGCCAGGAAGCTGGGTTTTAATGCGCAGCGAACCATGCGGGCAGCCCAAAAATTGTATGAAGAAGGTCACATTACTTATATGCGTACCGATTCTGTTAATTTAGCTGAGGAGGCTATTAGTAATATCCGTGAGTGTATTGCGGCAGAATACGGCGATAAAAATTTACCGAATGAGGCGCGAGTTTATAAAACCAAGGCAAAGAATGCGCAAGAGGCGCATGAGGCTATTAGACCAACGGATGCAAAAACGCTGCCTAAATCAATGAAGGCTGAGTTAGAGGCCGACCAATATAAGTTGTATAACTTGATTTGGATGCGTACGGTTGCGTCACAAATGATTTCTGCCACGCTTGACACCGTTGCCGTTGATTTTAGCTGCGGCGATGGCAATAAATTCCGTGCTAATGGGTCAACGCTTACGGATCCTGGCTTTATGAGTGTTTATCAGGAAGACCAAGACGACAAGCCGAAGCAGGCGGATAGTGAAAAAATATTGCCGCCACTTAATGAAGGTGAAATCATTGACCTGGTCGACATTATTGGCGAACAACATTTTACTGAGCCTCCACCACGTTATTCCGATGCAAGTATTATTAAAGCACTTGAAGAACACGGTATTGGTCGGCCATCAACGTATGCATCAATTATTTCTACGCTTAAAGCGCGTGCTTATATTGATATGGATAATAAGCGTTTTGTGCCAACTGATGTTGGTCGCATCGTAGCAAAGTTTTTGAAAAACTATTTCACAAAATACGTTGACTATGGTTTTACGGCCAATCTTGAAAACAGTTTGGATAAAATTGCCAGCGGTGAACAAGAGTGGA
The DNA here is from genome assembly GCA_965242995.1 of Coxiellales bacterium. GTDB lineage: Bacteria > Pseudomonadota > Gammaproteobacteria > CBDETP01 > CBDETP01 > CBDETP01. The sequence continues at coordinate 42,960 of CBDETP010000025.1, forward strand.
TTCCCTTGCTGAGTGAATTTTGGCAGGACTTCAAGCCACTGATTGATAAAATTGATGAAACCGTTCAGCGCAGTGATGTTACACAAGAGGCGATGGATGAAAAGTGCCCGGAATGTCAGGAGGCGTTATCCATTCGTCTGGGTCGTAATGGTCGTTTCATTGGTTGCACGAAATATCCCGACTGCAAATATACGCGCAACTTAGACGATGCCGAGACAGAAAAAGCCAATGCTGCAATTGCGGGAAGAACTTGTCCCAAGTGTAGTCAACCATTAACGGTTAAGGCGGGTCGTTATGGTAAGTTTATTGGCTGCAGCGGTTACCCTGATTGTAAGCACATTGAACCTCTAGAAAAGCCAAAGGACACAGAAGTGAGTTGTCCGCAATGTAAGCAAGCAACTATTTTGCAGCGCAAGTCACGTCGAGGAAAGATTTTTTATTCTTGCTCACGTTATCCAAGTTGTAAGTATGCCCTTTGGGATGAGCCACTTGATCAAGCTTGTCCATCTTGCCAGTGGCCAATTACAACGATTAAAGTAACAAAGAAACGAGGCAGTGAGCGCGTTTGCCCACAAAGTGAATGTCACTTTCGTGAAGCCCATATTCAACCTGATCAAGAGGAGACTGACGAATGAATAAGCCCTTTGTTGCTGTGTTAATGGGTTCCACATCAGATTTACCAACCATGCAGGCTTGCTTTGATCAGTTAGCCGAGTTTGATATTCGTTTTGAAGCTAATGTGTTATCTGCACATCGGACGCCCAATGAAACCATTGCCTATGTTAAAGACGCTGAAAAAAGAGGTTGCCAAGTTTTTATCGCCGCGGCTGGCATGGCGGCCCATTTAGCTGGAGCGGTTGCAGCACAAACGATTAAGCCGGTTATTGGTGTGCCTTTGCCAGGCGGCTTGCAAAACGGCCTGGATGCTCTTTTGTCTACAGTGCAAATGCCGGGTGGCACGCCGGTTGCTTGTATGGCTGTTGGTCGAGCGGGTGCAAAAAATGCCGCTGTTTTTGCCACTCAAATCATGGCAATTAGCAGTGCTGTGGTTGCGAGTGAATTAACCGGTGCGCGACAAAAAAAAGCAGCTTCCTTAGTGAAAGATAATCAAATTCTGCAACAGGAATTAGCAGCAATAGCGTAATAGGGCGTTGATGGATACAACAGAGCTACAAGTTAGGCGGGCAGCAAGTACGTTGGCGGCAGGCGGTATCGTTGCTTATCCAACGGAATCTGTTTATGGTCTGGGTTGTGACCCGAATAACCATAAGGCGGTAACGCAACTTTTTGCGTTAAAGCGGCGTTCTTATGATAAGGGTTTTATTTTGATCGCTGACAGTTGGGATAAATTGGAGCCATGGACAAAACCTGTTCCGCATCATGCACGTCTGGCGGCGCTAACGAGTTGGCCGGGTGCTAAAACCTGGGTTTTCCCTGCGGCAGATGATGTGCCGCACTGGGTGACGGGGCGTTTTCCTAGTGTTGCGTTGCGTATCACCAACCATCCTATTGCATCAGCACTGTGCAAGCAGTTTGGTGGCCCTATTATTTCCACTAGTGCCAATATTCAAGGTTCATCCCCTGCTCGAGATATTCGCACATTAGAAATGATTTTCCCGAGTGGCCTGGATGCTATTATTGTCGGTGAGGTTGGTGAGCGATTAAGGCCAACACCTATATTTGATGTGGTGTCTGGTGAGTGCCTTCGTGAGGGCTAGACCTTACTGACAGATAGCGTTAGAATCAGCAAGGTTAATGACTAAAAACTGATCGTCAAAGAGAATGAATTCATGAAAAAAAAAATCACTATTGTTATTGCTATTATTGCTGCTTTGTTGCTTTTGTCACCGTATTTGATCGCTCTTTGGATTAAAGGCAACCAGAAAACATTGTTAACCAATGGAATAGTTGATCACTATGGCCAGCTGCAGGTTGTTTCTTTTCATCAGGGTTATTTTAAAACAGACGCAAAATATCAGTTTGTGATGACGCTGCCCAATAGTGATACTAAGCAAGCCTCCAAAAAAATAGTTATTCCCTTAAAGGTAATTATTCAGCATGGTCCATTTATTCGTGAAAAGGTTAATGGTAAAAACACTTGGCGTTTTGCCTTAGCTAAAGTATTTTTTCAGGGCACTAACCCTATGTGGCCGATTAGTGGGGACACTGAGGTTGGTGGATTTGCTTTTTCAAAGGGTGTTTTAAAGGCGCCATTTTTTGATATAAAATCAAATGATCAGCAGATGACATTAAAAGATGTTGTGGCAACCTGGAAAGTCGGATCCTCAAAAAAACAGATGGAGTTAAAAGCAGGTGTTATTACTTTAGCCTCACCCAAAAACCAAGTGAATAATTTGAAGGCAACAAACTTCACCTACAGTCTCAATCTATCTGAGCCAAATAAAACATGGTTGGGGTATCAGAGTGTTAGCATTAGTAAGCTGCATGTTGAGCTGGGTAAGAATAGTTTCAGTACTAAAGATTTGGCTTTTTCTTTCAATCAAATAAAAAACCAAGATAAGCTGAACATTTCATTTGATCTTAGCGGTAGTGACTACACTCAGAATAAAAGAAATGCCGGGCCTTTAAGTATTAAGCTAGATTTAGATGGTGTTGATTTAAATGCAATGAGTCAGTTGTATGCGGCCAGAAATGCAGCTCAGCCTAATGCACAACAAATTAATAAAAACCTGTTTAATTTGTTGCAACAAGGGTTGGCGTTGCGCTTAAATACATTTCAATTTGATGGCGTGCATGCCCAAGGTTTTTTGCAGTTGAGTGAAATGACAGGCATGCCCTTTACGCCTCAAAATTTACAAAAATCATTGTCGGCAAAATTAAATATCAAAATGGTGAAAACCTTGTTGGATGATTGGATTAAATCATCTAATACAGAAGCCAATGAGGCCTTTGCTTTATTTGGTAAGCCGCGATTAAGTTTTTGGATGCAAAAGAATTTTTTAATGCCAAAAAACAATCACTATGTTATGCATCTTGATTATAAAGGTAGTGTGTTGAAAGTTAACGATAAGCGTGTGGATTTTTCAGCTCTGTTGGGTGCGTCACCTAAGAAGCAGGGAGTTTCACCCGGCAATAAAAACGGTTAAAACGCATTAATTGTTTGGGAGTGTTGCAGTGAATAAAGACTTTGCCAGTCAAAGCTCGGCAGCAGCTTCGAAGAGCGGTGCTAATAAAGCAGTGTTGTTGTTTGGTGTTGTTATGCTTGGAATCATAGCAATGTTTTTTGTGGTGAAGCAAAAAAAAACATCGACAAAGCCAGTAGAAGTTGTTGTGAAAGCTAAAGAGAAGAAAGTTGTCGCTGTATTAGGGGGAAAAACAGATGGGAGCGCAGTAAGCTTTGATTTTTATCAAATGTTATCGCAGGCCAAAGTCCCCGTTCTTAATACAACACCCCCGGTAATATTGGTTAAAGCCCAGGTTTATGTGCTGCAAATTGCCTCGGTGAAAAACAAAAGCGATGCTCTTAGGTTGCAAAAAGAGCTGGAGGCTTTAGGTGTGGTTTCTACGGTCAAAAAAACCACTTTTTCGAGTGGCCAAGTTTGGTTCCGCGTGCTGTCTAGCCCGTTTTCGGATCAGGTTAAAGCGGAGAAAACACAAGACAAGCTTCGGGTGCATAAAATTGACTCATTGCTAGTCAAGGCGCCGTCAACATCTTCCAATTAAAACACACATCGACCCCTTGAAATTCGACTCTGCTACCCTCATTTCTATAATAATGCATTAATCAATTAAACTAGGGGAAGAGTATGGAGCAATTTCGTGGAACGACTATTTTATCTGTTCGTCGTAATGGCAAAGTTGTTATTGGGGGCGATGGCCAAGTGACCATGGGCCAGTCTGTTGTTATGAAGGGAAACGCCCGAAAAGTACGCCGGCTTCACAATGGCAAGGTGATTGCTGGATTTGCGGGAGGAACGGCCGATGCGTTTACGTTGTTTGAATTATTTGAAGCCAAGCTGGAAAAGCATCACGGCAATTTGATGCGCTAGGCTGTTGAGCTTGCCAAAGATTGGCGGACCGATAAAATCTTAAGAAAACTCGAAGCGCTGCTGACTGTTGCTGATGAAGAGACCTCTTTAATTATTACCGGGCTAGGCGATGTGATTGAGCCAGAGCACAGTTTAATGGCCATCGGTTCGGGTGGTTCTTACGCCCAAGCTGCAGCCAAAGCGTTGCTGGATAACACGAAGCTTGATGCCCGCACTATTGTTGAGCAAGGTTTGAAAATTGCTGGAGACATCTGCGTGTTCACCAATCACAATTTGACCATCGAAGAGCTCGATGCGAAGAAACCTAAAAAAACTAAAAAATAATTAAGAGAGAGAGAGTATTATGACGATTGAAAATATGATTATGACCCCTAAAGAAATTGTTAATGAGCTGGACCGTTTTATTATTGGTCAGCATGAAGCAAAGCGTGCTGTGGCCATTGCGCTGCGTAATCGCTGGCGCCGCATGAAGCTTGATGATAAAGAGCTTAGCAAAGAGATTACCCCTAAAAATATTTTAATGATTGGACCAACGGGTGTGGGTAAAACAGAAATCTCTCGACGTCTTGCGACATTAGCGGGTGCGCCATTTTTAAAAGTTGAGGCGACTAAATTCACTGAAGTCGGTTACGTTGGCCGTGATGTGGAATCCATTGTGCGCGATTTAATTGAGCGCTCTATTAAAATGACGCGTGAGCAGGCAATGAAAAAAGTTCAGGCGTTGGCGGAAAGTGCCGCAGAGGAAAGAATTTTAGATGCTTTGCTGCCCCCACCTAGAAATGAATTCTCAGACACGCCTGAGTCTGAGCAAGAGCCAGAGAAGAAGCCAAAAGAATCTGCATCGCGCAAAGCTTTTCGCAAAAAACTCCGGGATGGCTTCATTAGATGACAAAGAGATTGAAATTGAATTAGCGCAGCCAAGCGCTTCCATGGAGATTATGGGCCCTCCAGGCATGGAAGAAATGACTAGCCAGTTACAAAACATGTTTGAGAGCGTGTCTAACCAGCGTAAAAGTAAGCGCCGCATGCCAGTTAAGGGTGCGCTTAAAGCAGCGCAAGAAGAAGAAGCGGCGCGCTTGGTTAATGAGGAAGAAATTCGTGCTGATGCTGTGCAGAATGTTGAGCAAAACGGCATTGTTTTTATCGATGAAATCGATAAAATTACTCGTCGCCAAAATGCAGGCGGCGGCGCGGATGTTTCTCGCGAAGGTGTTCAGCGCGACCTGTTGCCATTAATTGAAGGCTGCACGGTTTCAACAAAACACGGTTTAATCAAAACGAATCATATTTTATTTATTGCCTCCGGAGCTTTTCATCTGTCTAAGCCTGCTGATTTAGTACCAGAGCTACAAGGGCGCTTACCGATTCGGGTTGAGCTTAAAGCACTGACAGTGGGTGATCTTGAGCGTATTTTAACGGAACCTAAGGCGGCGTTAATAACCCAATACATAGCGTTATTAGGGACGGAAGGTTTGACGGTCGAGTTTAACAAATCCAGCATTAAGCGTTTGGCTGAAATTGCTTACAGCGTGAATGATCGCACTGAGAATATTGGTGCAAGGCGTTTGCATACCATTATGGAGCGATTGCTAGAAGTTATTTCATTTGAGGCAAGTGACCGAGCTGGACAAAAAATTAAAATTGATAGAAAATACGTCAATGAGCAGCTCGATAAACTGGTTGAAGATGAAGACATGAGACGATGGATTCTATAGAAAACAAACAAAAAAATACCACCCACTTTGGTTATCAGACAATTGATGAGTCAGAAAAAGAAGCTAAAGTGGGTGAGGTTTTTCATTCCGTAGCAGACAGCTACGACATTATGAATGACTTAATGTCCTTTGGCGTTCATCGTTTGTGGAAGCGTTTTACGATCGATTGGATGAAAAATCCGACCGGGCCAACAGGTGCTCGATTTAGCCGGTGGTACCGGGGACTTAGCATTAAAAATTGCCCCAATTGTTGGTGACACAGGCCATGTTTTTTTGTCCGACATTAATTCTTCAATGTTAGCGTTGGGGCGAGATCGTTTATTAAACGCAGGTTTTTGTGATAATGTCACTTGCGTTGAAGCCAATGCTGAGTGTCTTCCATTTCAAGAAAATCAATTTGATCGCATCATCATCGGCTTTGGCTTGCGTAATGTTACCGACAAACAAAAAGCACTAGAATCAATGTACAAAACACTCAAGCCTGGCGGCAGTTTATTTGTATTAGAATTCTCTAAGCCAACAACAAAAGCCTTGGCCGCTATTTACGACAAATATTCATTTAGCCTGTTGCCTAAAATTGGTGAGTGGGGTTGCAAAAGATAAAGACAGCTATCAGTATTTAGCCGAGTCAATTCGCATGCACCCAGATCAAAAAACATTAAAAAATATGATGGAAAAAGCGGGGTTGGAGCGAGTTGATTATTTAAATTTAACTGGTGGTGTGGTTGCGGTACATCGAGGCTATAAATTATGATTCGTGAAAAACTGGTTGATCTATTGGAAAGAGCACTTAATGGTTATTTGGCTTTAGATCCTGACACCCTTGAAAAAAATTAATGCCCTAAAAGATCATGCCATTAAATTGGTTATTACAGACTTCAATATAGAACTTTATTTATTATTAGACGGTGACGGCATTGCTGTTTTGCGAAATTTTGAAGGGGATTGCCAGGCAAGTATTAAAGGGCCATTGGCTGGCCTTGTGCAGCTAGGTAAAAACAAAGGCGACAATGCAGCTATGTTTAAGCATAAAATTCGTATTGAGGGCGATTTGCACTTTGGCCGCACCATTCAATCCATTTTGGCAAATATTCACATTGACTGGGAAGAGCAATTAGCCAAGCGAGTGGGAGATATTCCCGCCCACCGCATTGGTCAAGTGGCTAGGAAATTTCGTGATATCGCTAAACACACGCGCTTGGTATTAACCGATAACATTGTTGAATATGCTCAAGGAGACAGTCAGTGGCTGCCAACCTATCATGAGGTTGAGACTTTTTATCAACAGCTGCAAACCTTGCGGACCGATATTGATCGGGCGCAAGCGAGAATACAGCTCTTACAAAAGCGTGCTGGTTAAGATCCAGATAACCACATAATCAGCTATATCAATGGCTTGCAGTTTTTCAGCTAAAGCTGCCCCACAAAAAAATAAAAAAACTTTACCAAAAGGAAAAGTTCTTGGCATAATGCTTTTTTTTTGGGCGGTTGTGGTGTGTTATGGGCAGAATATCTAAAGCAAAGCAAGAAAGAGCAAGACAAGAGGGTCGCAATCTGAGAATGCCTTCAGGAGGGGTTCCTAAATCTAAAGGCTCTCAAGAAAGAAAGCCCCTAGAAAAAATCATGGGAATGATCAATAGAGTCCTTAAGCCTCTTTTTTCTGGTTGCAATGCAAAATTTACATGCTGTGCAGGATGTTCTTTGCATGATTCGCAGCGGGCGCCCATTTTCAGTAAAAGCAATTCCGCAGAAATTAAGTGCGGTAAGCAAAAAGCAACAGCCAGAGTTTAAAAGTATTTCTCATGTGTTTGAATATTTTTTTCGAGAAGAGCGCTTTTCGCCTGGTGCGTTAAAAGGTCATGATATTTCGAATAAGCAAAGCGCGAGGATTAATAAAACTAAAGTCGATGAAATTTCCCAGGAAGTTGTGAGTCAAATAGAAAGTAGTCTGCACTTAGATCCGGGTGGTTTTAATTTACATGGGGCTGTGATTGATCTGATAAGGGTGTTGAAAGATACAGGCGATGGTTCGCCACCACTTTCATGTTTGTCTGGTGTTAAACAAGTTATATATAATGTATGCAATAAAAGTTTAGAAAAGATGGAAGCTTATTTAGTGAGAAGATTGCCCCCATCTGATTTTGAAAAAATAATTAAAAGAGCAATGATTCAAAGAATAACGAACATTAATCTTTTTCTTTACCTTGTTTCCGTTGCTAGTTCCATTTTCAGGCGACGATGACTGTCAGTTTGATTTAAATGAAAAGCTAAAAAATGTAGCGAAACTGGCTTTTAATGTTCAAGATTTTTTAAAAGAAAAGATTGAAGAAGTTAAAAAGAAAAATCCACCGGGAGTATTTTTACGTCTTGAAGATCTGGATAAAAGAATGGGACCAAATGATCAGTGGTCTAATGGGCTCTAAAGAAGAGGAAGAAGGCGGGGTTTACTTTGGCTAAGGCTTTGGGGGAGGGAAGGAGTCCCCGCAGCCCTCAATTAGGCAGATATTAAGGTAAGTGTCATTTTAATTATTTTTAAGTTTTTGTGTTTTTTACGCGGAATCTTTAATCGGTTTTTTACTATACGTGTTAAAGTCTTTTGTGTGTGGTTGCTCCAGTACATATGAACCCCAGCTAGGCATTCAGGGTGATTTTTTTATAAAAGCGCTTTGGATGGGTTTTGCTGTTACGAGTGCGACACAACTAGCGAGCTAATTCGATGCTAAAAACAGCCTTCAGGCAGGTTTTCGTGTTAAAACCCCTCTTTAAGTTAATTTTTATATTATTATAAATCAATTGGTTGCTAATTAATGTCATTTTTTTTTGATCTCTTAATATTTCCTTAATATTAATGTTGTATAGTCTTAATGGGTTTTTTGTTGATAACACCCTTTAATAAAAAACAAAAATAAAATAAATAATATAAATTTAGGAGATATGTTATGCCGAATCAAGGTGCAGGCGATACTGTAAATGCTGTAAATGCTGTAAATGCTGTAAATGCTGTAAATGCTGTAAATGCTGTAAATGCTGTAAATGCTGGAGGTGCTGAAGGAGAAGTGGCAACTCGTTCAGCTGGTTGTAAGGTGGTCTTAGCTTCGGTGGCGCATGATGACCCCGTTCTCTTGTGTTATTGCATAGCCTCGCTTGCTTTTTGGCTAAAAAATGATGACCAGGACATGCTGCGGCAAATAACATTTTACACGACGTTATTTAGTTTCCAATGTGCCCTTTTGTCATTAGGACAAGCACCAGCCTTTCGGCCTCTGCTTAAATACTTTCTGGTACGTCTTTTTCTTGCTCAGTTGATTGGCGTCGGTGTGATTAAATTATATGATGGAGATGACCATCTAACACAAAAAGCATGCGAGTGGGTAATGGTTGCTGATCTATTTGTAGGGGCAGCCTCGTTGATTTTATGTCTTCCTGGGTTTGTACAAAAACCCAGTACAAACTCGGAGGAAAAAGAGCCTTTGCTCGAGGGTGTAGAGCAGTCTCAGGAGCAGGCGGATGTAGAGCAGCTTCAGGAGCAGGCGGATGTAGTGCACGCCGCTAAATCATCACCAATAAGTTCTTTTTTATGAGAGGTTTTTCTCGCCCCAGTTTTGGAGTCATCGGACTGGCTTTTTTATTAACGCAATTTTCTTGTGCGTTATACTTGCCGGCACAAGGGCTCATTGAACAGTATTTTTCAATATCCAATGAAGTCATGTTGCAAACACTGAGTTTTTTGTTTGTGGGTTATGCCTTGGGGCAGTTGGTATGGGGGCGGCCTGTCTGATTGTGTTGGTCGGCGGCGTGCCTATTTATTGTCTTTTGTTGGCTATGCTGTGATGGCCCTAATGGTTTCTATGAGTCATGCTTTTTGGGTGTTTCGATCTGCACTAATGAGTGTCGGATTTTTTGCGGCAACCTACACCAGCGTTGGTAATGCGTTGTTAAAAGATATTTACGGTTCAAAACGTTAAAACCATGATTGCTTATATTGGCATGATTATGGGAGCTAGGCCATGCTATCACGCCAATTTTTGGTGCTTATTTATCGCACCATTTCTCGTGGCAGTTTATTTTTTGGTTTTTGGCCAGCTATGCTTTGATACTTTGGATTTTATTCTTTTTCTTAATTCAGGATAAGGCAAAGCCCTCTGCCTTTTCTTTTTCTGAATTATTAGCCGCTTATCGACAAGTGATTGTTCATTGGCAATTTTTGCGCTATGTGTCAGTGCTTGCGCTGATGTTTGGGGTGATGTTTAGTTACTTGGGCCTGGCGCCTTGGGTTTTTACAGAAAAACTGCATTTATCCGTTTTACAGTATGGGCAATTGGGCTCGTTGGTTGCTGTGAGCTATTTTGTTGGCAGCTTGCTGAATCGTTGGGTATTGCAGTATTTTTTGCCGGTGCGATCAATGAAAATAGGCTGCATGATTGCTTTCATGGCGAGCGTTTTTTGTCATTTTGTTTTTGGCAGGATTGGTTGAGCACGTTTGGGTTGCTGTGGGCTTTGCGCTATTGTTGTTGGGCGCTGGGATGGCTGTGCCAGCTGGTAAGGCAGCTTGCATGGGCGTTTTCGATAAAAATGCTGGAGTGGCGGCGTCATTAATGAAAACCATTCAGTCGCTGGGTTGTGTTTGTTTGACGGCCTTGGTTGCAGCAGTTGCCGACATGGACTGCTGGCAGTGGGTGTTATCTACAGTGTTGTCGCCCTGCTCAGTGGCGTGATCCTGCTGGGCGCTTGATTGTTTCCCGGCCCTTCCTTTTATGTACGCCCCAGTCATATTGCTTTAAAAAAAACCAAAAAACATGGGCGATAAATGCTGGTTGTGATATATTGCACAGCGTAGTGCAGATATTGGCCATTGTTTGGTAAGGTGTTCTCTGCATAAAGTTTTGAAATTAACAATGCTTGGGGGTAATTTTATGAGTCTTCTTCAGCCTATTAGTTGTCAGGATCAAGATAGCGGTGAGCAGTTTGCGCGCTCAATGCATGAAATTGGCTTTGCGGTATTAAAAGATCATGGAATTGACTTGAAATTATTGCATCAAGCGTATCAATATGGGAAGACTTTTTTAAAAGTGATGAAAAGTTTGATTATCCGTTTAATCAGGAAAATAATTCAGGTTATTTTCAAAGGAAAAATCAGAGACAGCAAAAGGCAATACAGTAAAAGACATCAAAGAATTTTTTCATTTTACCCCAAATTAAATTACTGCCCAGAGCACCTGGCAGTGCCAACCAGAGAGCTCGTTGATGAGCTGTTGGTTTTAGCGCGCCGTTGTCTGGCTTGGGCGCAGGAGTATGCGCCAGCTAAGGTGCAGCAAGGTTTTTCCATACCGTTGATCGACATGATTGAGCGTGGTGAGTTTAATTTATTTAGACCAATTCATTACCCACCGATTACTGGAGACGAACCAGTGGGTGCGGTGCGTGCGGCAAGCCATACGGATATCAATTTGTTAACACTGCTTTTTCCAAGTTCTGCTAAGGGTTTGCAGGTAAAGCATAAAAACGGTCAGTGGCTAGATGTACCAACAGACAAGGATTGGCTAGTAATTAATGTGGGTGACATGTTGGATGAGTGTTCTGTAGTTATTATCCATCAACGCTTCATCGCGTCATTAACCCGGATGGTGAGGCGGCAAAAGAGTCTCGAATTTCCATGCCATTTTTCTTGCATGCCGATGGCGATGTGGTTCTATCTGAACGACATACAGCTGACTCTTATCGAATGGAGCGATTTATAGAAATTGGCGCTTATAAAGTTGGTGATAAAGGGCCAGATATGCAGGCTGAGAAAGTTAAAAAAGAAGCTTAACTTTTATTGGGCTGTGATAGAGTGTTTTTATATTAAAAAGGAGTGGTTATGTCAGCAAACGAAGTAGGTAAGCTTTATGAAAGGCCTTGGGGCAGTTATCAAACACTGGCATTGGCCGATGGTTTTCAGGTGAAGATTTTAACGGTAAATCCTGGTGGTCGCTTATCACTGCAAAAACACGCACAGCGTGCTGAGCATTGGGTCGTAGTAAAGGGCGAGCCTACGTTAACATGTGATGATGTTAATAAGGTTTTTAAGCGTAACGAATCGATTTATATTCCTATTGGTGCCGTTCATCGCATTGAAAACTTTGGTGAAGGGGTTGCTGAGTTGGTTGAAGTTCAGGTGGGCGACTATTTGGGTGAAGACGATATTGTGCGCCTAGAAGATGTTTATGTCGCGAGCCAGGTTAATTTAATTTTTTGTCTATAGAAAAAACCACCCTTGAGGTGGTTTTTTTTATAAGTCTATGGGCTATTGCCGCAGACGCTATGAAGTTCTGTGTCTTTTTGTTCGTTATCAGTGCCTTCTTCTAAGTCAGCTTCTTCTCCTAAGCAATTTCTGCAAAAAATTTTTTCCTAGGATTTCTTGAAGGTCCCCACCCATAATTCTCGAGACTAATGTATATAGTGTTGATGGTCTGGTTTTAAAAAAATTGCCCAAAGTTGGGCTGTTGCTTTCTTTTTTTATAAGTTGCTGAAATGCATTAAAGTCGTCTTCGAAGGTGCTTATAAGAACATCTTTGTGATTTTTTAATTCATCAGAGGATATGTTATTTTTTTATTAAGAATTTTAAAATTTTATTGCTGCAGGAATTTTGCGCCATCGAAAAAGTAGCCTGTGTTTTCATTGATGTAATCTTGGACTGATTGAATTCTATTTTCGGGTGTTTCTGGTTGTTCATTACCTAGCATTTTTTGTCCTCTTATTTTTGTTTTTAGGTATTGTATCATAGAATTATTAAGGTAATATTAAGAGATGCGATTAATGTGATAATTTTTTCATGAAAAAGCGAGAGAATAACTTAAGGTGGTCGTAAGGATTTTTTTAGGCCATTGTCAAAAGTTATTTTAGATAGAACAAGACTTATTATTAAAGACATCAGGCAAATAATTAGCAATAAACCTATGGTGAAGTGCATTCCGTACATAAAAGCATGTTGACAAGCCCGGGGCACCAAACTATGGGTCAGGAGGTCATGCATTCCTTATTCATTATGAGTGCTCTTGGGGTTTATTTAAAGATTTTTGGTATATCACAGTTAAAAAACACGGTATTGATGACTTCATATAAAGAAAATAAGATGGCTTTACATTTTTGTTGGAGAATAAAATGAGAAGTAATTTTCAAGATGAGGTGCCAAAATCTCGTATTAATATAACGTTGGATGTTGATGTGGGTGGTGCGGCAAGTAAAAAAGAGTTGCCGCTTAAGATGTTGGTGCTGGGTGATTTTTTGCAAAAAAATCCGGGTCTGATGATTTTCAATCTTTTGAGCCCATACCGGTTGATATATCAAGTACTGATTCAGTTTTGGCAAAGCTGAATCCTAGTATTTCAGTAGTGGTGAAGGATTGTGTGCAAAAGCAGGACGAGTCTTTTTGTTGCCTTTACGGTTTAATAGTATGAAGATTTTTCACCCAATAATGTGTTAAAGCAGATGCCACATGTTAAGCGGTTGGTGATGTTTCGAGAGTTGTTGAAGGATCTCCAGGCGAACTTAGTCGGTAATCCTCAAGCAAAGAAAGCAGTATTTGATTCATTGTCTAGTTCGTCTGGTGCGTCTGATTTGCATAAAGAATTGTCGAAAATCATTAAATCAAAAGCAGAAGGTCAACCGATCTTAAGCATTAGTCAAGGTGGTGATCATGAGTAATGGCGCAGTGGTTAATGGGTTGGAAAGATCTATATATAAAAGTTTATGTGATCAATGTTCTGTGAATGAACTTCTACTGAGATGCTACTGAGTGATTTGAAAAAGAATCCAGTTTATTAAATCATAATGTTGATCAACGCTTTGCTGCAGAGCTATATGTTTTGTGTGAGTTGTTGATGTCTGCTCAGAATGAGCCTGATAGTGCAATAAAAGTGGATTTATCATTGCTTGATCAATACATTGCTCGTATTGATGAGGTGTTGAGTCAACAGTTGGATGGTGTTCTACATCATGATGATTTTCAGCGGTGTGAGTCAGCTTGGCGGGCTTGGACTACTTAATAGAAAAAATACCAAGACAAGCTAATGTTAAGCTGGAAATAATGAGTGTAGAAAAAGAAGCGCTGGCAAATGGTTTTGTTGATTCCGATAGTGTTGAGCAATCACCTCTTTATCAAATGGTGTATACACAAGCCTATGATACCCCGGGCGGTGATCCTTTTTCAGCGATTATTGGTGCTTATGAGTTTAATTCTAGTCATCAAGATATTGCTTTGTTAGATAGCATTTCAAGAGTCTCTTGGGCGGCGCACTGTCCTTTCATCTCCAGTGTGTCGTCCACATTTTTTCATAAAAGCACAATGAAAGAGCTGCAAGAAATTCAAAATGTATCTCAATATATGCAGCGAGCAGAATACATTAAGTGGCAGGCATTTCGGAAAAGCGAGCAGTCTCGTTATGTTGGCTTAACATTACCAAAGTTTCTTCTGCGATTACCATACGAGGCAGGCAGCAGCCGATCGGTATTTAATTATATTGAAACAGTGGATCCGTCAAATGACCAGCAGTACTTGTGGGGGAGTGCGGGTTTCTGTGTGGCAGCGAATATGGTGAAAAGCTTTGTGCGTTATGGCTGGTCAGTGAATATTCGCGGACCTCAATCCGGTGGCCGAGTTGATGATTTGTTATTGCATCAATATAATGCCGGCTTTGGCTTAGAAACAAAAATCCCCGTGGAGGTGGTCACACCAGAAAGTCGAGAGCTTGAATTTGCTGAAGCGGGTTTTATTCCATTGTCGTATTATATGGGAACCGATTATGCGTGTTTTTTTTCAGCCAATGCCGTGCAAAAGCCAGATGAATATGATGACCCTGCGTTAACGGCAAATAGTCGTATTAATGCACGACTCCCCTATGTTTTTTTGACGTCTCGATTGGCGCATTATTTAAAGGTGTTGCAGCGCGAGACAATTGGCCACACAAAAACCAGCAGATGAAATTGAGCGAGAATTAAATCGATGGTTAAAAACATTGGTGACAGAAATGAATCATCCCTCGATGGATATGATTGCCAGGCATCCGTTGCGTGCTGGAGAAGTTAAAGTTTTGCCCATTGAAGATAATCCCGGATTTTATCAGGTCGATTTATCGGTTGTTCCTCATTT
>CBDETP010000026.1:0-59704 GCA_965242995.1 Coxiellales bacterium
CTATAAAAAGAGGTGTTTTTTTAATTTTTATCCTTTATACTTTTTTGAAAACTAGGTTTTAAATTCATTAGTATTTTTTGAAAAAAATTATCTTGTGCTTTATTTCCTCTCATCTTTTTATTGGGGTACCTGTTATGAAAAATATAGTAAAAGGAAAGTCTATTATTGATAATGACTACGCCAAATTGATTCACGATCTAAAGCAAACCGTTAGAACGGCTCAGCTTAAAGCTCATCGAGCTGTTAATACCGAGCTTATTAAGCTTTATTGGCAAATTGGCAAGGCACTACATGAGCGCCAAAAAGTAGAGAAATGGGGCGCTAAATACCTAGAGCAAGTGAGCCAAGACTTAAAAGTAGCTTTTCCTAGTATGAGGGGATTTTCCTTGCGAAATTTAATAAGAATGCGACAATTTGCCATTTTATACCCAGAATCAATTACGCCACAAGCTGTGGCGCAATTACCTTGGGGCCATGTTTCTGAGCTTATGCAAAGAATTAAAAATTCAAATATACGAGAATGGTACGCCCAACAAGCCGTCAGGGAGGGCTGGTCCAGAAACGTCCTTAGCATGATGATCAAAAGCGATCTCTATGGCCGCCAAACTGAAGCACCTAAAATCACCAACTTCCAATCAACTCTCCCAGCACTTCAGTCTGATCTGGCGCAAGAAATGTTTAAAGATCCTTACAATTTTGAGTTTTTAAATATTGAAAAGGAAGCTAAGGAGCGAGATATTGAAGAAGCGCTTGTAAGTAACATTAGAGACTTCTTGCTCAGACTTGGCAAGGGCTTCTCTTTCGTTGGCAATCAGTACAATCTAAAAGTCGGCGGCGATGAGTTCTTTATCGATATGCTGTTTTTTAATATGGATCTTAATTGCTATGTAGTTATAGAGCTTAAAACAGGCAAATTCACTCCCGCTGATAGTGGACAACTTAAATTCTATCTAACAGCTATTAATAAGCTGGTCAAAAAAGACCATCATGCACCAACTATTGGGATTCTACTTTGTGAAAATAAAAATGAGGTTGTTGCTGAGTTTGCACTAGAAGGCATTAATGAGCCTATGGGTATCAGCCAATACGAATTGGGTGAAGCACTAACTCAGCACTTAAAAATACTAAAAGAAGATGCGCCTGAGAAGACAAAAGAACTGGAGTCTCTCACTGACTGACAAGAGGAAATGAAACCCAATGATCGTTGATAAACCTAATTTGCACGTACTAAAACCCTTTTCTTCATGCTCCGAACCTGAACAACAGCTTCTTTCGTGGGTTACGCATAAAATTTATTTAAAGGATTCCTATCTGGCTCATCAAGCAGTGGCATCCATTGATGCAACATCATAATTAATAATACTATCTATCATTACATTATACAGCAAAGAACAGAAACCACAGGAATTTTCAAATGAGGCTTACTCAATAACTGGTTGACGAGGCAGGCCATCAAAAAGTTTAATGAAAAGATGCTACGAAAAAAACTCCAGCAGCCACACCTACAAAACGCCCCTCAAAAAAACCACTTCCAGAAAGTCAACTAAAGCAAGCTAAAAACAGAAGTGGGGCCAGGTTCTACAATAAACGGATTAGAAAAATTATTAAAAAACTCTTCACCTCCTAACCCATAGGAATTATTCAAATCAGAGACTGGTGATAAGTTATTTTGTAATAAAGATCTCAGGGCTAAACCTAAAGTATAAACTGCAAAAAAAACACACGCCACATATGAAGCTTTCTGGTAACCCAAAACAGGTACAACCTGGCTACCCGCATCTAGAACCGCAAGAAACTTAGAAGCTTGCTCTTGTGCATCAGAAGACTCCATTCTTTTGGAAGGAATTTCTATGTGTTGTCTATCAAGCCAGGTCTTAAATGAGCCAACATCTATCTGGGTGTAAACATTTGTTTCAGGATCATACTCATAACAGAAAACACTTTGACTATTTAACACACTTTTATCCATAACCCCCATCTCAACTGAATAAATTTTTTGGTCAGACGCTGTTACGCACAAGTGATTAGATGGAATAGTAAGATTACTTCCAGCCGGCGTGGAAACCTTATACAATAAATTTTTTGCAATCTCGCCATGCTCCAGCGAGCTTAAGTCAGGGTCTACATATACCTTACCTTTAATATCACAACCAACCAGGGCTACTTGCACCGGAGCTTTACATTTAATGATTTTTGACGGTTTATGCAACGGCAAATCTGAGAATAGTGCTACGTCAGATTGACCATCAAAATAATCACCACCTTTATTGGAGTAAATTGATTTCACTAAATTCATAATAGAAACAGGATCATCGCAGTTATGCCAAAAAGGCCTGAAAACACGAAGAGAATTTTGCTTATCATCTATAGTTGATATATTCCATTTTATCTTAAGATGCTGAATACTAGCGAACATTTTACTCCAAACATCTTGCGGAAGACTTGAAGGCTTCATACTACTCCATATTAAACGATCACATTTAAGACCTCTAACAAGAAGGTTTTCCCAGGTAATCTCCTCCATAATATACATATGACTAGACAATATCTCATTAAAAGACTCACAGAATTCATGAATAAATTCTTTTTGAAAAAACATGATAAATGGAGTTTTCATTCCAGGTGATGATTTATCCAAATGACCATTGAATATTAGGAATTTTTTTAATAAATCAAGAATAGGAGCAGGCACAGAAATTGTTGGCGACTGACCACTTACAGCTTTCTTTTCTAATTCTAAATGTTTTGAAAAAGAATCCATAATAACATTGAATAAATCAACAACACCCGTTCCGTTTACAGCAATATTTTTTAAGAGAGGATTTTCATCGACAAACTCTCTCAAAAAATTAGTTACTTTAGATTTATTATCTTCAAAATATTGCTTGAAATCTTCCACAGTGCAAGGCATTTTACCCCTACCAGCATTATCCAGATCAGCCCACCACATTCCAGGCGCCCTATCATGAGAAAAATACTCAATTAACGCTTCTGAGATCTTATCACTTCCTTGATAATACTCATCAGATCCTGTCAGACAAAGTAACTCTTTTTTAATATCAGTACTATAAAATTTAGCTAATACATCATTCACAAATTTAACTGTGCGCTGAGCATTTGGTTGATTGCCTAAAGTTACTTGGCCCTTAGACTTTTCGACACCACCAATTATTGAAAGTCTTGACCCCTTGCCTGCATCCATTAAAACATGTTTTTTCTCTCCTGGATGTAAAAGCGCATCTATTGATGGCTGAATACCAAGCTCAACATTTCTAATTTCAACATTTTCATTAATTCCCTCATTAAAAAATCTTCCGATAGGAACAAGACGCAGGCTCAGGAATTTTTCAGAATATCCCTCAAGTGTACTATCCTCTTCTTGTATAGCATTTGCTTTGATAAATGGCCTCTGATAACTATTTCCGGCATAAACTAAAGCATCTCGAACAGTGCTATCAAAAAACTTACTATCCTTCAATATGTTAGCATCGGAAATTTTTCTAGGATGCTGTATAGAATATGCTCCTGCTCCATTATCTTTTCTAATTTCACCACCAAAATAAATAACTTCCTCATTATTACAAAAACATAAATAGTCCGGAAGAACAAAATTTAAATAAAAATTAGTAAGACTAGTCACAAAATAGTCTAATACAATTTGAGAAGGATCCAATTCATCATTTGTTCTAATTTCTAATGCGGCTTTCATCTCAATGAATTGAGGAGTTTTTTCTATTTCCTTTTTTAATTCTGTTTTTATAAAATCCTCATCACGCAACTCAAACTTGCGAGCCATCTCCGACGAAGACTTTGAAACATAACCGTCTAAATATTTCAAAGAGGCCAGGTTATCACACATTTCACCTGGATCAATACATAAAAGTTGATTTTCCTCTTCACCCGGCAAGTCAAAATACCCCAAGTCCTGCATAATGTTTGTGTCCAAATCAAATAATCCTCGCAGCCAGCTTTTTTCGAATAATAAAACAGCTTCATCAATACAAGTTTTCATATCATCTAAATGTTCACTTTGATTAAACTTATCTTTAAGCAATATTTTTGCTGGCATAGAGAACTTTACATTTGTATCTGAGTCAACACTGAAAGGAGCAACCAGCTCTTTACCATACTGGAGTGCCAAACCAACCCCAATTCCTTTCGATGAACCCTTTCCCTCGTAGGCAGAAATTAAAAGCATGACCATAGCATTTAACTCCTTCCAACTTCTAAGTGCACTAACATGCTCTCTAAAAGCAGGAACTTCCATCAAACTAGGAAGAAAAGTTATTTTTTTTGCTTGACTTGTATGTCGCGAAGAAAAGAAAATCTGCGTCATAACCCAATAAGAGAACTTACTTACATTTGGAATCTTTACAACTTGGTTCTCATTCAGATAAACAGTATGCTCTGCACCAGCACCAAAGATATCAGAGAAAAAATATTTACCTCTCCGTAAATTAATTATACCACTGATTGTTGACATTGCTTGATTTAAACTGATAATGGAAGAAGTCTTAACTTGACCAGAAGGATCATAGGTTTGAATTTTTTCTAACCCAATTCTGCAATTTATATTTAAAAGTAATTCTGATACCATAACCTCAGCATTACCAACAAAATCATCTTCTAAGGACCTAGTTAGATCATCAGCTGAAATTATAATAGAACTCGCCCATAGAGAGTTTTTAAAACCAGTAATTGGTGACAAAGCAAGCTTTGACAAAGTCGACAACATTACTAGCGTCTTCTCGTCAACACCCTTTGGAGAATTACCGGTTAAATATAAAATTTTATCATTTTTCTCTGCTATTTCAATATAACTTTCATCTACAACCTCTTTACCAACAACTACATATGAGCATTCTTTTGCAGCCACTGCAAGCACCTTGCTAATAGGTTTTAACTTACTTGACTGACAACTTCGCAATGATATATTTGATATTAAAAAATTTGATTTAATATTTTCAATAATTAAGCTTTGATCTTCATCTGACAATATTTCTGAAATTATAAAATATATATTACGCCTTTTTTCTGATGAGCTTATCAATAACTCCTCTAAGTCAGTAACGTCTTGGTAAGATCTAATAGTAACAACATAACCAACATCAGCCTCAGCTTTAAGACTAGCAACACTATCAGCAAGCCTACTACTTAAGTCTTGCCTACCTACAATTAGATGATTTTTACCATAAGCTTTAAAATCATATCTTAATATATTTGTCTTCAACCTTTCTGTAATAAGATGGTTTTCGCCCAAGATCATTGAGGAGATTTCTGGTATATATTCATGATCAACAAGAGCCATATGTATTACAGAAAAAATCTCGGGAAATAAATTCAAGGCAAAATGGACATAGCTAGACTTTTCAAGATTCGTGAAAAGATAAATGAATGAATTAATTATACCAGAAACACTTTCCTTAATATCATCACCACTTGCTAATTTTAAAAAAAGATCTTCTACGCCTTTGATTATTCTTTTAATTTCAACTGGAGCAGCTGCTAGATAAATTTTCTCAAAATTATTTACAATAAATTTAAATGACTTATTACTTGCCAGATCTTTTAATTTCTGATACTCCCCCTCTTCCCTTAATCTTTCTTCTGCTGAAAGAGAACGAGAGACTTGACCGCTTAGTGGTCTTTGCTGTTCTTTTCTTTTTTCAACAAGCATTTCAAACATTTCAAGCAACATGCTTTGTGCCTGATCTGCTGATGAGGAGTTTGCAGGCTCGAATTTCCACACTCGAGGAACAGATGCTATTTCATCTGTTTTGCTTAGCAAAAAAGAATCATAGGCCATCTTCAACATAAAACAATTATTTTCTGATATGATACCTTTCACAGCATTTGCTGAGTATATTTTAACAGGTGCCTGCCTGTCAATATTACACTTCTCAAGAGGTGAAAAAACATCTGCTAGATACCTAAACGCTGTACTCAGCGCTTCTCGTGACTCACCACGATCAAAAACATGGGAGCTGCTCATATATCGAGAACCGATCACAACCTGATTTTCATTGCCTTCAGAAAATTTATGGTGCCAAGTGTAAAGTTGCTTGCCGGATCCAGACATATGCATTGAACCATTGGCATCAGCAGTTACTATGGCGTCAATATTATTATTAGCACACCACAGCATGCCAAGAAGCATGGCGCCCCCCTTAACACTTTTACTTGAAAATTCCTGAGGGGTCATATCTTTACGGACTATTTTAAGCTCACCTTGCAATGTATTAGCCGATTGACATACAATTTTATCAAAAAATTTTTCATTGAAACTCTCGTCATCTATTAATAATTTCTTAATACCTGCAATAGTCTGCTCCTCAGAATCCTCAGGCTTTGGCTGATCATCGATTACTACAACTCGCCAATCAATGTTATTACAATCTTTAAAAAGCCAGTCAAATTGTTCGCACTTGACACAAATAAATTCAGGGTTTTCCTTGTAAGCTGCTAGTAACATTGCAACAGGAAGCCTTTTTCCTTCTAAATTTAATTTCTCATCAACTTGCTTCACTAAAAATTTCGAGGCAGCCAATTCAATGGATAAATAATCATCTATAGTTAACTTTCTGTTTCTTTTTAAATTATCCTTATATATTTTTTCACAATACTTACTTACTTTCTCAACAACAACCTCAGAATTCTCATTTCTCAAAAAGGATCTTAAATCACGATCTGAAAAACGTGATATAACCTCTTCTGCTTGAACATAATGCTTTTCATTAATTGAGTTTTTTTCTCTTTCAATTTCTTTTTTCAATTTTTCTTGAATTATCAATTGCCTGTATGATAGTGCTTCAAAGGGGATTTTCTTAAGATAACCAGCTATCTTTTCTTTTGCTCCACTATCATTCAAATGCCTTACATTAGATGAAGGTCTATATTGGGAAAATTCCTTTAAAATTTCAAAAATTGGAGAAATATTATAACCTACTAGAGAGAATATTTGACTCATTCTCAGTTCATTTCCAGCAAGAATTTTCATTACTTTCAATAATTTATCATGTTCAACAACCCCAGCATTGACAATCATAAAAAGAGCCAGTCTTGTTACAGAACTCTGCGCACTCAAGACAGTAGTTAAAACACCACATCCTGCGATAAGAAGTAAAGATGCTTTCTTTTTGTCTACGTTTGCAAGATCCGTGAATCCCATAGATAAAAATTTATTCGTAAAAAAAGCATTTTCTTTTCTCATCATCAACTTATCATTTAACATTATATTTTCTCTTCTGGTGGATCAATAAATTTTATTGTATTTAATAATTCTATTTTATTATTTTTTCTTTTTTATTTAAGTTTTTGTTTCAGATTTTATTTTATTTTATTTTATTTTTTAATCATGTTTTTTTCAGTGTAATTATTTATTGATATTAAGAATATGTAATAGTCATTAAGATAACTTGATCTAATGAAAAATATTTTTATTCCTTTAATAAAATATTATTCATTTATTTTTTTACAACTTCTTTTATCGTTTTTTAATTTTAGCTTCTCATCTTTTTCATATTAAGTTCATAGCTTCACACTTCTTGCTATCTTTTTTCTTCATGTTTCAACTTATAATTGGAGCATATCTTATATAGTATACAGCACAAAACTTAAGGAAATATTAAGAAAGGTAAAAAAACAGCGTTTTTTCTCACATATATTTCAAAAAGATCTGTCTGAAATCTGCCAATTACTGAGTTTTAAGTCTTCAGCACAACACTGCTCTACTGATTTACTCTTCTATGCTCGCAAATACTATTAGTCACCATACGTTGTAAACTATGATTAGCAGCCTCATCTCTCTTAAAAAAATTCGCATTGGCTGTGAAGTTAAGTCATTGAATTAATGCACTTAAAAATACTAAAAGAAGATGCGCCTGGGAAGAAAAAAGAACTAGAGTCTCTCATTGACCAGCCAGAGGAAATAACAAAAAAGGTGACACCCATGGAAACTACCGAGACTGTTTTTCTAAAATCTCATAATCCAAATGCATTACAAAGGGGCTGGACGGCTTTGATCCGTGCAGCAACCCATGGTCATTTGGATGTTGTTAAATCTTTGCTGGATGCAGACGCTAATGGTAATGCGGCAGCTGAAAATAGCACAACGCCTTTATTCATGGCAGCGGGAGGGGGTCACTTGGGTGTTGTTAAGGCGCTGCTGGAAGCAAAAGCCAATGTCAATACGGCATTTAAAGATGGCAGAGCGCCTTTATTCATGGCAGCACAACAGGGTCATTTTGGTGTTGTTAAAACTTTGCTGGATGCAAAAGCCAATGCTCATACAGCAACGGAAAGCGGACAGACTCCATTAATGGTGGCGGCATTTATTGGAAACTTTCCCATCGTCAAAATTCTTATAGCACATGGAGCTGATGTAAATGCAGAGGTAATAATTGCCCAAACCACACCATTAGATCTCGCCGAAGCAGAAGGACACTGGAAAATTGCTAACTATCTTCGCGCACATGGGGCAGCAGGATAGGCCAGCGGCTGGCCTAAATGTTCCCTAAGCTTTCTTAGAGCCATAGACTGTAGAAAAATAAAGCGGTGTGAGATCATCAAATAAGGTTGTAGCAGCACTTCTCCCCTCCTCTATTAAAAACTCATTTGTTTTTTGAACAATCATTATTAATAATAGCATTAATTAAATCCATCGTTTCTTCCTCTTTAAATTTGGAGAGATCAAAATATATATTTTGCGCTGAACAAGTTCAATACCGTAAAAACACAAACCCCGCGATGATTTTACATGCTCATGTTGTCACACTGTAATACAGCAAATGCAGCAAATGCAGCAAATGCAGCAAATGCAGTAAATGCAGTTTTATAGTAAAAAACAATTTTTTTACTATAAAACTAGGTGTTTTTTTAATTTTTATCCTTTATACTTTCTTGAAAACTAGGTTTTAAATTCATTAGTATTTTTTGAAAAAAATTATCTTGTGCTTTATTTCCTCTCATCTTTTTATTGGGGTACCTGTTATGAAAAATATAGTAAAAGGAAAGTCTATTATCGATAATGACTACGCCAAATTGATTCACGATCTAAAGCAAACCGTTAGAACGGCTCAGCTTAAAGCTCATCGAGCTGTTAATACCGAGCTTATTAAGCTTTATTGGCAAATTGGCAAGGCACTACATGAGCGCCAAAAAGTAGAGAAATGGGGCGCTAAATACCTAGAGCAAGTGAGCGGCGATCTAGCTAATGCTTTTCCCTACATGAAGGGTTTTTCATATTCTAACTTAAAGAATATGGGGCAATTTGCACAAGAATATCCAAAGATACCAATTGGCCAACAAGCTGTTGGCCAATTGGGGTGGGGACATATTTTAACTTTAATTCATAAGGTTAAATCTAATGCTGTGCGCAATTGGTACGCCCAACAAGCTATCAAGGAAGGATGGTCCAGAAACGTGCTAAGCATGATGATCAAAAGCGATCTCTATGGCCGCCAAACTGAAGCTCCAAAAATTACTAACTTCAAATCAACCCTTCCAGCACTTCAGTCTGATATGGCGCAAGAAATGTTTAAAGATCCTTACAATTTTGAGTTTTTAAATATTGAAAAGGAGGCTAAGGAGCGAGATATTGAAGAAGCGCTTGTAAGTAACATTAGAGACTTCTTGCTCAGACTTGGCAAGGGCTTCTCTTTCGTTGGCAATCAGTACAAACTAGAAGTCGGCGGCGATGAGTTCTTTATCGATATGCTGTTTTTTAATATGGATCTTAATTGCTATGTAGTTATAGAGCTTAAAACAGGCAAATTCACTCCCGCTGATAGTGGACAACTTAAATTCTATCTAACAGCTATTAATAAGCTGGTCAAAAAAGACCATCATGCCCCAACTATTGGGATTCTACTTTGTGAAAATAAAAATGAGGTTGTTGCTGAGTTTGCACTAGAAGGCATTAATGAGCCTATGGGTATTAGCCAGTATGAACTGGGTGAAGCACTAACTCAGCACTTAAAAATACTAAAAGAAGATGCGCCTGAGAAGATAAAAGAACTGGAGTCTCTCATTGACTAGCAAGAGAAAACAACAAATGATCGTTGATAAACCTAATTTACACATACTAGAACCCTTTTCTTCATGGGAAGAGCTAGACAAGCAGCTTCACTCTTTAGACAGTCGGGCTAAAGGCGATTGGTTTGAATTATTCTGTAAGGCGCTACTAATCACTAACCGGCAGTTTAACGCAAAAGCAGTCTACTTAGGCAGTGAAATCCCTCCTGAAGAAAGAACAGCATTGAAACTTCCCTTCCATGACCTAGGTCAGGACGGCTTACTAATTAAAAATGATGGGACTCGTGTTGTATTTCAGGCGAAGTATCGATCAGACAAAACCCTTACTCACACCGAGTTAAGTACTTTCTTTAGTGTCGCAGAACATGCTGATGAGAGACTTCTCATACGAACGACCGGCTTATCTCCTCAAGCTCAAAAAGTGATCGACCTGAAAGATAACACCTATCAAATTGATTGTGAGTACCTTTTAGAGCTGACCAAAGAAGAATGCGAGAAAATCTATGCTTACATGACAAAAAAGTCATATGGTGAAACAAAGCCAAGAGCGCTTTGGCCAATACAGCAAAAAGCCATTGATGATCTTTTAGCACTTTCTGACACAGAGTCCGCACCTAAGCGAGCCACCTGCGTTATGCCCTGCGGCACAGGTAAAACCTTAGTTGCTATTCGCTATGCAGAAAAAATCAAAGCTAAACGCATTGTGGTTCTGCTCCCCTCTCTCCTACTTGTTGAGCAAACCATGAAGGGCTGGTGTTTTGATTCAACAATACCAACAGAATCGTTTTCATATCATGTGATTTGCTCAGACACAGGAAAAGATAATACAAAAGACAATGATCAGATTATTATACCCAAAAGTGCACTGAGCTTTGTACGGTCAACCGAGCCAGATGCAGTCCGCACCTATCTTGATAAAAATAAAGATAAGCATCAAATACTATTCTGCACATATCAATCAACTCGTGTTTTAATTGATTCATTAAAAGCAGAAAACCTACGTTGTGATTTAATTATATTTGATGAAGCACATAGAACAGCAGGTAAAGTCGACAGCGATTTCTCATTGGCCCTAGATAATAAAAACCTAGATGCAAAACACCGCTTGTTTTTAACAGCCACACCCAAGCATTTTAACTGTTTAGCAAAAAACAAAGCCGGTGAAGACAAAATAGTCTTCAGCATGGATGATGAAAAGATTTATGGGAAAAAAGCACTAATTGATTATCGAGAAGCCATTGAAAATGAACGAATATGTGACTATAAAGTTATTGTTTCTGTCGTTACTGCCGACGATTTAACTAGAGATGACATTAGACAAGCCGATGTCCATAGTGCAGGCAGACCTGAACAGTCTACCGATGGTGTTTCTGCGGCTCATGATTTAGCCATAACCCAAGCAATGGAAAAGCATGATATTAAGAAAATCATATCATTTCACCGAAGAATTAAAGAAGCAAAAGAATTTGCCGAACAGCCTTCTCACTTGCGGTCAACAAAGCTTGGTGGGGCTTCTCAATATATTAAAGGCTCTCATGGACGGCAAGAGAGGACAGAAATTCTTTCAACATTCAAAAACGCAGAACATGGATTATTATCTAATGCGCGCTGTTTGACTGAAGGCATCAATATTCCCAGCGTCGATTGTGTCGCCTTTCTCTCTCCCAAACGAAGTCGGGTTGATATTATCCAGGCAGTCGGTCGAGCTATGCGCAAAGACCCAAGCAATAAAGCCAAAAAAACCGGTTATATACTGCTTCCTATTTTAATTAAAGAAAAATCCGGTGAAAGCCTAGAAGATGCCGCTGCTGCAAGTAATTACGATGAAGTTTGGGATGTTTTAAATAGCTTAAAAGAACACGATCCGATTTTAGCTAATATTTTAAAGAAAGTTGCTGAAAAAAAAGGGCGAGCTTGGACCTATAATCCCCTAGAAGATCTGAAAGATCACATTGAAATCATTGGCACCTCTATCTGCTCTGAGAAGCTTAAAAATTCGATTGGGATTAAAGTAGTTGATCATATATTAGAATCTTGGTCTGTTAGGTACGGACAACTTCTAGACTATAAAGAAAAAGAGGGGGATTGTAATGTGCCTGCCAACTATAAAGACAACCGGTCTTTAGGCAAGTGGTGCAACACACAAAGGACAATGAAGAAAAAAGACAAATTAGCTCAAGATAAAATTGATCAGCTTAATGAAATTGGGTTTGTGTGGGATCAATTAGAGGCTGCATGGAGGGAACAGTTTGCTGCATTAAAGGCTTTTAAAGAAAAAGAGGGGGATTGTAATGTACCCTACAACTATAAAGACAATCCGTCTTTAGGCCTGTGGTGCAGCCAACAAAGGCACTGGAAGAAAAAAGGCAAATTAGATCAACGTAGAATTAATCTGCTTGAAGGAATTGGGTTTGTGTGGGATCAATTAGAGGCTGCATGGAAAGAACAGCTTGATGAATTAAAGGCTTTTAAAAAAGAAAATGACCACTGTAATGTACCTGCCAACTATAAAGACAACCCGTCTTTAGCCGAGTGGTGCAACACACAAAGGAAAATGAAGAAAAAAGACAAATTAGATCAAGATAAAATTAATCAGCTTCATGAAATTGGGTTTGTGTGGGATCAATTAGAGGCTGCATGGAAAGAACAGTTTGATGCATTAAAGGCTTTTAAAGAAAAAAAGCGGCATTGTAATGTGCCCTACAGATATAAAGACAATCCGTCTTTAGGCAAGTGGTGCGGCACACAAAGGCAAATGAAGCAAAAAGGAAAATTAGCTCACGATAAATTTGTTCAGCTTCATGAAATTGGGTTTGTGTGGGATCAATTAGAGGCTGCATGGAAAGAACAGTTTGATGCATTAAAGGCTTTTAAAGAAAAAAATCGGCATTGTAATGTGCCCTACAGATATAAAGACAATCCGTCTTTAGGCCTGTGGTGCGCCAGACAAAGGAAAATGAAGAAAAAAGACAAATTAGATCAAGATAAATTTGTTCAGCTTCATGAAATTGGGTTTGTGTGGTCTTTTAAATAAAAGCTACAGGCCTTCTTTTTTAAGTTAAACCACACTAAAATTAGAATACACTTCATATGGCCACCCTCGCCTCCAGGTAACGGTGGTCATTAACTATTTTCATTTTTAAATAAGGTGTGCACTGCATTATCGGTAAATTGCCTACCGGCTTCGATATATTCAAAAACAGTTTTACTAGGGGTTAACTCCATGGTCACTTTATATAAGCTCGCGCCGATAGTCGCTCACGATGTTGGCATTAAACTAAAGTGTGGGATCGCCAAGAGCTAACCCTGTCCGTCGGGATGCTCGCGGTTAAATTTAATGACGACACTAAGCATGTAGAGCCAAAGGCGGAGGATTTGCGGACGCGGGTTCAATTCCCGCCGCCTCCACCAAATAAGAAAACTACCTATTAGGTGGTTTTTTGCTGAAGCGCTTATTACTACTATAGAGTACTACCTCATGGACGCATAGCTGAGACTGTGGCTTCCTGCTGCTGACACTTTTCTTTGCTGACCAAATAAAGTACCAGGGCTTGAGCTTGAGCTTGAGTCTCCACTAGCAGGTGCTAGATGAGAGTGTTTAGCCCTCTTACCAGCTCCATTGTCTGATTCTGAATCTGAGTCTGAGTCTGAGCCTGAGCTTGAGTCTCCACTAGCAGGTTCTAGATGATAATGTTTAGCCCTCTTACCAGCTCTCTCGTCATCGGCACCAAGTTCAGAGCGCTTAACTCCCCCAGCATCAAGATGACCCGAGTCAAGCTCTGAATGACCTGACCCTGACCCTGAGCCTGAGTCTGAGCTTGAGCTTAGACCTGCGCCCTGACCAACCAACTCTGAAGAAGAAGGCCTATCACACTCAGCATATCTTTTTTTATAGCGCTCTATAAGTTTAATAAAATCTTGCTTAAGCCCATCATTATCTCTGATAAACTTGCGGTTTTGCCTCAAACAGTCAGTAAATTTTTCATACCAAAGATTCAGACTTCCTAAATCTGCCTCTATCAATTCATCGGAAAAGATTCTTATACTTTTTTCAACTAAGGCTTGAGATTTTAATCTATTTAGTCTCTCTTCATCCTCTTTTACAATAAAATAGCCATCAAGGCTTTCATATAAAGCAGTTAATTTTATATACTTCGTCTTAATCACTATCAGAGCTTGAAAAAAATCACTGCAGTATCTTTTACAAACTTTTTCAGAAAAGCCTTTTCCATCAAACCCCGCACCAAAAAGTGAAGTCGACTTACGTATAAGAAATTCAAGTCTCTCCTTAATTTCACTCTCTCGCTTAGTTATATCAGCATAGTTTTTACTGTAGTATTTCTTTCGAAGCTCGAGTTCAACCTTTGTTTTGAGACCTGAACCAGGTTTCACCCAATGTTTTAGCTCCCAGTCTAATTGCTTTTTAAATTTCTTAAAGTCAAAAATACCTTGTATTTGACATAGATCATCAAAACAATCAACCACATCACCAAACTCACTCGTACATCTGCGGGAAAAATTCATATCCCCCTCATCATCCTCCTGATAAACATCTTTATTAAAGATTTTTATTCCACTTATTGTTTTTCTAATAAAATCAACCACAACTTTTTTTGACTGATCATCAAAAATAAAAATTGGCTGAAGCCTTCTATCAATTTCTTCAATACTGTTAAGTAAAGCCTCCACATGTTCTTTTTTTCTATCCATAAAAAAACTATGCGCCGATTCCTTTTCAGTGAAAACCATATCTGAAATCTGAATCAGTAAAATTTTAGCTATTTCCTTTTTCAGATCTGAACTATCTTTCTCCATAATCCTCAACAACGATGATCTCATTGAATTAAAACTACTACAGAAGTTTATTTTAGAGGCAAGAGAAAAAACACTTAGGCGAGACGTAAGCAAACAAGATCGATCAATACCAGGAATACCAACTAACTTATCGTCTATCTCTTTTGTCGTTAAAAGATTTTTTACTGAATTAGATCCTGGTCTAAAAAAGCTAAGTAGGTTCGTGCTGGTACCAAAAACATGCGACACCAACTCATAAGACAAACCCATTCTTTTTAGAAGCCCGGAAAGAAAATCATTATGACCAAAAACAGCTCTCAAATAGCCATTCCGAGTGTCGAGAGATTTCATTCTTTCCGCGGCTAAAAAAACCTTTTCGACAAGTTCAATCTTACCTTTCTCACTTTCAATAAATTTATTAGCACAAGAAAGGATATCATCTTTTTCTAAAAAAAATACTTTTAAATGCTCAAAATTCTTTTCAACATCTTCTTTTATTTCCTTCTGCCTTAAATAATTTTTTTCTTCAAACTTATAGTGCCTAAATCTAAAGCACTGCCCTACAAAAAAAGGAATATCTCTCTCAAATTTTTTTAAAATGTCTTCTTTAACACCTTCCACATATTCATTAAATAGGTCTTCCTCCATAAACATAGCATTTTCTTTTTCTTCTTCTTCTCTGTCTCTAGCTGTCACCACTTTAACTATGACACAATCATCATCTGAATCATCATCTATTACTCCTAACGGAGCAGCACCAGGGTCTCGATTAATGTGAGCGGCATCGGCATCGCCCTCATCATCAGGGCTGCTGCATAGGTCCATTGCACCACGATGCTCAGAAGATTCTCCAGGCATGACATATTTGTCTATGGCACCTATGGCTGTGGTGGCTGTGGTGGCTGTGGTGGCTGTGGTGGCTGTGGTGGCTGTGGTGGCTGTGGTGGCTGTGGCACCGGACTGATCAAGCATCGCTAATATCCTGTAAGTAAAAATTTTAGACATTATTATCTTTTGATCAAGAAATAGTCAATAAATAAATTTCACTCGCCTTATGTGACTGAATAAAGAACAGTTTAACTCCTCAAGGATGGTCAATTATTGATCAGTAAATATTAAATTAAACTTAAATCACTCCACACAACTTAAACTTATCGCTTCTTTTTGCGGATTTTTTTCCTGATACGAGGGGCGGCCCAAATTCGTTCTAAATGTTCCACCATTTGCACCATATGGCCACCCTCGCCTCCACGTAACGGTGGTCATTAACTATTTTCATTTTTAAACAAGGTGTGCACCGCACTATCGGTAAATTGCCTACCGGCTTCGATATATTCAAAAACAGTTTTACTAGATCGCCATCGTCCGTGTTGGCGTATTGCAGACAGCGATGAACCAAGTCTTGCAGACTCGGTTGCAAACCCCCTTCTTATTGCTGTGCCAAAATCATCCTAGGATAGTACTGACATCAATAAGACGAAATGTACTTTATGAACTTTTTAGACGCCCCCTAATCACTACTAAAATCAAAAAAAGAAGATCAATGCAAAAAAAACTTGCAAATACTTAACAAAAAGTAAAGAATAGTGCCCCAAGCTAACTAAAACGAATGGACCAATAATGCCTTTATTTCACAGCCCTCTAGCAATGAAGATCTTAATTCAAAAAAACAATGATGAAATCTGGAGAAAAATACAAAGTTTAGAAGGTGATGTTTTTAAGTATGAAGAAAGTAAAAAAATACTTAAGTTGTTGAAAAACCCCCAATATATTAAACATAATCACAACCCAAATAAAAAAGACACCGTTCCAACACTTTATAGAGACAGAGACGAAGAAATTGAAGAAATTCTTAAAATTATCTGGGAACGAAATCAACAAGCCAAATCCAGCAACCCGTTAAAAAGATTACTAGAGCTGGACAGATCAAAATTGGCAAAAAAACAATGCACTGAAGAATTAGATTTATCTTGCGGTGAAGAATTAGATTTATCTTGCGGTGAAGAATTAGATTTATCTTGCGGTGAAGAATTAGATTCATCTTACGGTGAAAAATTATATTTATCTTGCGATGAAGGAGAAATTGATGACACGTCACGATCATCAAGCCCTCTTTTCAATCCTCCCTCCGAGCCTTCTTTTCCCCCTTTAAAATCGAAGGGCGAAAACAATCCAGTAGCACCAAACGTAGGCCTTTCTCAGTAAAAAGTACACCCGCTTTAAACAAAAATAATCTGAAACACCACAAGAGCTTATGGGTATTCCACCCTACCCATTAAGCTTTTTTATCTTTAAACAAGTTGTGCACCGCATTATCGGTAAATTGCCTACCGGCTTCGATATATTCAAAAAAAGACTTCTTCCTACTTACCCACAAAACGACCGTCGAATAATTCCATATTCCGATTAGCTGATTTTGCAAAGTCTTGATCGTGGGTCACACAAATAATGGTAGTCCCTTCTTGCTGATTCAAATCATCAAAAATATCCATAATTATTTTAGCATTACTGGAGTCTAAACTTCCTGTTGGTTCGTCAGCAAACAAATACTTTGGCTTCATCGCCATTGCTCGAGTAATAGCAACTCGCTGAGCTTGACCGCCTGACAACTCACCAGGACGTTTGTGCATATGATCACTTAGCTCAAAACGATCCAACAAATGCAAAGCAAATTCTTTCGTTTGTTTTTCCTTTTTTGCCTTCCTGGCAGGCATTAAAATATTTTCTAATGCTGTCAACTCTGGCAAAAGATAATGAAACTGAAAAACAAAACCAATGGACTGGTTACGAAAGATATGCAGCGCATTCTCATCCATAGCTCGGAGCGAAACACCATCAATGATTACATCACCCTTTGTTGGCGCTTCAAGGCTGCTAATACAATAAAGTAAGGTTGTTTTCCCAGAACCTGAGCGCCCCGTTAAACTCACATAGTCACCGTCTTTCACACTAAAGCTTAAATCATGCAACACAATCGCGTTTTCACCAAAGGACTGCGTTAGATTTTTTACTTCAATCATGCCGAAGCCTCCGAGCGAATAATTGCAATCGGTTGCAACTTCCCTGCAGCACGTGAAGGAATGATACTAGCAAAAATAGATGAGCCCAAAGCCAAACACAAGCCCCACACATAGATGGTCCAAGAAAAATTAACGGTCATAGTCGCTGTGCTCTGACTCATATTACCTACTGCGGGCAGCGTTGCAATATAGAGGCAAATGGAATAACCAAAAACCAGTCCTAGCAAACCACCCACTAATCCGAACAAAAATCCTTGCGTGAAAAACAAACGTACAATATCACTTGAGGTATAACCAATAGCACGTAAAATTGCAATTTCGCGTCGCTTTTGGTTGATCATAATATTTAATACATTATATATACCAAAACCGGAAACCAAAAGAATTGAGCAAACCATAAAGTAGCGCGTGAAGTTTTGCACATAAAAAACAGAAAAAATATTCTCGCTGCGCTGCTGCCAACTTTCAACTTTTTCCTGACTAAAGGCCTGCCAGTCTTCAGCGATAGCCGTTGCCTCATAAGGCGCTGTGACTTTTATAGCAATATTGTCTACCTTGCCTTGTTTTTCTTCAAAACTTTGTAGATCATTGATATCCATATATGCGGCACTATTGTTTGTTCGCCTATCGCCTGCATTTAATATGCCGCTAACTTTAAAGGCTCGCTTTAACCCAGTAGAGCTCGTTAAATTAATCGTATTATTTAATGTAACGCCCAGCTTTTGAGCCAATCCTGAACCCATCACAATTCGATTACTGCCGGGAGTTAAACTGGTAAATGAACCCTCCGTCATGTCTTTGGCAATGTTACTAACATGCAGTTGCAAATTTGCCGTTGTACCAGTCACAGAAACACTCCGCGTACTGCCTCGACTCGCAATTAGTGCATTAGCCGTAAGCTGTGGCACGTAAGCCACTACTTTTTTATTATGCCGAAGTTTTTGATACCAGCCTTGTGGATTAATAATATAATTTAACTCGCGCACCCCCGATGGTTTTGTCTGCCAATCCACTAGCGTATTCTGACCAAACAATGCCTTTTTAACAGCAGCAGGCTGCACCAACTGCTCTTTCGCACTAATGCTAATTTGTGCGGTATTATTAACGAGCTTATCCAACAAATACTGCTGAAAACCCAGCATAACACCCGATATCACAATATAAGCCGTAGTACCCAATATCACACCAAACAGAATAAAAGCAGACTGTTTTTTACGTGATAATAATTGTCGTAATGCAAGAAATAACATAATTAATTCACACGAACTTGAGCATTGTCTGGAATATTATTAGAAACAACCTGACCCCAGCCATTGTCTTGTGCACCAATTTGTACTTGCACTGTTGAAACCTGCTTACCTACTCGATAAATTACTTTGCCTTGCTTTATGGAAGAAAGAGGGATTAGCAAACTATTTTCTTTGTTGTGCGTCACTAAAGCAACGTCGGCTGTCATGCCCGGTAAAATCTTTTTGGACAAGCCTTTCGGCGCAATGCGAATATAAAAATTACTATCATGCGAATATATGGCTGTCACTGTGCCAGTGAAAACATCATTAGGTAAAGCCTCAAAATTAATTCTAACCTGTTTAACATTATCTAATTTCAATAAAGAATCTTGATCAAGGCTGACGAGAAGATAAGGGTCTGACAGATCTGTCACCGTGAGCACATTGGTTTGAGGTGAAATGACCTCATTCACATTGGACATTTTTGCAGTCACCACACCATCAAAAGGCGACCTAACTGAGTGACCATCAAGATAACTAACAAGCACCTGGTTTTTCTTAACGCTTTCACCAAGGTCTACGTAAAACTTACGAATATAATTGGTAACTCCAGAGGCTAAATTAAAAGATCGATTGGCTTCTACTGTGCCTAATCCATAAATAGCACTGACAACAGGCGCCTGCTTAACTGATTTCCAAATCGGCTTTTCTTTATGGTGTAGAACTAAAAATACTGCACCAACAATCAGTGCGATAACAACAACAATGGCAACTACTTTTTTAAGTCGCATAAAACTTCCCCTTGAAATACAGCACATACGTATTATGCATTAATCAACCACTAGCTTCAATGTTCTCAGCTACGATCACACCCTATCACTGCCTAAAAATCTCAGGCTATAAAAAAGGCTAGTCAGCCAATTCTGATATTTTAGCAAGGCTTTGTGACAGTTTTTCTAAAACAGCCTGATTTTCTTGATATTCTGCGCGGGCTTTTTCAACGATATCTGCTGGAGCCTTACTTAAATAATTATCGTTATTAAGCTTTGCTTCATAACGCGTCTGTTCTTGGGTGATTTTTTTAATTTGTTTCGCTAGGCGAGCCATTTCTGCAGACTTATCTATTAAACCAGCCAATGGAATATGCAACTCCAACGTTTGCATCACCGCCGTTGCTGTCTCTGGTAAAGCGTCCTGTTCAGACAACCACGCTACCGATTCAATTTTAGCTAACTGCTCAATGGTCGACTGGCAAAGTGCAAAACGACGCTTATCTTCATCCGACCCTACACGTAGTAACAAAGGGATACGCATGCTAGGCTTAATATTCATTTCTGCACGAATGGTGCGAACATGACTCACAAAAGTTTGCAGCCAAATTACTGCATCTTCCGCCGACGCATCAACAAGCGCTTCATTGGCAACGGGATAATTTTTTTCTAACAAACTATTTGCTGAATCGCCTGTTTTTACAGCAACTTGTTGCCATAACTCTTCCGTAATATAAGGCATAATTGGGTGGGTCAATCGTAGAATTTGATCAAGCACAAGTAACAAGGTTCGCTGCGACCCATTTTTCTGTGCATCACTCACTTCGTGATGATTTAAAACCGTCTTACTTAATTCCAAATACCAATCGCAGTAAGTGTTCCAAACAAATTCATATATTGCTTGCGCCACACGATCGAAGCGATAATTTTTAATATCTTGGTGCACGGTAACAATGGTTTTTTGTAGTTGCGACTGTATCCAGCGATCATATAAACTAAATTCACACGCAGCTTCATCTGGACAGCGATCTGGTGCATTCATCGAAACATAACGAGCGGCATTCCATAGCTTATTACAGAAATTATGGTAGCCTTCTAAACGGCCCATATCGAAATTAATATCCCGCCCTGTTGATGCCAACGCACAAAATGTAAACCTTAAGGCATCACACCCATAAGCACGAATGCCTTCTGGGAATTCTTTGCGTGTCGCCTTTTCAATTTTCTTTGCCATTGCCGGTTGCATTAATGACGAGCAGCGCTTCTGCACTAATGAATCGGTATCAATGCCGTCAATCAAATCCAATGGGTCTAAAACATTCCCCTTTGATTTAGACATTTTAGCGCCCGAAGCATCACGGATAAGGCCAGTAATATAAGCCTCTTTGAAAGGCACTTCCCCTGTGAACTTCAAACCCAGCATCACCATGCGAGCAAGCCAGAAGAAAATAATATCAAAGCCGGTCACCAACACACTGGTGGGATAAAAAGCTTTAAATGCTGGATCATTCGGCCAGTCTAGTGTTGCAAAAGGCCAAAGTGCCGAAGAAAACCAAGTGTCGAGCACGTCGGTATCTTGGATTAACGCAAGTGATGAATCCAGTTGATAATGCTCACGCACATTGTCTTCATCCATACCAATGTAAACCGTGCCTTCAGCGTCATACCATGCTGGAATTTTATGCCCCCACCACAACTGCCGACTGATACACCAGTCTTGAATATTTTCCAGCCATTGCATATAGGTTTTTTTCCAGCCATCCGGCACTAATGCCAACGCACCGGTATTGACCGCATCAATTGCCGGTTTGGCCAGAGGATCCATTTTCATAAACCACTGATCGGTTAAGCGC
Source organism: Coxiellales bacterium (assembly GCA_965242995.1). Classification (GTDB taxonomy): domain Bacteria; phylum Pseudomonadota; class Gammaproteobacteria; order CBDETP01; family CBDETP01; genus CBDETP01. Next base: position 21,699 of record CBDETP010000026.1, read on the forward strand.
GGTTCAAGCACCGCATCAGATCGATCACCATGAGGCACCTGCAAGGTGTGCGGCGTGACTTTTTCCATTAAATCTTGTTGTTCTAAATCAGCAATCATCTGCTTACGGGCAGCAAAGCGATCCAAACCTTGATAGGCCGTTGGCACAAACTCACTATCATTCAGCGTTGCCTCTTCGGTCATGATTGTTAGCACAGGCAAATGATGTCGCTGACCAACTTCGTAATCATTAAAATCATGCGCAGGGGTGATTTTCACACAACCGGTGCCGAATTCTGGGTCAACATAGTCATCGGCAATAATCGGAATAACTCGATCAGTTAAAGGTAATTGCACATTTTGACCGATGAGATCTTGATAGCGCGCATCTTCCGGGTGCACCGCAACGGCACTATCACCGAGCAAGGTTTCGGGCCGGGTCGTTGCTACAACCAAATAGCGGTCTTGCCCAACTATTGGATAACGGATATGCCAGAGGCTGCCTTGCTTTTCTTTATTAATTACTTCAAGGTCTGATAACGCTGTTTTCAGCACCGGATCCCAATTTACCAAGCGTGAGCCGCGATAAATCAGCTTTTCTCGATACAAAGAAACAAACACCTCACGAACGGTTTTACTCAAACCTTCATCTAAGGTAAAGCGCTCACGAGACCAGTCCACATAAGCACCTAAACGACGAATTTGCTGCATGATGCGACCACCAGAGCTTTCTTTCCACTGCCAAACTTTATCGACAAAGGCATCACGCCCTAAACTATGCCGGTCTTCGCCCACCTGGTTTAGCTGGCGCTCTACTACCATTTGAGTGGCAATACCGGCATGATCGGCACCGACTTGCCACAACACATTCGCGCCATTCATTTTATGATAGCGCACTAAAACATCCATCAAGCTCACTTGAAAGCCATGACCCATATGCAAACTCCCAGTCACATTGGGTGGTGGTAGCATAATGCAATAATTTGATTTACTCTCATCATGCTCGGGCATGACTGTTTGCCAAGTGTCGATCCAACGTTGCTCAATCTCATTCGGCTGGTACCGGCTAGACAGTGTTTCAGATTCCGTTTTCATAGTTAATGTCTTGATTTTGTTAAAATTATTCAAAGAAAATAGAGGCCTAATGTACCTGTCTTTAATCACGATGGCAAGCCTCTGCACAACCGGAAAAACCATAAAAACAAGACTGTTGTTGCACCATACAATTTGCTAGAATATCGGCTGTTTTACCGATTCGCTGCATGGATAGAATTACCGTGATCATTTTAAAATACCTTGGCAAACAAATATATAAAATCCTAACGGCTATCACTCTGATTCTTCTATTAATTTATATCAGTAATTTATTCATTAATTACATGAATAATATTGTTAGCGGTGCGATGACCTTTTCTTCACTGATGAAAATTATGTCATTGCAGATCCCACTGCTCTTGGGTTACCTGCTACCACTGGCCTTTTATTTAAGCATCTTAGTTGTTTTGGGCCGAATGTATTTGGATCACGAAATTATTATTCTCTCTTCCAGTGGCATGACTGACTTACAACTTTTTGGGAAAATTGCACAACTTGCGGCAATACTTACCGTCATTGTTGCCATACTGATGTTTTGGATAGAGCCAAAAGTGCAATGGTATCGACTCAATCTTAAAGCTCAAGCAGCAGCGGAAATCTCTGTTGATAAAATTATTCCTGGGCAATTCTTATCACTCAGAGGCAATAACAGAACTTTTTATGCGCAAGATGCAGAACATCGACAACACCTGTTAACTAACGTTTTTTATGCCCAACAAAACCCCGCGTCAGCAACGAACAAAAAGCCTGGCTGGGACATTGTGATCGCCCGCCAAGCCACTGATAAATTACTGCCGGAATACCAAGGGCATTTTGTTATTTTTCATGACGGCTATCGCTATACCGGAACCCCCGGAGAAAAAAGCTATAAAATTGAAAAATTTGAAAATTACGGCTTCAAATTAAAGTCATCTGCTTTGAGCCTAAGCAATCAAATAAAATTCATGCCCACTCTCGAACTATTAAAACAATACCAAAAAAACCCACAGGCCCGAGCAGAATTTCAGTGGCGCTTAGCTATGCCCATTTCTGTCATGCTACTTAGCTTACTTGGCTTTTTACTCAGCAAGGCCAATCCGCGACAAGGTAAATTCACCCGATTATTCCCGGCCATTCTCTGTTACGTGCTATATGCCAACACACTCTTTATTGCAAAAGCATGGATTGCACATAATCACCGCTTTGCTTGGCTCGGCATGTGGTGGTGCCATGGTTTGTTACTTTTGCTTTGTTTATGCTTAATTGCTAGCCGATCAACTGCGTTTAAACAAAAACTAACGTCATGGATAAAACGGTGAATAATTTATGATATTAAGTCGTTACATTGGAAAAACCATTATTTACTCAACCCTGGTTATTTTATTAATCTTGGTTGGGCTGCAATCTTTTTTCCTACTCATCGCCGAAGCGGCTGATATTGGCAAAGGCAACTACCATGTATTGCAAAGCCTTATTTTTGTTGCCATGGAGTTACCGCTAAGCATTTACCAATTCTTCCCCATGGCAGGACTCTTGGGCAGCCTAATTGGCTTAAGTCGCTTATCGTCCACTTGCGAGCTAACCATTATGCGAAGCTCTGGTGTTTCCATTTTGGGTATTAGCTGGTCGGTGATTAAAGCTGCTATTCTGCTACTCGTGATCGTAACCTTTATTGGTGAGGGTGTCGCCTACCCACTGTCACAAAAAGCCACCAATTACAAAAACCAAGCTGTCAACAAAAGCAACACCTCACAAAACCCTTTAAGCAATGTTTGGCTTCGCCATAATCACGATTACATCCACATTGCACAGGTTGTTTCTGATAAAAAAATCCTCGGCTTAACTCGCTACCACCTATCGGCACAACAGAAACTTATTAGCGCAGAAACAGCAACAAGTGCAACCAAAACAGGCCCCTCAAGCTGGCTATGGAATAATTTACAACAAACTGACTTTAGCGAAACTGGCACAACCGCTGAGGCTATTGCACAAAAAAGCATTCCAATGCAGCTTGATTTGAAACTACTGGGCTACATCAACACTACCCCTAACCAACTATCCTTACAACAGCTATGGGATGTTGGCCAATTTGACCAGGCCGCCGGACTAGACAACCACCAAATATATTTTTCTTTTTGGCAACGCACCCTGCAACCTTTAGCAACACTGATTATGATCATGCTTGGCATTCCATTTGTTTTTGGTTCACTGCGAGAAGTGTCCATTAGTGCACGAATCATTACCGGCATTAGCGTTGGCTTTTTATTCTATATTATCAATCAATTTATTGGGCCGATGAGCCTGGTTTATCAAGTTCCGCCTTTTTTAGCGGCGCTAACGCCAACCGCATTATTCTTTATTGTCTACCTCTATTTAACGACCAGGCTTAGACGATAGAAGCCCTCTCACAAAAAACTGCTTTATTTATTCAAACAGCTCCCGCATCCGGCTAAAAATATTGTCAACCTAGTCTTTTAATGTCACTCTCCTTCTTACCATAAACTGTCGTCTCTAGACTGAGAGAAAGTTAACACTCCCTTGCGAGCATAAGCCTTCTAGGTACCCCCCCCTAAGAAGTCTTGAGCGTTCCGCTTTAGAAAAATTTCGCCTACAGCCTGAACCATAGGTTTTGTTTCTCTCTTGAGCCGTCCTCAACAATCCTTCACCTAAACCAGACAAACAAAAATCCTCTCAAAATTAAATTATGAGCACTTCAAGTCTCTAGGGCGAAAAAACAAACAAAAAGCAACAACAGATGCTGTAAAAAATAACAGCGCTGCGACGAGTAAAGGGAAGCTGCTATTATAAATAGTCAACCATCCGGCTAAAAATCCTGTTGTAGCAAAAGCCAACGCTAATACAGCATCACAAACACCCAAAACAAATCCTTGCACTTGCGAATCAACTTGGTCTGATATTTTTGCAATTAAAGAGGAATAAACCAATGCAACGGCAATTGAAACCGGTATCGCCAATAAAAGCTGCTCCCACAACGCATCAGCAAAAAAAGCAATCATCAAAGAGGCGCCGCCCAGCAATAATCCTTGCTGAATAATTTTCACACGAGGAACATATCGCACGACATAGCGCACTATAAGCATTAAAGCAACAGACAAACACAGCCCAACATACGATGAAAACAAGCCAATTCCCCTGCCCCCCAAATGAAACTTTTCTGACAAAAACAATGCTAACGACTGGAAATACAAACTCCAACCCATTTCAAACAAGAAGAAAAGAAAAACTAAAACAAGCAAAGTTGATTGATTAAATATTAGCGCCAACTTTTTAAACTCTTGCCCAAGCCCTTTAAATTTCTCATTAATTACTGGTGGCTGTTTTTCTAAAAAATACGTTATAACGATAAAATTAATGATTACCAATATTGCTGCCGCATAAAAAGGTGTGCGGATAGTGAACCATGACACCAACGAGGAATCAGACAATACGCCTCCCATTAGTGGTCCCAGCACAAGGCCGATTGTTAACGCCAAAGCAATTAAACTAATATTAATGACTTTTTCTTTTCCTCGGCTATTATCTGCCATTGCCGCTTGCGCAATGGATTGACTGCCAGAAAGAAAGCCCATAATAACTCGACCAGCAACCAACCAAGCAATACTCATCACAGAAAAACTAACGATATAACAAATAAAACCAATAAAGCCACCCGCAACACACCACTGTAAAACACGCTTTCGTCCATAATAATCTGATAAGCGACCGATTAATGGTGCACCAAACATAAAGCACAAGGACGACAATGCAATAATCAACCCGAAAACTAAGTGCCGTGTTTGAGCGGAGTATGTCGCAGGAAAAAAACCATCACCATGAGTAACCAATGGCGCTAAAATGGGTGCAATTAAACCAAAACCAAAAGTATCAATAATAATCGCTAAAAAATACGGTAGAATCTGTCTTTTATTGGCCACGCGAAAACCTCGTCTTTTGCAATAATAATGTTGCCAAAGTCTAACGAAAAGACTACCATGCATCAAATGAATAAAGCTAATAAACATCCATTCGACAAACGTATATCTAGCCTCAAACTAGCCAACCTAGAGAGCTTTGTCGCTGTGGCCAAGTTAGGCTCTTTTTCCAAAGCTGCCCAGCAACTGCATTTAACACAGCCATCAATTAGCCGGCAAATTGCCCAACTAGAGCAAGCCTTTGGGCTGCGCCTTTTCGATCGCCTGCCCACTTGCGTTGTTTTATCTGATGCTGGCAGAGAAGCCTTACAGGCTTGTGAACAAAGTTTGGAAAAGCTCTATCATGCCAAACAACAATTAGCCGCTCCGAGCGGCCACCTCAGTGGTGAGCTAAAACTCAGTGTTAGCGGCTATATTGCTGAAAGTTTTCTCCACCCGATACTCTCGGGTTTTATAACGGCCCACCCTAATGTTTTGGTTGATATTCAATTAACTAGTCATTCAAAAGAAAGTTATAACAACCTAGAAACCGGGCAAGCTGATTTAGTGCTGGCGACACTGCCAAAAAAACAACAAGCACTACTAAAACAAACTGTGGTATGGGAAGATCCACTGTATTTTGTCACCAATCAACAACACCCCTTGGCGCAAAAAAAAAACCATCACACCCAGCAATCTCAGCCAAACGCCCGCTATTATTCCACATAAAAACACGGCAACCGGTCAAGTCATTCACGAATACTTTATGCAACAAAACCTCGGCATCAAACAAGCACCACAAGTGCCTTCATCTGCAAATTTCATCCTCATTAAAACACTCATTACGTTGGGATTAGGTTGGGGGGTATTACCACAGCACATGCTTGACAGCAGCTTTAAAAAACTACCGCTAAAAGCGGCAAAACTCACTCGAAAACTCGGTGTTATTTATCACAACAAGCGAAAACTCAGCCCTGCCGCCAAAGCTTTTATAAGCTTATGCCAGAAAAACCACTATTAAAGAATAAAAAAAAATTATAGTACACAAACAGAAAAATTGAAGCTGGCGAGAAGATTCGAACTCCCGACCCGCTGATTACAAATCAGCCGCTCTACCAACTGAGCTACGCCAGCACACACTTGAACAAGTCCAAGAATTCTATGGTATTTATTTAAAAAAAGCAAAGGGTTCTGCAAAAGTCTCACCATCTCCGACCTGATCGCACAAAAATAAAACACCACACGCTAAACCGCCCCGCAAAAGCACCATAAAGCAATTCAATCAAGCAACTATCGGCCAAAAAGCCGCAAAAAAAAAAGACAAGCCTAAAAATTCTGCTATACTCAGCGGCAACTGAAACCAATGATAAGAAGACTACCATGACAAAAAAAACTCGTAATGTTGCCATTATTGCTCACGTTGATCACGGCAAAACCACTCTAGTTGACCAACTGCTAAACCAATCTGGCACCCTAGATAAAAAATCCAGCGGCAGTGAACGCGTTATGGACTCTAATGACCTGGAAAGAGAGCGCGGCATTACTATTTTAGCCAAAAATACCGCCATCACTTGGAATGACTACCACATCAACATTGTTGACACACCTGGACATGCTGACTTTGGTGGCGAGGTAGAGCGTATTCTCTCTATGGTTGATTCTGTTTTATTGTTAGTTGATGCGGTTGATGGCCCAATGCCACAAACGCGCTTTGTGACTCAAAAAGCTTTTGCTTGGGGGCTAAAACCCATTGTCGTCATTAATAAGGTCGACCGTGATAGCGCTAAGCCAGACTGGGTCGTCGATCAAGTTTTTGACTTATTTGTCAGCCTTGACGCCACAGACGAACAACTCGATTTTCCCGTTATTTACGCCTCCGCCCTAGCTGGTTATGCAACTACGGACCTAAGTAAGCCAAATGACAACATGACGCCACTCTTTGAAATGATTGTCGACCGAGTGCCACCACCTAAAGTTGATTTAGACGGCCCACTGCAAATGCAAATCTCAGCGCTGGATTATTCCAGCTATGTTGGTGCTATCGGCATTGGCCGCGTGACCCGCGGACGTTTATTGCCTAACACACAAGTCACCGTCATTGACCATGAAGGAGGAACCCGCAGTGGCCGCGTATTGGAAATGGTTAAATTCATTGGCCTACAACGCGAGAAAATTTCCGAAGCACTCGCTGGTGACATTATTGCCGTCCACGGCTTAGATGAGCTGCGCATTTCAGACACTTTATGTGACCCAAGCTGTGTGGAAGCACTACCACCACTAACGGTGGATGAGCCAACCGTTACCATGACACTGCAGGTTAATAACTCGCCTTTTGCTGGGCGTAGCGGCAAGTACATTACCAGTCGACATATTAATGATCGACTACAACAAGAACTCATCGCCAACGTTGCCTTACGCGTAACACCAGGTGAGTCACCTGAAAAATTTGTTGTGTCGGGTCGTGGTGAATTGCACCTGAGTATTTTAATTGAAAACATGCGCCGTGAAGGTTATGAATTAGCCGTTTCTCGCCCAGAAGTCATCATGAAAGAAATTGACGGCGAGCTTTGCGAACCTATTGAAGAGTTAATGCTCGATGTTGAAGAAAATCATCAAGGTTCTGCCATGCAACATCTTGCAGAACGTCACGGTCAATTGCAAAATATGCAACCTGACGGCAAAGGTCGTGTGCGTCTTGACTACCTAATTCCAACCCGTGGCTTAATTGGTTTTCATGCCAAATTCTTAACCCTAACATCAGGCAGTGGCATTATGCATCACGTATTCGATCACTACGGCCCAAGCAAAGCTGGCGACATGAAAACCCGTCACAATGGCGTTCTTATTGCTAATGGTCCTGGCACCAGCACAGGGTTTGCCTTATGGAACCTGCAGGAGCGTGGAAAATTATTTATCGGCCCACAAGTGGACTTATATGAAGGCATGATTGTCGGCATTAACTCGCGTAACAATGATTTAGTGGTTAACCCCACCAAAGAAAAGCAACTGACGAATGTTCGAGCATCAGGAACTGATGACAATATTATGCTTGTACCACCGATTCAACTGACATTAGAACAAGCCATTGAGTTTATTGATGACGATGAACTGGTTGAGGTCACGCCAGATGCTATTCGAATTCGTAAAAAATTCCTAAAAGAGCATGAGCGCAAGCGAAGTAAAAAGGGATAATAATTAGCAACCAACCTAGACCCGCTCAAACAGCAGCTAAATCCGGCTTAAAAAGGGCCGGGGAATCTTTATTCGTTAATTAATTATTGATTAACAGCAAACCCTCTGTTAGAGTCTCATTTTCGGTGAGACTCAACCCTTCTCATGCGCCACTTTTTCAAAAAAAGGACACGGAGTGATTACACAGACAAAGATTTATTTGGCCTTAGCCCTTTTATTTACCGCTATTAGCTCAATGGCCTGTCATGCACTTATTGTTCAGAACTTCACTGCACCGCATCTCGTCATTCCTGAAAATATTAATCTAATCACATCCATCATTATGGCAATAGCTTTTATTTCAACATCAATTCTGCTTTTTCATCTTTCCAATACCTTTTGGAAATCCCTAAGCCTTTTCCGCCAAGTACTCTTTTTTTCCATACTGATCCTAGCATTAACTCAGCACTTCAGAGGCATATTGATGAGCATTATTGTTGGCGTACCTTGGCAACGCCAACTACTCTTAGCACTACCTGATTTTATTTCACTCGGACTCATGTCTTTTATCATCTGTTATTTTTCTTCAAAAATTTCAAAACAAAAAGCGTATAGTTGGTTGATTTATACTTTGTTTATTCTTATAACTACGCTTTCAGTCTTCTTGACAAAAGAACTTGCTACAATGTTAATTCATCCGCTAATGGCATTAGCACCAGAGATCATCAATATTGCGCCACTTCCTTATAAAATCAATGTATTGATTCCAGCATACCTCTCCGCTATTGAGCCAACCCTTGCCAGCTTTATTATTTTCTACTTAATCCAAGATCGATTTTCTCAATATAACACCTTAATTAAAGGATTAATTATGGGATCCATCATTATACTTCTTTATGCGGGAATTTATTCATTCATTCAAATAGCCTACTCACAAGGGAACTTTCTATACCGACTATTTTATTACGGGCAATTCCTTTGGGAATATATTGCTCTGGGCTTGCTAACCGCCTACTTTGTTAACCTACTAGCAAAACCAAGAACATCTGAAATTAATACCTAACCATTTTCAAAAAATCTCTTTACAGTGAAAAAACGTACTGCAGATATCCTTGGCATTAGTCGCTCAACCGTCATTCGAAAAGCCAAGCAATACAACATTGATTGCGACAGAGAAATGGTTGAGGCTTAAAAAAATTTAGCAGCCTAAGGCTGCTTTTTTTTTGCCAGCCCTAACAAAAAATTCCGCAAAAACTGATCACCACAGGCCTTATAGTTGCGATGACTTGGCCGTCTAAATAAGGCATTCAACTCATGCTTTGAAACACTTAATCCTGCAAGAGCAAGAGCATTAATCATATCGGCTTCTTGCATATTTAGCGCAATTCGAATTTTTTTTAAGATGTCATTATTTGTCAACTCTTCTGGCTTTAACTGTGACTTTTTATCACTTGGCCCTCGCTTATAAACAATCAAACCATCTAAAAAAGGTCGCATAATATTGTTAGGCATTAGTAAAAACCCAGCCTCATCTTCTTTTTTCAACCACGCATCGAGCTGTTCTTGCTTACAAGAAACAGCTGATAACGAAAAAATTTCGACTATTACACTATTTTTCAAATCTAATGCGTATTTCAAACGACGCAAAACATCATTATTAATCATATCATCCTCATTTTTTTTCTATTTCAAAACAATAGCGCACCATTTTAGATCGTTCAAAATCCTCATCCAGCGTTTGTTTACTAATATCTTTTACCGCATATTTTGCTGTTATTTCCTCTGCCATTTTAAATCGTCGAAAATTAGTGGAAAAATACAATTTACCCTCGGCCAACAAAAGCTTCACTGCAGAATCAATTAAACTCACATGATCACGCTGAATATCTAATGTAGCCTCCATACTTTTGGAATTAGAAAAGCTTGGCGGATCAAGCAAAATAACATCAAATTTATCGTTGGAATCCAGCAACCACTGCGTGCAATCTGTTCGAATGAACCTATGATCTTTTAGATTTAACTTATTTAGTTGAAAATTTTCTTCAGCCCAATCTAAATAGGTATGCGACAAATCAACATTTGTGGTTTTTGCGCCACCCAACGCTGCCTGCACACTGAAAGCTGCCGTATAACAAAAACAATTTAAAAACTTTTTACCTCTTAAAGAAGATTTAAATTTTAAGCGCAATAAGCGATGGTCTAAAAACAAGCCCGTGTCTAAATAATCTGTCAAATTAACCAGAAATTTTGCCTCGCCTTCTTTGACAATTATTTTTTTATTTTTTCTGTCAAAGGCTTTGTATTGCTGGCTGCCTTTTTGCCTTTTACGCTGCTTTAATACGATATGATCTGCGGGGATCTCCATGACATCCGCCAATACTTGCTGCATTTCAATGACTCGCTGACGAGCCTTTGCCTCGGGAATATCTTTAGGCGGCGCATACTCTTGCACATGCGCCCAATCATCATACATATCGACAGCAAAAGCATAATTAGGTAAATCTGCATCATATAAGCGAAAACAATTAACGCCTGTTCTTTTTTGCCATTTAGCTAAATGTTTTTTATTTTTATTTAAGCGATTCGTCAACATTTGCGTATATTCAGTTACTATTTTTTTTGCCGTTTGTTTAAGCTCATTTTCTGCATCTAACTGAAAACAATATAGTACCGTCTCAAGGGCGCCATTGTATAAAGTATATTTCTTGTCAACACGCAAGCCAATTGCTTTAGCCAGGCAACTGTCTGACGTTAAAACTGCGGCGCGCCAATTTTGGCAATGCTCATACAGCGCAACCCCAATCGCCTGATAAACAGAAACTAACACTTCTGGGTTTTTCAACCGCTGCCCATAGGGCGGATTGCAAACCAGCAGCGCTTTATCCAGCTCAAGAGATGCAAATTGCTCAACCGCTTGCTGCTGAACAGAAATTTCAGTCGACAACTCTGCTGTTGCAATATTATCTTGAGCAATCTCTACCGCACTAGAGCTACTATCGAAACCTAATAAAGCAACATCACTTTCACACTGTGCTTCATTAGCTGCATCAACTCGCGCTTGCCATAAATCTTCATCGTGACCAAGCCAGTCCGCCAATGCTTGATCTGCTCGATATAAACCCGGTGCAACATTCTCTGCCATCATCGCCGCTTCAATTAATAAAGTGCCTGAACCACAAAATGGGTCGACCAGTGCATAGCCTTGCTTTAATAATTCCGGCCACTTCGCTCTCATTAAAACAGCTGCGGCAATGTTTTCCTTCAGTGGTGCGCTACCGGTCTCTTGCCGATAACCACGCTGATGTAAACTATAGCCCAGCAAATCCAAGCTCACTGTTAACGTCTGATATTTAATATGGCCGTGCAATAGAATATCAGGATCATGTTTATCAACATTCGGGCGAGAATTTTTTTCCTTAAAATAATCAACCACGCCATCTTTAACCAGTTGGCCACCGTACATTGTGTTATTTAACCACGGTGTTTCGCCATGAAACTCAACGGCAAAGGTTTTATCTGCTGTGAAAACCTCGTCCCAACTAAATTGGGCACACAAACGGTGCATTGATGCTGAGTCCTTAACTTGGCCTGAAAATAAAATCAACTGCACACGATTAGCCAATCGTGACCATAAGCAAATATCGTAAAGCGTGCTTAAATCTGCCTCGCCATAAACACCCATTGGCGAAACTTTAGAAACAGCCAAACCCAATGACTTTAATTCGGATTCTAACAAATACTCAATATTTCTCGGGCAACTGATAAACAGTGAGTATTTCATAAAATGCTATCTCGAATAAAACGAAACAATGTTGTTGATGCTTTTTTGGCTTGATTCGTTGGCTTGCTCGCTTGACGAATTAAAACTCGAAGTTGCTGAATGTCACAAGGGTGTTGCGCAATAAATTCTGTTAGCGCTTGCTTATCGCCAGTTAGCAAGCGATCGCGCCACTCTTCTGTCAATTTAAACTCAGGAGAGTTTAAATCTGCTGCCCGCAAGAGCTTTTGGTAAGCATGCTGTATGTCATCTAAGTTGGGCGCGTGCCGCAACAAGTTGCCAATGCGCTGTATATGACGCTTTCTAGCGGTATTGCCTTGAATATTTTTGATTTCCCCAATCGCATCTAACAAAAGACCCGCTAAAGGAACTTTAGCTAACTGGCTTGCCGATAGTGTCGTTAACTGCTCACCAAACACCTGCAATGCTTTAGCTTCTTGCTTGACTTGGGTTTTACTCTTTTCAATTTGAGCTTCAGGACTCTTTTCAATTTGAGCTTCAGGACTCTCTTCAAACATCGACAATTCCGCCATAGTGGGTCAAAAGCACAGGCTAGCGCACCTGTGAAGTAAAATCAACCATTTAAGCGACTAACCAAAGATTCATCTTTACCGGACCGAATAAATAATATCTGTTGATAGACCATCTGATTTCACAGGCGATCCATCTAGGCCTTCAGATGAACTGGTTGATGGACCATCTGAGCTTACAGGCGATTCATCTAGGCCTTTAGATGGCCTGCCTGAGCCCTTAGGTGACCCATCTGAACCTCTTCCGGCGCAACACCGAAAAAAGGCTGCAGATTTTTTTCCTGCGCGATTTTTGTGGCCTCTTTGCTCTGACGGTAATGCTTCTAGGTTGGCTGCTTGTGATGGTTCTGGTGCTCGGACTTCTTCCTGTTCTGGTTCTAGCTCTGCTAGTACTTTTCCTTCCATTTTTGCTGGCCCTATTCCTGGCTTTGATTCTGTTGCTGATACGGGCATTTCCTGCAGTTCTTGGTTTTTTCCTTGTTCCACATAATTGTTAATTGAATCATCGGACAAACGTTGCTTCTCTAGAAGGGTCATAAGAATATCGCACAACCCAGTACGCCAACCCCCATCATACGGATGATAGCCAACGTCGCGCTTAGACCCTTTTTCCCTAAGAAATTTAGAAAGCTCACTCTCATCATTACCTAGCAAAGTCCACAGCATAAAGAAATTACTATATAACTTCGTTTTTCCCTTAAAAAAAATGCTCCCTTTATCTTTTAACAACTCTTCAACATTGCTGTAAAAATCAGAAGGCTCCTCCTTTAACAACTCGACGATCTCTTCTTTAGTTTCAAAAAACTCAAGGCTTCCAATCATTTTATATTTTCCCCTCTGCAAAAAAATAGATTTATTTTTTTAAAACTATCATAAAAAAACACAACGTTAATAAAAATTTTAAAGTCAATAAGCTTATCAGATTTCTGTTCTTAAACCATTAGCCTCGCAGCCAGCTCTTCGCTGCTGAAATGTCCTTTTGAGAAAACTGCCTAATTGTGCAACCAAAAAAGTACTTACTCAAGTGACTCAAAAAATCAGGCCACGCCTTATCGCCAAGCCAAGCGACCCTTTTAAAAACATGGCGGTATTTAAAACCAAGTTTTATATCATCCCACGCGGCATGTAAATCCCAACCAGAAAAGGCTTCTGCATGCACAAGCACGTTAACCGCGTCGACTTCGGCCAGCAATCGCTCTATTTCAGGTACTACTGCCTGATAATCCAAATGAGTGAGCTGCCCCTTAATTTCTAACTCTAAATAATCCGGGGTTCCTGGTAAAATTTGAATTGGCATCAGGCCTCCTCATGCAGCTTATTTATATGAATGGCCTGTACCTCGCTCATGCTACTGAGCCCCCACTGACCACCAACACGACCAATACCCGATGATTTCATGCCGCCAAAAGGACTGGCCACATGAGAATCGTGCATCGTGTTTACCCAAACAACGCCTGCCTCCAATTGTTCAGCCACTGCTGCTGCTCGCTGCCAGTCTTCGCCCCATACTGATGCGCCCAAACCCACCGACACATTATTTGCCCGCTCAACAGCGTCCTGCAAATCATCGAACGGCATAATTGGTAACACCGGGCCAAACTGCTCCTCATCAACTAAGCGAACTCCCTCAGCAATACCCGTTACAATAGTAGGCGCATAAAAAAAGCCTTTGCCCGGCAGACGCTCACCACCACAACGAATAACCGCATTATTAGCTTTTGCATCTTCAACCAAATCACTGACAATGTTCAATTGCGCTTCATTATTTAAAGGCCCAATAGTTGTCTTTTCATCTAAACCATTACCCACTACCGCTTCTTTTGCTAAGGCCACTAAGCGCTCAACCAAAGGCTCAAAAATACTTTGATGAACAAATAGCCGCTTAATGGCCACACAAATCTGACCACAATTTCCAAATGCGCCCCAAAATATTTTCTCAGCTACCTCATCCACACTAACATCGGCCATCACTATCGCCGGATCATTGCCTCCCATCTCCAAGGTTACACGCTTTAGATCCTTTGCTGCCACTTGCGCTATTGCTTTGCCCGCGGAAACTGATCCAGTAAAACAAATTTTATTAACTTCATCATGTTCTGTTAGCCAAACACCAGGCTGATCGCCGCCTGCAATAACATTGATCACACCGGCTGGCAAAATGTCTCGCAGATACTCGCCTAACAACAGCGTGGTCAATGGCGTATAAGGCGATGGTTTTACTACCACGGTATCGCCCATTAGCAATGCTTCGACCACACGAGCGGCCGCCAGCGCAAAAGGGAAATTCCAGGGTGTAATAATAGCAACCACACCAAGCGCCTTTGATAGCACAATATTTTTTTGCTCGGCATTGTCTTCCAACACCGTCTCTGGCACCGACCGCTCTAAAGCACTGACAAAAGCGGCAATACCGGTTTCAACCTCTTTTTGTGCTTGAGCAAAAGGCTTGCCCTGCTCTTTGACCAGGGTTTCAATAAGAACACCTTGCTGCATGAGTAATGCATCAGCACAACTCGATAAAAGCTTACGGCGCTGCAACAACGGCGTTTTGCTCCACGAGGAAAAAGCCTGCCTTGCCGCCATTACCGCATCATGAACCTCTTGCTTATTTGCCTGCGGGCATAAAGCTAAAGTATCTGCTGTTGCAGGATTTATTACGGAAAAATGCTCGTCGGCTTTACTAGCCAAGCCATTGATGGTCATGGTGTAACTGGTCATATTGCTGTCCCTTGTGTTTGATTGCATAAGCAATTCTAGCTCAAGAGACTAAGAAACTCGAGCATTGAGCTATGGTTTTGTGGCAACCCCTTTATCAACCACGGCGGCGGCACCATCTGAAGGATTTCTCATGACTGAATGAACCCTAAATAAACCATTTTCACTCAGACCTAATACCCATCGAAACATCCTAACCTCTCTTCTCGTCTCACTCAGTTTCAATTTTTTCTCATTATTTCCTATTTGAAGAGACACCGCTTCGCTAAAATTTTCAAGCCTAGCATCCAAAGAAATAGCACAAAACAAATGAAGATCTAGACAAAATAAAGTAGATTGCGTGCTGGCACTTCTGATATTATGCTTATAAATTTTCCGAATACCAGAAGAGAGCTCACTACATAACTCATTAAACAAATCTTTATCACGAACCCTTGCTATATGCTTTATAAGAAAAGCAATGTCTTTCCTGAAGAGATCAAACCCTCTTACACCATCATACTTAGCCATCTTACCAATAGTCTCCTCAAAAAAAGGTTTAAATAACTCTTTATATTCATACACCTTCTTTATCTCAGTATTACCCACAAATCGAACTGACGAGGACTCAGCAGCAGCTGACATCTCTTTACAACAAGTGATATCCATAATAAGATTTTCCTCATAAAAAACCTTAAAAGAAGTCACCCAAGAACTATCACTAGAGTTATGATTAGAAAACTCCTCACAGTAAAAACACCACCTTCTTTCTTTAATAAAATCTTTAATCTCATTAAAAAAACTTGTTAAATCATTTTCACCACAAACAATAACTAAATCCAAATCTGAAAACTCACAAGCCGATTCCTTAACTTTTTTAAAAGGCATTTGCTGATAAAAATCAGGCATGGCATCACTACCCGTTAATGCGAAACTCACGACACTATCCCTCATCGTATTTTTAATTTTCTCCTCATCCTTGGAAGATCGTCTGACTGCATTTTCAATTATTCTCGATCCTTTTATTCGAAATTTAAAACCATCTTTTTCCTTTTCTACTATAAACCTTCTAAAAACTTCTTTAAAAAAACAATCAAGAGCTACTTGCAACTGGGCAGGACTTAGATCAGAGGACTTACCGTAGCACGAACCTTTTTGCTTAAAACGTGAAAGCTGTTGTCCTGTCGCATTCATATCGAGAGACAGCCTCCCAGCCTCTCTTTCGAGCTCGTCCATTTTACACTTCAATACAGTTTGAAAAACAGCCAACCCCTTGCTTTCACAGACAGTTGGATAAACACGCTTTGCAACTACCACCCCATTCGCAGGCCCCTGACTTGCCTCAGGTTCAATTGCCTCGCCCTTTACTATTCGTGCTTGCACTACTGCTGCTTGTGCTGGTTCTAGTGCTAGTTCTGGCTCTGGTTCTAGTTCTGGCGCTGTTGCTGTTGCTGGCTCTAGTGCTAGCTCCTGCGCTGCTTCTGCTTTTGCTGCTGCTTTTGCTTTTTCTGCTGCTGCTGCTGCTGCTGCTGCTTCTGCTTTTGCTATTTGTGCTCGCGCTAGACTTTTCTTTGCTTGTGCTAGCTTTGTACTTGCTTGTGATGCAGCTCGTGCTTGCGCTAGACTTTCCTTTTCTCGTGCTCCTAAGACCCGTTTTTTATTCACGCTTATCCTTGGCGCACTCGTATTATTTGAACCACCTCTATTCTTTGCAGCATCTCTTTTAGTGACATTTTGAGTAACACGCTCCTTTTTCTCAAACAGACTCTTCCTGCCATGTTCAAAAGCTTTCAAAAGCGAATCACGTCTATAAAAAACCAGACAAGACAAGCAAGAGAGCGTTAAAATCGCATACACATAACTTTCCTGCAGCCCCTCTGCTATAACTTCAGAAAACTCACCCTGATACTTCTTAAGATCATCTACATTTAAAGAAAAAACAACATACGTTAAAAAGCATGCCGCCATAAAGCTTAACTTCCTCTTGATAAAAGCTTTTTTAACTTCACCTAAAAAAACTCGCCAAGGAGCCCAAACATCTTTATCCCCTCGACTTTTATCAGGCCGACTCAACCCTGTTTTTTTATCCCCACCAAGCAAGAGACTTTGCCCCAGGAAAGAAAAAATCATTAAAAAAACTGAAGTGCGCTGCACCTCATAAGCTATGGATCTGTTTTCTTTAGCAGACAAACTTAAAAGAAAAGTCATGCAAGACGTTGCAAAAAAAATATTCTCTGCTCTATCTTTCTCCTCCTGCCTGTCGAACGCGACACTTACACGGATGTACTGACAAGCACAAAAAGCAAAAACAGCAGAAAATAGGTGCGCACTTTCTAAAACAACCCCTTCAACTAATGCGCTAAAAAAATAAAAGGTTCCAAAAAAAGCCTGAGGGAAAGAAGCTAAAAAAACACCATCACCTCCCAAAAAACTTAACGTGCACGAAAAACAAAAAGAAAATGCAAGCTCAGAAATCATCAAACTGAAATCATCAATCCCAGAGGCCCACGAACCAACAAAAAAACCTAAGAAAACCACGGAAGAATTAAAACAAAAAAATAGCTTCATTAAGCTTGGTTTTAACTTTGATTTTAAAAAATCATTATTACAAAGAGCATCAACCCCCTCTTCCACCACCACTGGCACGAGACCTCTTACCTCACTATTTTTTTTACCTTTCCTCGGTCTACGCAATGATGATTTTTTTGATGATTTTTTGCTTTTCTTATCTCCTCCTAAATGTTCCACCCCTTTTTCTGACACATTACCCGCTGGCTTTGATTGGTCTCCTTCATTATCAATATTGAATCTCTCATGCCCTTTAACCAGAAGAATCACTAACAATACCCCAACAATCCTCATCTTTTGACCCGAATCAGTAGAGCCTTTTTTTTCACATGCCGAACCTGAAAAAAACATCGCTATTTTGTAACAATAGTAAGTAAGAAATGTCCCCATAAAAAATGCAAGTGCTTTTTCACTATCACTCATCTTAGGCCTTGTAGAATTATTAGCAGGCTGTGTCATATCGCACCTTTGTTTTTTATCATACACATAGACGAATCATACCAGCCCAACATTAAGGAAATATTAAATGCGTTTTTTAAACTTAACTATATGATAAAAATTGAAAAATATAGAAAGACTTCCGGTCAAAAAGAAACCAAACCTTCAGCCCGGCTCTCTTTTAAAAAAAACGCCATAATAGCGGCAATGAACACCCCCACAAAACGAGGGTTAAAATGAAGCGCCACAAGTGAATTCTTGCGCCTTGAAATAAATACTCTTTAAAGTGTTGCAGCGACGATAAAGCGAAAAAAACCAATGCCACAAAAATAATTGCAATTTGGGCTGAGGTGTTCGCCTGAAAAATAATAACGCCCAACCCGACAATGGCCGTTGCTAAATTATTCATAGCTGACTGAATTTGATAAGGATTAGATTGCCTTGCTTTTATTTCTGCAGCCTGCTTTGAGAACGCCAAGGACTCAAAACCAGTCAGCCCCGTTAATGGCACGACCACCCACAACAACAAATAAAACGGCGCATACTCAGGATAAGTAAAAGCAAAACCAAAGCCAATAGCAGCCAGTATCACCCTAGCTAACTCGATAAACCATATTATTGAAGAATAGAATCGATCTTTTTTCATTATAAACTTATACCTTATTTCTCATCTTCAGGGGGCTTTTCTGCCAGACTTTCACTCTCTGCGTTTACGCTATTTGCTTTATTTTTTTGCTGTTGATTTTCAACCCCTAAATCAGGCTCAGATTGCTGATTATTTTTGAGCTTTTTAAAAACACCTAAATAAGAATAAACCACTGGCACAACAAATAATGAGAAAAAGGTTCCAAACAATAGACCACCAACAATCACCCAACCAATTTGCTCCCGACCAACAGAGCCGGGGCCTGTCGCCAATGCTAAAGGTAGCGCCCCGACAACCATTGCTGCGGTTGTCATTAAAATAGGTCGCAACCGGATGCTGGCACCGGCAATAATCGCTTCTGTCATAGCCACCCCCTCTTCACGCAAGTTGTTGACAAATTGCGTGATTAAAATACCGTGCTTACTAATTAGCCCCACCAAAGTCACAATACCGATTTGTGAAAATAAATTAATTGTGCCACCGGTTATTTTTAATGACAGCAGTGCACCCACCGTACTTAAGGGCACCGCTAACAACACGATAAATGGATCTATAAAACTTTTAAATTGCGCTGCCAGCACAAGGAAAATAAAAATAATGGCCATCAATACAATTTGCCCCATACTGCCCTGCGAATCAATAAACTGTTTTGCTTTCCCAGAAAAGGCTCCATTAATTTGGCTATTTTCAACCTGACCTGCAGCCTTACGAACAAAGTTAATTGCCTGACTTTCCGTGTAACCCGGCGCTAACCGACCATGAACCTCTGCTGACCGCATGCGATCGTAGTGTGTTAGTGAACTCTGGCCAACCGTGGGCGTTAAGGTTACCAAATTAGACAGTGGAATTAATTTACCTACGTTATTCCCAGAAGTGCTGCGCACATATAATTTATTAAAAGCACTGATATCAGCCAAATCTTTCTTTTGCATTTGAATAATAACATCATAACTGGTTTTACCTGATGACACATTGGTGACATGCTTACCACTCATCATGGTTTGCACGGTATCTGCAATATCTTGCAAGCTTACCCCTAAAGCTGCTGCCATATCTCTTTTAATAGAGATTTTATATTGCTGAGAATCAAATTTTAAGCTTGTGCCCACATCAATCAACCCCGGATATTGCTTTAACTTAGCAACCAAAGCATTAACGGGCGTAACCAAATCTTGATAGGAACCCAAAGTCATTAAATTATAACTAACGGCATAGCCGGCAGGACCATAATCAATAAAACTTGGCAAAAAAGCACTGGCATCAACGCCGGGGATTTTTTTCAACGCAGGATTTAATTCAGCAACAATCTCTGCGGGAGTCTCTTTTCGCTGATTCCATGGTTTCAAAAAAACATCGATATTTGATGAGGCATTACCCCCAATAGCAACGGTTGACTCAATTGCCGGGAATTTCTTCAACATCGCTTCAACCTGCTGTGTATAGCGATCAGTGTATTGCATGCTTGATCCACTCGGTGAAACCACACTCACCCGAACTGCACCCTCGTCTTCTGCAGGAATAAACTCTTGTGACAAGCTATAAAATAAAAAAACACCAAAAGCAAAAATAACCCCCATGGTAATTACCACAAAAAAACGTACTTTTAAAACGCCTACTAACAACTTACCATAAGCTGCAGCTAACCCATTAAAAAAACGATTAATTGCTGCAGCAAATCTTCCTTCTGACTGACCATGCTCTTTTAAAATTCTCGAACACATCATCGGTGTGAGCGTTAATGCAACAAAACCAGAAATCACCACCGCCGCAGCCAAAGTAAAAGCAAACTCTTGGAATAACTTTGCTGTAAAACCTTGCACCAAACCAATTGGCGCATATACCGCAATCAAGGTAATACTCATTGCAACAACCGCAGAAGCAATTTCTGTCGACCCTTTGATTGCCGCCTGAAAAGGCGACAAGCCTTCTTCTATATGTCGATGAATATTCTCCAGCATCACAATGGCATCATCAACCACCAAACCAATGGCTAATACAATCCCGAGCAAAGATAAACTGTTAATACTAAAACCAAACAAATACACAAAAGAAAACACACCAATTAAACTAACTGGAATTGTGACAATAGGAATAATAGATGCCCGCATTGATCCTAAAAACATAAAGACAACAATAATAACTAGCAAAACCGCTTCAGCAATAGTCCAAAAAGTCTCGTCAATTGATTTTTTTAAATACGTGGTATTGTTATATAGTGTTGTCATTGTCATACCCGCGGGAAGCGATTTTTTTAATCGCTCATAGGTTTCCTCAACAGATTTATTTAAGGTAATAGGATTGACTCCCTGCACCGGATAAACTTGCATCACCAAACCCTGCTTACCATCAACGCGTAATGGTAAGTCGGTAAAGCTTCGACTACCCAAACCCACCGTTGCAATATCACTTAAACGGACCGTGCCCGTTGCTGTTTGCTTTACAATAATGTTGGCAAAATCTTGTGGCGTCTTTAATCGTGTATCCGAAATGATTCCGTAATTACGCGAGGCTCCTCGAACGGTACCACCAGCAAAATCGATATTATCCGCGGTAATGGCAGTCTTAATATCATCTGCAGTAATGCCAAGTGATGTCATTTTTTCAGGGTCCAGCCAAATACGCATGGCATAACCACTCACACCATTCAGCCCAATAGTGCCAACACCAGGAACTTGTTGGACTTGTGGGATAATATATTGCCGCACATAATTACTCACATCATTGGGTGACATGCTAGGATTAGTAATACTCACAATAGACAAAGCCGAACCATTTGTGCCTATTTTTATTGACGGCGCTCTAGCATCCGTTGGCCAATCAGGATTACTTAAAACACTGGAAATTTTATCTCGCAGCATACTCACCTGCTGATCAAAATTTCCGCCTAATTTAAATTGGACTGTAATATAACTACCACCAGCCCAGCTGGATGAACTTATATAATTAACGCCATCTAAACCAGAAAAAGCATTCTCAAGCGGCGTGGTAACGCTTGATTCCATTAAATCGGCACTAGCGCCAGAATAGCCAGTGTAAACCGTAACCATTGGGATTTTTAATTCTGGAAAATAACGAATATCTAAACGCTGAAAAGCCGCCAAACCTAACAATAAAATAATTAAACTTAAAACGATGGCAATAACCGGCTCTTGAATACATTTTTTCAATAGATTCATAAAAACATCCCTTTCTTACAAAATAACGACTTACGTAAAGTGACAGCAGCAATTAATTATTTGCTTGACCACCAGACTGACTACTGCTCGTTGTTGCCGGCGTATTCGCTGAAACCGTAATAACAGAGCCATCGCTCAACTTCTCTTGACCCGCCGTGACAACGCTTTCTCCCGCCTTTAGGCCGGTTAAAATCTGCACTTGACCTTTAGTGCGGGTACCAATAGTCACGGTTATTTTGCTCGCCTTATTAGCTATTATTTTATAAACATAATAGCCCTTAACGTCGGCTAAAACCGATTGAGATGGAACGACTAACGCACTTTTTTGCAGTGCTAATTGTTGCTCTACTTGTACAAACATGCCCGGGCGAAGCTGATCTTCAGTAGAAGAAATCAATGCTTGGACCGCAACGGTTCGTGTATCTTCATTAATTGTTGGTGAAATATAATTTACGGTGGCATAAAACACTTTGCCTGGATAAGCATTGGAAGTAATAGTACACAGCTGATTTTTTTTAAGCTCTGGGAACAAATCCTCACCCAATGAATAATTCACCTGCAAATCATCAATATTCACCAATGTCACAATAGGACTACCCTTGGTAATAAAATCCCCCTGATTCACTTTAAAAGCACCTAGCACCCCTGAAAAAGGCGCCGTGATTTCCTCTTCATTAAGAGTGGCCTGCTTGCTTTGCAGGTCAGCTTGATCACTTAGCATGGTTGCTTTCAACTCCTGCAACTTCTGCTTAGAAATAGCGTCACCTGCTTGCTGGCCACGCTGGTAACTTTTCCGTGATAATTGCATTTGAGTCACTGCTTTTTGATAATCCGCTGCGGCTTGCGTATCATCTAACTGAGCAATGGGCATGCCTTTTGCGACTTCTTGGCCATTCTTAAATAATATTTTGGCAATTCGCCCATCAACTTCCGAACTTATAGTCACTTTCTGTGTCGCCACTAAACTGCCTAATGAGCTTGCTACTTTTGGAATGTTAGCCGTTACCACCTTTGTTGCCTGCACAGTAATAGCCGGCGGCGCTGTTGCTGATGTCTTGCTGGCAGCAGGCTGAGTTGCCGGCGCTGAATCAGCCCAGGCGACATTAAGACAGACAAAAGAGGAAAACAAAACCAGGCATGAAATTTTTTTAATCATAAGCTCCATCACTTAAAAAATCTTTTTAAAAAGTAAATATTTGATAAAAATAAGTATAATCGTTATTTTTGGATATATCTAGCACCGTGGCTAGCTCGAGCGAATTAAGCACGGACCACAATCGCATTTCTCTATCTTAAACTTATGAATCGACAGAGCTCATTGCTGCCTGCAAGTGCTGCCACGCTGCTTTTTTTAATGCGGCGTTTGTTAATAAGGCTGAAGGAGCGTAGCTGACCATAACAACTTTGTTATTATGCTGAACTGGCAGCACCCCAACTGAAAAATCTTTTTGCGATAATGCCGGTAGTGCCGCAAACAACTGCGCCTCCCCCAACACCATGGTTAATTTCACGACGGCTGAATCAACAGCATCCGTGGATTTAAACCATGATAGCTTTGCTGCCTGCATCATCTTCGCCAATAACTCTCTGGACTGACTACCTGGCGCAACGTCTTCAGCACTAATAAAAAGCTCAACAACTGAACCAGACATTGTCTGTAAATAAAAATGCCTTAAGGCTTGAGGCTCACCCTTTTGCCGCTGAACAACATCGGCAGCAACTGACTGCCGAGACCGCCAAACGGTCACACCTAAAGCATGCAAGTAATGCGACTGCAGTTCAGCGTCCATCAAAGAATCCACTTTTTCATTAAAACAAAACAAACCTTAAACGCAAGGGCCTAGCTGGGTCAACTACTATCTAGTCTAACTCTACTGATGTGCTATACTGCATCAAAAACCAACATAAAAATGTAACTGACTATGACTAAACTACTTAAATGGCTATTTTCTATTATCATCCTTGCTGCAATCGTTTATGGCAGCTACTGGTACATTCAATATAACCAAAACTTCCCTAGCACGGATGATGCCTATATCCAGGCCAACACTATTAATATAGCGCCGCGCATCACTGGCCGAGTTAGCACCATCAATGTTCAAAATCATGCTTTTGTTAATGCTGGCGATACACTTTTCACTATTGATCCAACTGAATTACAACTGACAATTAAAAAGGCTCAGGCAGAACTCGATAATACTATTCAATCTGTGCGGGCAAAAGAAATGGCGGTTGCCAGTGCAACTGCCATAGTCAAGGAACGGCAGGCCCAACTAACAGAGACTAAAAAAAACTCAGCGCGCACACTTAAGCTGGTATCACAACACCTTTACCCTGCCGCCAAGGGCGATGAAGCAACTGAAGAGCTAAGTGTTGCCAAAGCCTCTCTCAAAGCCGCTAATAGCCAGCTCAATCAAGCCAAAGAGGAGCTCGGTAAAACAGGCAATGATAACGCCAGTATTCGTGCGGCAACTACGGCACTTGCGCAAGCAAGACTTAACTTATCATATACCAAGGTCACCGCGCCTGAATCTGGCTACATCGCCAACTTTAACTTACGCAAAGGTGACAGCGTAAGTGCCTACAACCCTGTTTTTGCCTTGGTGGAAAACAACATTTACTGGGTCTCAGCTAACTTCAAAGAAACACAACTAGCTCGAATCAAGCCAGGCCAGCAGGTAACCATTCGGGTTGACATGTATCCTGACCAGCTTTTCACTGGCCGAATTAAAAGTATCGGCCGTGGCAGCGGTTCCAGCTTTGCATTAATTCCATCAGAAGATGCCACTGGCAACTGGGTTAAAGTGACACAACGCTTCCCTGTGCGCATTAGCATCAACAGTAAAAATCAAGACGTGCCACTTCGTCTTGGTGCCAGCTGTACCGCTCAGGTAGACACAACGCAACAATGAACACGCTCCATCAATCATCGCTTATTAGCAGTAGCCAGCGCTTTTGGATCACCATCACTGTGATGCTCGTTGCTGTTCTAGAAGTCATGGATGCCACTATTATTAATGTTGCACTCCCAGCAATGAAAGCATCACTGAGCGCGAACACCGATCAGATCACTTGGATTAGTACATCATACGTTGTTGCCTCGGCTATCATTTTACCGCTTACGGGCTTTTTAAGTGATCGCATTGGCCGCAAACGTTTACTTATTATTAATGTTTTCGGCTTCATGATTAGCTCGGTGTTATGTGGTGCGGCAACCTCACTCACTGAAATGGTTTTTCTTAGAATTCTACAAGGTGCTTTTGGCGCATCGTTAATTCCCATGTCACAATCGATCTTACGTGACACATATCCACCGGAACAATTTGGCAAGGCCATGGCTATTTGGGGGCTGGGCATTATGGCTGCCCCTGTTTTAGGTCCAACCGTTGGTGGTTATATTACGGAAAACATGAATTGGCGCTGGATTTTTTATATTAATCTGCCGATCTGTATTTTAGGCATTTTCTTAACCATTACCTTTATTAAAGAAAGCAAGCTCATTAAGCGCAATATTGATTTTATCGGCTTAATCTTAATGGTCATAGGCATTGGTTCACTGCAATTTTTCCTTGACGAGGGCACAACCAAAGACTGGTTTTCATCCAATGAAATTAGTTTTTTTGCCATGCTTAGCGTGATTGCTCTGTCCCTTTTTATTTACCGCAGCTTAAGTGAAAAAAATCCGATCGTTCAGCTACGCTTATTCGCTAACCGCAACCTTGCCGTTTCGACCATATTACTATTGGTTTTATGCGGCTGTATTTTCAGTATTCTCACCATCCAACCCATTATGCTGGAAACGCTTTTTCACTACCCGACCCTCACAACTGGCCTAGCCATGGCGCCACGTGGCTTCACCAGTGGCGCTGGCATGATATTAGCCTCTTTTTTAATGCCTAGACTTAATATAAAAATCATCCTCTCGATTGCCTTGCTCATTTGCAGCGTGGGCACTTTTTTAATGGCTGAATTTACTTTAAACACACCAATGAGTTTTATAATCTATTCAGGATTAATTCAAGGCTTTGGCATGGGTTTGTTTATGGTGCCAGTCTCCACCTACTCACTTGCAACATTGCGTAAACAAGATATTACCGAAGGCTCGGGCCTGTTTTCTTATGGTCGCATGCTGGGTACATCGCTAGGTATTTCGTTAACGACCACATTAATTACTCGTGAAACACAAATTAACTGGAGTCATATTGCAGGCCACATCACGCAGTTTTCTGCTAACACTCAACACTGGCTCGCCGTCCACAAGCTAATCCCTCAAACATCGCAAGCAGCCATTCAGCTATCTCAATCTGTTAGTGAACAGGCAAACATGGCCGCCTACATTGATGCGTATTTTTTAGTTGCAGTCATTTTACTTTGCCTGATACCATTGGCGCTACTAATAAAGCACATTGATTTTAATCAACTCGATCACACTGCAGGCGGACACTAAAATGGATTGTTTATTTTGCAATATTATAAACCGCAACATCCCCAGCGAGATTGTTATGG
Source organism: Coxiellales bacterium (assembly GCA_965242995.1). Classification (GTDB taxonomy): domain Bacteria; phylum Pseudomonadota; class Gammaproteobacteria; order CBDETP01; family CBDETP01; genus CBDETP01. Next base: position 48,169 of record CBDETP010000026.1, read on the forward strand.
AAACCAATACCATTTTAGCCTTTAATGATATCAGCCCTAAAGCGCCACACCATGTGTTGATTATTCCTAAAAAACACATTGCAACAATTAATGACTTGAGTGAAGGTGACACTTTTGTTGCTGGCGAATTAATTCAAACGGCAAGAAAAATTGCAAAAGAACGCGGCATTGCTGAAGACGGCTATCGCCTTATTTTCAACTGCAATGCTCACGGTGGGCAAGAGGTATATCATATCCACTTACACCTGCTTGGCGGCCGTAAACTTACTTGGCCACCAGGATGAATTCATGGAACATTTAATTACTGATATTCTTAAGCACATCGGTGAAGACACCTCTCGACCCGGTTTAAAAGATACGCCAAAACGAGTTGCAAAGGCTTATGATTATTTAACACAAGGTTATCAACAAAATATCGATAATGTTATTAATGGCGCACTTTTTCCATCAGACATGAGTGAGATGGTCATTGTAAAAGATATAGAATTATATTCGCTGTGCGAACACCACATGTTACCGTTCATTGGTAAATGCCATGTTGCCTACATACCTAATGGACACGTGCTTGGCGTTTCGAAAATAGCACGACTCGTTGATGTGTTTGCAAAACGATTACAAATTCAAGAGCGTCTAACCAAGCAAGTTGCTGACACCCTACTAGAAGTAACACAGGCAAAAGGGGTTGCTGTTATTGTTGAAGCAAAACACTTGTGCATGATGATGCGAGGTGTTGAAAAACAAAACTCAACCATGACTACATCAATGATGCTGGGTTTGTTTCGTGAAGATGCTCGCACACGCAGTGAGTTTTTAAGTCTAATTCGTTAAGCTAAGGCACTCTGTAGTGTCAGCCGACAACAATAAAGCTAGGTGCCTACTTGGGAAGTTTAAAGCGGAACTTTTTATTCGGATACTTTTGCTCATTCGGCAAGTTTTTTGAATTAAATCGAGTGCCTGATAAAGTATTTCCCTTGATCACAATTGTTTTGAAGCTGCCCGTCGCTCGATCGCCCCCAGGAATACTGCTAAGCATTGAAAGCTGCGTGAATTGGCTAGGCTTGAACTGGTTATTATCACTCATTAGATATTGCGTTATTTGCTGCCTTTTTAACAACATAATGCTATCAAACTGACCTGTCCCACCACCGCTTTCAAAAACATGAAGTACGTCTATGCCATTTTTGGTCTGCCCAACATATTCATAAGTAAAGCTGCCTCTTTTTAATGAATTATTAAAATCATTTCTTACTCCCCAGGGGAAATTGTAGCTAATCAAGTTAGCGTTTTTCACAACCTCGCCTTTTGTCACACTTGCCTGACAAGCATCTAGATTAATGGCTGAAATAAGGTTTTTATTACTTGGGCTGTCAAAATACGATAAAAGGCAGTTATTTTTATCGGTAACACTATGACCAGCATCAGAACTGCAGTTAACTAGTAGCCAAACACAAACCGGATTAATTGGCTGATTATCTACAGTAAAACCTGTTATCGCAAATGCTGATGAAAAAAATAACGCGCTTAATAAAGCCACCATGATTTTTTTTATTTTATTCATGCTTCAACCTCAAAACGTAGAAATGGTCATTTACTTTTTATTGTACACTCAAGGCAAAATATCATATCCGTGTGTTGATGGAAATATTAACTAAAAAAAAGTTTGACCTTAGGGAAAAAAAAGAATAAAGTTTCCTGACAATTAATGATAACCATTCTCATTTATAGTAAGAGGAAAAATATGACTGATCGAAAAGAAGGCAGCATCCAAGCGGCAGACGAGCTCAAAACAGAAACAAAAAGCGATGAGAACTGTTCGATAGAACCAAAAAATGTGGCTGCAAGCATGCTATTTTTTGCTTCTCTTGCCTACTTAGCTCTAATTGAATCCACCGAAGGCTCCTTACTTCCAAAGTCCAGTGAGAGATATAAGTATATTGTCACGCTTCTTATCGGCGTAAGTCTGGTTCTTATGAATGTTTTTGCAGGGACGTTTAGTGAAGACGCTAAAAATAGTGCAGCAAAGAAAATTTTAATAAAACGGCAGTGGTATCATCCGGGTATGATCCTGTTCGGTTTACCTTTTCCTTTTATCCTAATGAGCTGTTTTTTTGATCTCAAACATGAAAGAGACTTTCGGAATCATTTTTGGAAAATTTTCTTGACGACACTTTGTTCCTCAATAATACCTGGATATTTAATTTCACAACTCTTCACTAGGGATCACAGCTACACTACCAGTGCAGCTATTACGGTAGCAACATCAGTTGCTGATGTCATGGTGCACCTAGCGCACGTAGACATTATGGCTGACTCTAAGAGGAGCCAGTACTTTTTATCCTTTCTTGCACTCTTAACGATGGCTACACCAGCAACACTTGCGTTTTTGCCACAAATTAAGAAATCTAATTTAGCTACTGAAATAGTAACAGCTATATCTTCTATTATCACAGTGGCAGAAACTTTTATGGCTTACAAAGAGTGGCATCACATTGAAGTATCTAAAAAAAGGCTTGTTAATATTTCCCTTGCCTTACTGCACACACTCGATGGCTTCGCCAGTCTATCTGAGCTGGCGTTTTCTCCTTCGAAGGAAATTCGATCTATTGCGAATGGTGTAGCACTGGGCGCTCTTTGTTGGTTTTGCCTTATTGATGCTATAAAAGATTCGTTAGAAGAAGATGTAACAGTGGAAGAAAGAGCACCTCTCTTAGGGGCAGAACCTGAAGCAGGTATGAGCCCACACACGAGAACAGCAAACAGCGTATAATCCAAAAACCAATGCACTATGAAAGAACCGCACTGCTGTTAGGGTGTTATTCAAGTTTAAGCTTTTGTTTTTTGCTTTCAAAACTACTGTTGACGAATGGCATTGCAAGGTTTAAGTAAAAACCAACGGGCTGTTTTTTTGATCTCATGCATGAAAGAGACTTTCAGAATCATTTTAATGATAGCTATGTCTTCTATTATCACAGCGGCAGAAAATTTCATGGTTTACAAAAAATGGCATCACATTGAAGTATCTAAAAACCTGCTTGTTAATATTTCCCTTGCCGTACTGCACACACTTGATGGCTTCGCCAGCCTACATGAGCTGGCTCTTACTCCTTCAAAAAAACTTCGCACTTATGAGTAGATGTATTATAGGTGATAGTGGCATTAATATGGCTGTATAATTTACTTGGATCCAAATTTTGAGTGCAGCATAAGGAAATACTTGGCTGACCACTAGCTTTAGCCATGAAGTCAATTGATTCCATGTTTTTATATTTAAAAAAAAACGGACCCGGATTTTCTAATTTCTCAATAGCTTCCTGCCAATTGTACTGCCTTTCACCCGGAATCCCACTTAATGCAGTATTAAGAGACACACGACCATGAACTCCGTCTTCCCTAATATAATTGTACCTCACCCAAAGAGAAGGATTGTTTGGATTTTTATTTATAAAATTCTTTATATTATTGCCGAACGTGACAGAAAATGTAGGCTGGGCAATTGCCATAGAAAAAACCAGGCTATTAGACAATAGTAAAACGAAAGAGAGTAAGGCTGTTTTTTTTGACATCAATCATTCCTTGTTTGGTTCAATTATCCATACTTCAGCAAAAGCGCCCAGCTATAACAAGGATACCCAGAAACAACGCTCGCAAAATCATCAATAAAAAAAGGCCAAAAAGGCCCTTTTTTGAGATTAGCAATAGAACAATTAGTGCATCATATTATAATTTAAGTTCCACATAATCCAGACAGATCCGCCAATAATGACAATCAGTACAACAATGGCAAAAATAAATGACATGATATTAATCCGCGACTGCGTGGTTATTAAATTAAGGCGTAAAAAACAAACAACCTGCACTAAAAATTGCGCAACCGCTGAAGTAATTAGAACCGCGTAAGTCATTGCATGGGATAGAGAGCCTTTCATAACAACCGCAAAAGGAATTAAGGTTAAAATGACACACAAAACCACCCCTAAAATATAGGTATTAAATGTCTTTTTACCTGCACCAAAATCTGGCTCTTGCGTATGATGTGATTCAATCATGCTACCACTCCTTTTAAATAAACAACGGTAAATAGGAAAATCCAAACAATATCTAGGAAATTCCAGAACATACCTAAATAAGTTAAACGCCTTTTTGATGTTGCACAGATACCTAGCTTAGATAATTGAAAAATAATCACTAAAATCCACAACAAACCAAAACTTACGTGCAAGCCGTGTGTACCCACTAAAGTAAAGAACGCCGATGCTGAGGCACTGTCTGTCCAGCTATAGCCTTCGTGAAACAGCATAATGAACTCATTAACTTCCATCGCCACAAAGCCAAGCCCCAATATAAACGTTAAAATAAGCCATAAACGCACTCGGCTTAATTTTTGTTTATACATGGACAAAATTGCCAAGCCAAAAGTTAAATTACTCGCTAGTAGAAAAAATGTTTCACCCAACACATAAGGTAAATCAATGTGTGGCGTTAATGATGGGCCGTATGCCCCGGGATAATGCAACACCACAAATGCAGCAAACAAACTCCCAAACAGCACACAGTCTGTCATAATGTATATCCAAAAACCAAAAACGTCGATTGAATCTGCTTCGTTTTGGTGCGCTATTGCGTGAGCATCTGAACTCATGATTGTGCCTCCTTCATATGTGCCATTTCGATTTCTTTCACCTCTTCTGCTTTGACATAATAATCCACATCGGTATTAAACGTACGAACTATGACAGTAGCAATGATGCCAACAAGCCCAACAATTGCTGGAATTAGCATATGCCAGATCACTGCAAAACCAAAAAGCCCTGCAAACATCGCAATAATAAACCCTGCTGGTGTATTTTTTGGCATATGAATATCTTGATAAGCTTTAGGCAAAGGCTTGCCCTCTTTTGCCCATCTTTGTTTTTGCTCCCAATAATCATCAATCTCATTCACTTCTGGGGTATGCGCAAAGTTATAGAACGGAGCCGGTGAAGCAATTGACCATTCTAATGTGCGAGAATCCCAAGGATCGCCGGTTTTATCCCGAAGTTTTTCACGGTGTTTAATACTGTAAACAAACTGCGCTATTTGAAACAAGAAGCCAATTAAAATAAGTACGGCACCAATTAATGCGACGACAAAATATGGCTGCAAAGAGACATCCGCATAGTGGTTGGTCCGGCGCATCACACCCATGAGGCCCAATACATACAACGGCATAAAGGCAACATAAAAGCCTGGCACCCAGAGCCAAAAGGCAATTTTACCAAGACGCTCATCTAATCGGAAACCAAAGGCTTTGGGAAACCAAAAAGTTATTCCCGCAAAAAAACCAAAGACCACACCACCAATAATAACGTTGTGAAAGTGAGCAACCAAAAATAAGCTGTTATGCACTTGGAAATCAATTGGCGGAATTGCCATCATCACACCCGTCATACCACCAATAGCAAAGGTTGTGAAAAATGCGGTTACCCATAGCATTGGCGTTGTAAAAGTAATACTGCCTCGATACATAGTAAACAACCAGTTAAAGACTTTTACCCCGGTTGGTATGGCAATAATCATCGTCATAATACCAAAGAAAGCGTTCACATTAGCTCCCGCTCCCATCGTAAAGAAGTGATGCAGCCAAACCACGAAAGCTAAAAAGGTAATAATAATAATCGCCCAGACCATTGTGGCATAACCAAATAATTTTTTACGACAAAACGTTGCGACCACTTCTGAAAAAATACCAAAAGCCGGTAAAATAAGAATATAAACTTCCGGATGTCCCCAGGCCCAAATCAAATTGATATACATCATGACATTCCCGCCCGCATGCTGGGTGAAAAAATGCATATCTGCCACACGATCAAGCGTTAATAAACCCAGTGTTACCGTTAACACCGGGAAAGCAAGCGCTACTAGAATCATCGCACACAAGGCAAGACCAAACAAATACCGGCATTTTCATTAATGTCATGCCCGGGCAACGCATTTTAAAAATGGTGGCAATAAAGTTAACACCGGACAACAAACTACCAATTCCGGATATCTGCAGTGCCCAAATAAAATAATCGACCCCGACCCCGGGGCTATAAGCTTTCTCCGACAATGGTGGATAGGCCAACCAACCCGTTTCAGCAAAGCTACCAATCAATAAAGAGGCCATCACTAACATAGCACTAACAAAAGTTAGCCAGAAACTTAAAGAGTTTAAATATGGATAAGCCACATCTCTCGCACCAATTTGCAAGGGCAAAACAACATTAATAATACCAAAAACCAATGGCATCGCGACAAAGAAAATCATGATCACGCCATGCTCTGTAAAGAATTGGTCATAGTGTTCTGGCGGCAGATACCCCGTATGACCGCCGGCAGCAACGGCTTGTTGAGCACGCATCATCACCGCTTGAATAAGGCCCCTGGTCATCATTAGCAATGCTAACATGAAGTACATAATGCCAATTTTTTTGTGATCTACCGTGCAAATCCACTCACGCCACAACCAACCCCACTGTTTGTAATAGGTCAGTGAGCCAATAATAGCAATAGCAAATATCGCAATGAAGCCACCGGCACCATATAAGGTAATGGGGTCACCAAATGGAATAGCATCTAAACCTAACTTACCAAAAAGCAGCTTTTCTAACATTTCTTAGTCCTTCTCTTATGTTTTTATATCAGTACAAAAAAAATAACAAATATGAGTACATTACTATTAATGTAAGCGCATATTGGGTTTAGTGAATTGATCCATGATTCGCGTAAACAAATTAGGATAAACACTAGAATAGTATTGAACTTTTGCCGCAACTGTCGGCTTTACCAGTTTTTGGTAAGTCGGAATAGTCAATGACTGCTGGCTTTGCTTTACTGTTTTAACCCAATTATCAAAACCCTGCTTTGACGTCACTTTTACTTTGAATTTCATATCAGAGAAGCCTACACCATTATACTGTGTATTCATGCCTTGGAAGGTACCAAGCTGATCGCCAATGACGTGCAAGCGCGTACGCATGCCAGCCATTGAGAATATTTGGCCACCCAACTGAGGAATAAAGAAAGCACTCATTGGAGCTTCAGAGGTGATTAGAAACTCAACTTGTTTACCTTTAGGAATTTCAATGTAATTCACGGTTGCTATATTTTGTTTAGGGTAAATAAACAACCACTTCCAGCGCAAAGACACCGCCTGGATGACCATTTTTTCACCCGGAACACTTAAAGGTTTATAAGGGTCAAGTGCGTGTGTTTTTTTCCAAGTAATAATGCCTAGCACCACTACGATAATGCAGGGCAAAACCCACCAAATAGCTTCTAGCCAAGGGTTATGACTCCAGTTAGGGCGATATTCACCTTTACGCTTATTTTTAGCTCGGTAACGAAACGCAAAAGCAAAGCTCATGATGATGACCGGCAACACCACAATCATCATTAAAGCAGCGGAGTCGATCAATAAAATCTTTCTCTTTGTAAGCCACTAGTCCTTTGGGGTCCCACACACCGCCGGTTAACTTACAGCCTGCCAACATTACCAGTGCGGCCACTGGAAGCGCCCATTTACCGACACATTTTATGAATTTAAAAAACAGACTCCCAACGCTCAGCCGAACTGTCGCCATAGTGTTTTATCCTTAGTAAATAGTTGATACCGAGAAAAATCTGGCTCGATTGTATAACAACTTTTTGCTAATTACCAGGACTAGCCAGAGTGGATAACAAGAAGGGGGCAACGCCCCCCTGTTCAATAAAATAGAAAAAGTTGTATGTGGGCAATTAATTGGCTCTTCTTTAGCTGCTAGAGCCCTTTAATCCTCTAGCCCCCTATGTGGGGTGCAAAGCCAATATAAAGCATCAAGAAACCAATTAGCAGGCCGAACAAGCAAAATAAGACCGAGCCTTTGTCCTGATTGAATTGAATAATCTTTACCCAGGCGTTAACAAACAATAAACAGAACACCCCATTAATCACCATCACCCAACCCAAGATGGTAACAGCAAGTCCCCAATCATGAGCAAAACTGAAGTGTTGTGATAAAACCAACATGCCTAATAACAAGGATAATAGGCTAACTAAAAAGCGATCCATAGCCGAATGCTTCAAATCTTCATAAATGCGGTTTGCATTATCCAAATTAAATAACACGCCTAAAGACGTCACAGTAAAAACCACACCAAATAATCGCGCCAACTCAACGTATGTCATGATAAAACTCCTTTTATTAACCTCAACGTATCAAGTCTAGCAACATTTTGTACGAAATGCACAGATGGACAACCGTGGCTTTGTTGGTGAAGCCAAAGTTAACTAGCGAACTGCGCAATTTATGCTATGATCTACCCAGCTAAACTACTCGGGAAGTCACTCAAGATGCAGACAATCAACCAGGCAATCCATGCTGTTATCTTCTGGATAAGCATTGGTGTATCGATGCTATCACTAACTTGGATGTTGCTATTACTAGCACAACAAACCATTGACAAAACCCCTGAGAAAACTGGCCGGACTATTCAAACCGAAATGCTTTGGGCGCTTGTCCCATTAGTTATGATTATTGGCTTAGCTCTACCTGCAATTTTGCAATTTTTAACACAGCACTAAAATTATGAATGAAACACAACACATAGCTCCAACAACAACTAGCTCATCTGACAAGGGCATAATCAGCACTCTAAAGAATTACCACGAACTCACTAAACCTCGTGTCGTTTGGATGATGATTCTAACCAGTATTGTTGGTATGTGCTTAACGCCTGCAGGACAATTAACCTGGGCTGTATTTTTTTGGGGTAATATTGGAATCGCTTTAGCTGCATCTGCTGCAGCTGTGGTTAATCATGTCGTTGATCATCGCATAGATTGCATTATGCGACGCACGCAACGTCGCCCAATTGTTCAAGGAAAAGTCTCCATTCCACAAGCGCTTATTTTTGCTTTGGTTTTATGCCTATTAGCTATGACTATTTTACTAAAAGAAACCAACATGCTGACAGCCGGCTTAACTTTTTGCACTTTGGTCGCCTATGCAGGCCTTTATACTATGTTTTTAAAAAGAGCTACATCGCAAAATATTGTTATCGGTGGCATTGCTGGCGCAGCTCCACCATTACTGGGCTGGATCGCAGTCACTGGCCATATTGCAGCAGCCCCTTTATTGCTCGTACTTATTATTTTTGTTTGGACGCCACCTCATTTTTGGGCCCTTGCTATTGCTCGTAAAGAAGAATACGGGAAAGCAGATATCCCGATGCTACCAAATGTGCTTGGCGTTTCTTTCACCAAAAAAAGTATATTTATATATACTTTATTATTAACAGCAGTTACGTTACTGCCTTTTGCCATTAAAATGTCAGGGTACATTTATTTAATTTCAGTTATTATTTTAAATACTCGCTTTGTAATTTGGTCTTACAAACTACTTAAAAATAATGATGAAAAAATTCCTATGCGCGCATTCCGCTATTCAATTACCTACTTAATGCTACTTTTTGTTGCTTTATTAGTAGATCATTACTTTGCTTTTTTCATGTGACTAACGCATCTCCCCAAAACTTTCTGTGCGTAGCAACCGTCAGCAATATTTGCTAATTGACCGTCCAAAAGGCTCTCGCTCAATGAATCTACCCAGCACTTCATTTGCAAATAAAAAGAATCTGACCAGTAGGCAACTTCTTTTACAGGGTCTTTCAATAATGGCTTATTGATTTCAATTTCATTAACTCCAGGAGTATCAAAAGCCTCTAATTTAATTTTTTGTGGTATTTGGCTAGAATAAGATGCTTTTCCCTCAAGAAAATTAATCTCTAAAAATAATCCAACATCCACAGGATCACAAGCCTTACTTGCCTCTAATTTAAATGGAATATGGTTCAGCGTTACTCCAGATAAAACACAACAATCTTCTTGGTGCAATTCAGATCCGCCCCTATTAGCAATTCGCTGACCCAATGACACGTGGAGATTCTCTAAATTAATAGTAGAATCACTAATAAACCCAACCAAATCCATTAAATGGATTCCAATATCACCACAAGCACCACCCGTTCCCTGTTGAATAGTCGAATCTTTCCACCCAATTGTTTTCTTGGTTAGGCCACTTGAGCTCTTAAAAGATAAAGTAATATGCGTCACATCTCCCAGATTATACTTTTGCTGCAATTCTAATATTGTCATTAATGGCTGATTAAAACGATAATTAAAGCCAACTATACTCAATGGATCAGCAAGCGCCATAAACTCATCGCCCTCTTGCATTGAACAGGTAAGAGGCTTTTCAGATAATACCGGAAGTTTTTTGTCTTGATATATTTTTTTCAAAAGATCCAAATGGGTATGATTTGGTGTGGCTATCACAACGGCATCCACTGATAGCGCCAATTTTTGCAAAGAATCTAATGCTTCTGCTTTTTCACACTCAGCTGCTAATAACTTGGCCTTTTTTATGTCTCGAGAAAATATAAAGACCCTACTTATTGAATCTAATACATCTAAAGCACTTAGATGAGCTTTAGATGCCGAACCTGTCCCTACAATTCCAATATTCATCATAAAAAAACTCTACTATTAATAGCTCAACATCTTATCTGCCTCGTTTCTTGACAAAGGCAATGTTTTTTGCGAGCAAAGAAAAGATAATAACTCCGCTACTATCACCTTAACATTAAAACTGGAGATGAAATATAGTTACATCATCACTCACTCATAAAATAATTGAAATAACAATTTTTTATCATAACCATTGATTCAACTCTTATTTTTCAAAAAATCATTGACAAATGCCTGTATTTTATTAATATCGCGAATCTCACCTGAATACACATACGATGGCATTAGTTTTTCATTAAACTCATCACCCATATTAGTGAAAATCGAGCTAGCAAGGTATAACGAAACATATTGGCTAATTTTAAAAGGAACTGGAATAGTAATTAAACCCATCGTGTTTGGGCTCTGACCAATCAAAGTAACATTAGGTAACTGAAGCCAGGTTCGATTAATCATATAACACATGCTGGCACATAGACCATTTGTTAAAAGAATTATTTTAGCAGTAACAGGGTTTTTAATTTTTTCATTCGTTCTTTTATAGGAGGTAACATGCCACTTCTCTAAATAAAATTTACCACCTTGCTTATACCGCTTTTTTTGGAGCATATAGCTTTTGAAACTGCCAGACATTTTCATTTCCATCAATCTCGGCTCACTTAACACATATAACGCCTGCCATTGACGATTCCAGATAAACGCCTTACCTAAAGACCAGAGATATTCCTTACCATATAGTTTTTGAATTAAGAGGCGAGAATATTCGTCACTACCGCCAACGTTATAGCGTGTATCTATAACAATATAGGATTTATTGCGAAACTTAGGCATCTGATTAATAATTTTTTCTAATTTAGACGACAACTCTTTACTAAAAGCAAAGTCAAACTTCGAAAATGTTTGAAATGATGGTAGCCTTATCGAACACCATTATCATTCGTCAACTTAACATAGGGGTACTTTTCACTAAAATCGACCTTATGAGTGTGCTTTAGTCTAGATTGACCCACC